>JAPPIE010000282.1 GCA_028874765.1 Gemmatimonadota bacterium
GCCGCTTCAAAAATTCAACCGTCTCCCTGTAAAACCGCGCCTGAATCGCCCCTTGTTCCCCCTTAAAAATCTCAGTTATGCATCCTCGAAATTGTACGTATAAGGTTTCCGATAGCATTGATCGAGCTTACCGCGCCACTCGCCTAAAACGCCCCGCAGGTCGGCATTTCGTATATTCTGGAGAAACCATTCGGGAACCTCGTAATGCCGCATATTGCAGTAGAAGGGCGGAATAAATGTATAAGTCATCGAATACCGCGTATTCTCGGTCAGGATATGGGGCGCCGAATGCATCAGCGATTCCGTAAACAAGAAGGCGTCTCCCGCTCTACAAGTGGCCTCAATAGGCTTACAGGACTTACTCACTTCCGCCAAATACCAGACGCGATGCGATCTAACGTGGACTTATAAGCATTTATTTTTTTTGCATCCAATACGCCCTCCAGTCGCACCCAACCGTGTTCTTCAAAATGCTGACGCATTTCTGATATCATAACCCTCTCCTTTTACTGCACCCTGCAGATTAAGCGTACATGCCCGCGGCGATGCTCTGACAATCGAATTTGCAAACGCTCCATACTCCACAATCCTCTCGTGAAACGTCCCCCTCCAAAAACACTACGGTGTTTGAAATTTGCGGAACTTTGTCCGAAACCTCGGTGTTTCAAGCACATCACGGTTCACCACAGCCTCTGGAATCTCACCCCGAAGAATCTGCGCGGCCTGGCGGAATTTATCGCGCCAGGCTCCTTCAAAGTATTCATCGGTATGCCCCAGAGAGTGCGGGGATACAACGACATTGTCCATTTTGAGAATCGGATTGTCGGGATCGACTGGCTCCTGTTCGAACACATCCAATCCGGCCCCTCGAATCCATCCCTGCTGCAGCGCCTGAATGAGCGCTGCTTCGTCAACAACTGAGCCACGCGAGGTGTTGATCAGGTAGGCCGTGGATTTCATTTTGCGCAATTCTTCTTTCCCAATCAGATGGTGTGTCTCTTCGCAAAATGGCACGCTGATGCTCAGGAAGTCGGACTCGGACAGAATCGTATCCATATCTACCAGATCTGCGCCGATATCGGACACGGCGTCCTGTTCTACGTAGGGATCACAGGCCAGGTGTCTCATCCCGAACGGCCTGGCCAGTAAAAACATCTCATGGCCAATGTTGCCGACGCCGATGGAACCGAGGGTCTTGCCGGTCAGACCTTCACCGTGATACGCATCCCGTTCCGACCAGCGTCCCTGGCGGGTCATTCTGTCTTTGTTAATGAGTCGCATCGCGAGCGCGAGAATGAAGGTGATGATAGTACAGGCCATTGGCCGGCGAACCGCGTCGGGAGCAAAGCAGAGCATGACGCCCGCCTGGGTGAGAGCCCGAACATCGAGGTGGTCGTATCCCACGCCGGTGTAGAGGACTGCGATCAGTTGGTCGTTTTCCGCAAGTGAGCGCTTTGTCCAGTGAGCGGTCCAGGAGATAACCATATCACATCCACGTATCTGTTCGGCGCCGACTTCTGGCAGAAACCGATCAAATATCCGGTACTCGACTTCGGGCATCTCATTGAACAGTTCCAGCCCCGGGCCGGGAATGGCCAGATTTCCAGCCGGATCAAAGAAATCTCTGGTAATTCCGAGTCTGACTTTCCTCTCCATATATCCTCTCCTGAATTCTTAGGCGATATAACGATTGGGCGTCCTTATGCCATTTACGGAATCGCCATTCTGAAAATGGGATGGCTATCGGACGCGAGTGAGAGTCATAAAAACCTACCTTTTAACCCAGATAGGACTCGACCAGGCGAAATCGCCCTGTGCCACCTGCAAATTACCACAGCGCCCGCCCATCGGCACCCGGCGAAGTGGCTTTAGTCGTACCTCTACATAATAAAAATGTTCTCCAACACCTGGCTCGTCCTCAAACCTCAAAACGGCCTGTTGCTTTCCGACCCATTGCTCCAGCACCTGCTCTCCATCTCTGAACAGCGCAACCTCCTGCACCATTCGGGAAGCCTGTACGCTACAGATTAAGTGTACCTGCCCCGCCACCTCCACCTCCGATCCCATGGGCATTCCGTTCACTCTCACATCCAGCATAACACGAGCACCGTTGGTTGCAAAACACCGCCGTGCCCACAAAGCTTCAAATAGCGCCTCTCGGGTCAAAGCCTCTGCCCACACGCCCGTCAGAGCACCACCCATCCCGGGCACAATCCGATGGGAATCGCTATTCCCCATAAATGCCAGGCGATAGCCCTGCCGCAGTGCCTCTGGAATCGTATCCCGCATCTGAATGTAAATATCCCAGCACGAACACAGTTCCACGCCCCCGAGCCGACTACTCGGAATCACCCACCAGGTGGGATGGTGCGGAAATGTAAAAGCCCGCGTCTTTTCCATCGCGGCCACCCACTTCTCCAGTGTATCCGCATCGGACTCGGTAAAATGATACAGCGGCACTTCTCCGTCCGGAAATAGCATAATCCGATGATTCGGTCCGCTCTCCGATTCCTTGCGATAGGTGCGCTCATAGGCGGGGACAGCCACAAATCGTCCCGGATCGTCAAAGTGATCGGCCTCCGCCCGAATCAACTCGAGCTCAGATGGCGTGAGAATATTATCGTAAAGCGCATCATTATCCGTCACCGCCATAAAATCCAGCCGTGCCTTGTAGCGCCCATACGCGTAATTCTCGTCGATCTCACCCTCCGCATCACCCGATAGATTGCCGTGACAATGGAGATCCCCCCAATAAAGCTTATAGGTCTTTCCCTCCACCTCCATTTCGGGCCGCTGATCAAAAACAGGCTGTTCGGGCAGTCGAATCGGTCGCCACGACCGCCATGCCGAGACCGGACCTTCCTCCACGGGCCGCGCCCGATCCAGTGGCAAATACCCGGCACAGATATCCGCATAATATCGCCCTTCGGAAATCTGGGCGGCAAATGGCAACCTCCCATCCACCACAGGTAAATCTCCGTTCACCGTATAGGCGTGTACCTGCCCATCCACCTCACAGGACCGCCCCTGATTTCTCCCGGTCAGGGGACGAGCGTAAAACAGCGCATCTGGACCGTGCCGGTTGACCAGCTCGTCCTCTTTCCGCTCGTACAGAACCCAGACATCCCCATCCGTCTCCCGCACAATCTGCGGCCGTCGCCGCCATCCCACAAACCCCATATAATGCTCGCGCCCCAGCAATCCATCGTAGAGATGCGCCACGTACCCTTCGGGCATAGTGCGATCCGGTCCCCTGTAGGGCGTCCAGGACCGACCGTCAAAATGCGAAGCCATCGCCTCCACTTTGTGATCCACAAATCCCTTGGGATGGATCACATCGCGCGTGACCACCCACGTCGCCCAGACCCCGTCTGATCCGTCGGGACACAACCTCGGAAACAACTCCCAGTCATCTGTAAGCGAGAACTTCTCCGGTCGTCCCACCCCATCCGGCGTCCACTTTTTCAAAAACAGATCACAGACTCCATTTCGAAGCGTCTGATAAGCCACCCAGGCACCCCCGGCATGTCCGCACAGCACGGGTCGATAGTGATCTCCCCCACCCAGCGACAGATCCACGGCTTCAGTCCAGCGCTCCCCCTCCAGACACCTCCCAAATATCCGACGCCTTTTACCCACCAGCGCTGTCCAGGCCACCCATATTCTACCCTCACTATCTGAAGTCACATTTGGGAAAGCCAGACTCGCATCCGCCTCGGCCAATCGCACCACCTCGCCCATTTCGTCGGCAGACCGGGCCAGCACGCACCACTGCCCCTCCCGGACAGCGCACCACACCACCCACACTGCATCGCCACCGCACGCAATCCGCGGCTGAAAATTGATCCCCGCCTCTTCACTCACCGGTAGCAGAGAACCGCGTCGCTGGTCCTTAAAAGACCGCACCAGAATCCGATCTTCTTTGGGCCTGTACCCGTGCCAAGCAACCCAGAATCGACCAGAACTATCTACAGTCAGCGCCGGGTCTTTATCCACATGCCCTCGGCGATGCTCCGACAATCGAATTTGCAAACGCCCCATACTCCGATCCTCTCATAAACGTCCTAAAATCATCCTGAGCGTTACAAGATGACTTTTGTTTTAGAAAATAATTTGTATATTCTTCACAAGAACCCTGATACAATTCCCGGAGAAACCAACAGTGACAACAAACACCATTCGCGTGGGCATCATCGGAACCGGCAGCCGCGGCATCAACTGTATTGGCC
>JAPPIE010000442.1:0-2396 GCA_028874765.1 Gemmatimonadota bacterium
AATGGGGAACGAGAGGACCCGTTGGTGAATCTAAAAAATGTCAGAAGGGAGGTTTTTTAAACTGTCCTTGGGAGGGGAATAGGAGAGATCATGAAGAGGATTGTGCAGTTGTTTTTGTGCGTTGTATGTCTTGCCATCAGTACACAGGCGTATGGTCAGGGGGCGGTGCGGGGGACTGTCCGCGATGCTTCCAATGGCGAGACTCTGCCGAATGCCAATGTTGTGATTGACAGTTTGCACATTGGTGTGGCGACGGATAAGGCCGGTTATTTTGTCATTGGAAATCTGTCGCCGGGTTTGCACAGGGTTTCGGCGAGTTATATCGGCTATGAGAGCCGGTCTGTTCAGGTTGTGGTTATACAGGGTGAGACTGCGCGGATTGTGATTGAGTTGGAACCTGCGGAATTGATGGGAGAGGAGATTGAGGCCATAGGCGAGCGCGTGGCGCCGACTGAGGTGACGCCTGTGAGTGCGTTTGGTACGCGGGTGACGGAACTGGCGCGTATTCCGACGGTGGGACAGCCCGATTTGATGCGCGGTATTCAATTGCTTCCGGGCGTGCAGGCCGCGAGTGAAAATTCCGCGGGTTTGTATGTGCGCGGGGGCACGCCGGGGCAAAATTTGATTCTGCTTGATGACGTGGTGGTTTATAATCCGAATCATTTGTTCGGGTTTTTTAGCACGTTTAATCCCGATGCATTGAAGGATGTCACACTGATTAAGGGGACGTTTCCCGCGCGGTATGGCGACCGTCTGTCGAGTGTGCTGGATATTACAAATTTGGATGGCAACAGGAAGTCGTTTGATGCGCGGGCGTCTATGGATTTGATCAGTGCGGGATTGACGGTTGGCGGGCCAGTGGGCGATCGCGGTTCGTGGATGTTTTCGGGGCGGCGCACGTATCAAGAGGTTTTAAATTCGCCTCTGTTTGATCATATCGTGGATGAAATGTTCAGTACGCGCATTGGCACAATTGGCGCGGTTCCGGGTGCTGGCGGTGGACCGGGGGGATTGGGAGGTGGTGGCTTTGGGGGACGACAAGGTGGGGGACGGTTTGGGCAGGCGCGGTTCAATTTTCAGCAGCAGACGAGCGATTTTGGGCAGGATTATGGGTTCTACGATACGAATTTCAAGCTGAATTTGGATGTGTCTGACAATGACCGGGTTTCGGTGAGTGGCTATATGGGTAATGATGCGCTGAATCTGTCGCTGCCGTCTTTTCGAGAGCAGACGCGCGATCAGCTCATGGATTGGGGCAATCGGATTGCGCGGTTTAAGTGGTCGCATATTTACACGGATAATTTGATTGGCAATGTGCAGGTTTCGGCGAGTCGATATTTGTCCAATTTTGATGTTGCGACCAATCAAAACGAGGCTGCCAATAGTGATCAGGCAGGGCAAGGCGGAGGCGGGCGGCGCGGTTTTGCATTGAATCGCAATAATGAGTTGAACGATTTGACCGCCAAGTTGACGTTTGATCTTTATTCGGGCCCTTTTCACACGACCCGCGTGGGTGCGCAGTTTACATCGTATGACGCTTTTTACAAGCAGGGCGTGGGAGATTCGACCCGGTCACAGATTAATACGTCGTCTTTTTATCAGACGGGTTTTCTCGAGCATACGATGCGTTGGGGGCGTCTGGAGTTGACGCCTGGGCTGCGCGTGAGTCATTTCCAGAGTGGCAATTATACCCGATGGTCTCCGCGCGTGGCGGGTTTGTTTCAATTGGATGACAGGATCGCGTTTAAGGGCGGTTGGGGCATTTATCACCAGTTTGTCAATTTGATTTCGATTGAGGCCAATACTTATACGACGGATATGTGGCTGCCGGTGGATGAGACTTTGACGCCGGGGAAAGCTGTTCACAATGCGTTTGGTCTTATGTTGACGCCGGGTGAAAGCTGGCAGGTGGATCTGGAGTTTTATCACAAGGATATGGATGATCTGGTGGAGTTTCAGTCTCAGGTTCGTCTGAGCGATTCGACCCCGCTGTCCGATTTGTTCGCCACGGGTTCGGGAAGATCTTATGGTGGCGAGTTTTTGCTTCGCAAGACTGAGGGGCGTTTGAAGGGTTGGATTGGCTATACGTTGAGTAAGACAGAGCATACTTTTGCCGCTTTGAATCAGGGCAATCCGTTTCCGCCAAAGTACGACCGGCGACACGATGTTTCTGTTGTGACGGATTATTATCTGGGCAGGGGCTGGAATTTGAATGCCAATTGGGTTTATGGCACGGGGCAGGCATATACGCTTCCGGAGGCGCGCTATGAGGTGCAGCAGCCAACGGGGCAGTCCATTCCCTATGTGCATGTGTCGGAAAAGAACGCCTATCGGTTGCCGGCTTATCACCGCATGGATCTGGGTATTACGCGCGATTTCAGGTGGGGTGGCGTTGG
>JAPPIE010000442.1:2496-4222 GCA_028874765.1 Gemmatimonadota bacterium
TGCGGGATAGTATTGCCCGGGCAGATCAATGGCGTTTTTTGCAGGGGCGCTCGTTGTCCTTAAATCCGAGACAGTTTTCGTATTATGGTATATATTCATTTCTGGTCTATGCGCTGGATGAGAATTACGGCGATTATTTGATTTCGAGCGCGCAAGATGAGGCGGCGTTGGATGAGCCGCAGTTTCATGTGAAGGGGGGTATTGGTTTGTTCGCTTCTATGGCCGCGGATTCTGTGGTTTTTCGGGTGGAGTGATTCAGCTTCCCTCATGCAAAAGCCGCTCGTTTGAGCGGCTTTTTTTGTTCCTGATGGTGTTTAAGCTGTCTCTTCAGTCGGGTCAGGTGTTTGGTTTGTGTTTTGCTCGGCAAGGGCTGTCAGTCCCCCAATAGCCCCCAGGTTCATCGATTCCAGGGCAGAACTTGGTACGATGACCAGAGATCCTTTTTCTTTGAGTCCTTCAAAGAGCATGTTCATACCGCGCAGTTGCAGGGCGACGGGGTTATTGTGATAGTTTTCGCTGGCTTGAGAGAATTTTTCTGAGATTTCGGTTTCGGCTGTGCCCAGGATGATCCGGGCCTGGCGTTCTCTTTCTGCCTGGGCTTGCTTGCTCATGGCGTCTGCAAGGTCGGGTGGTATAACAATGTCTTTGATGCCGACACTCTGACAGGTGATACCCCAGGAACTGGTCGTTTCGTCGAGGGCCTGTTGCAATGCTTCGGCGATCTTTTCTCGATTTTGCAGGAGATCTGCCAATTCGTGTTTGCCGATGATGTCGCGCAGACCAGTCCGGGAGACGAGTGAAACGGCGTATTCGTATTCCTGAACTTCGAGGGCGGCTTTTTCAGCATCCCAAACGGTCCAATAGACGACGGCATCAACGTTGACCGGGACAGTGTCTTTTGTCAGGGTAGAGTCGGCTCTAATGTCAGTGACCCGGACTCGCTGGTCGATGTATTTATCGACCCGGTCGATGATGGGTATGATGAGAAACCAACCCGGTCCTTTTAATCCAATAAATTTTCCCATACGCAAGACCACGGCTTTTTCCCACTGGTCAGAGATTTTCAATGTGGCGGCAATGAATAGCGTAGCAGCCAGTCCGATCAGGGCAATGGTTAAAGAAATCAGGTCCGTATAGAACAGGATTGCATTTACCAGGGTGAGGATGAGGAAAATGAAGATCGAGACGAGATTGATATGCTTGTTCAGAGGAATTTTATCGTTCATGGTCTGCTCCTTGTCGTTGTTGTAGTTCTTTGATCAAGTCTTCAAGGTTGAATCCGTAGGCCGCGGCAATGCTCTGGAATTCATTGCATATACCAGTCAGCTTTTTTTCTTTTTCGTTGTCGGGAATCTCTACTTTTACTGGCGCGATAAATGTTCCTGAACCCTGCTGGGTTTCCAGAATGTTTTTAATTTCCAGTTCCCGATAGGCTTTGCTGATGGTGTTGAGATTGACCTTGAGTTCTACGGCCAGAGCGCGAACGGTGGGCAATTGGTCTCCTACATTCAATTTGCCAGCAGCAATGCCATAGCGAATCTGGTCAATGATCTGGCGATAGAAAGGGATACCGCTTCTGGGGTCTAATTCAAAATTCATCCTGGACATACCTCACGTTTTAGAATACGCTTGTCGAATCGTATCATTGTCATAGTAAAATATGACAATGTGACAAATGGTTGTCAAGGGGAATTTCTATTTTGAAGTATTTCGGGTAGGGTGATCC
>JAPPIE010000068.1:0-30118 GCA_028874765.1 Gemmatimonadota bacterium
GAGGTATTCAATGCTTTTCATTCCCACATAGGCATCGATGTGGCAATCTTCGGGGAGACCGGATGGCACGGCGCCGAGGTTTTTGCGAAAATTGGGCAGGGCGTATCCCGTTTTATACTCGTATCCCTGGTCGCGAACATATTGTTCAAATGGATTGGGATCGGTGACTGTATAATTTCCATCTGCGCGCTCTTTCCATCCCCGCCGTATTCCCACGGCGTCCATGTGATCGAGTATCTGTCGAAAACGCTGCTGCCCAATGCCGTGTTTGCCCGCGCTGGCGGTTGTATAGCCCTGGTTTTTGAACGCTTCTACTATTGTAATTTCATTTTCGTTGAGCTTTGATCCATTCCATTTTACGCCGTGATTTTTGGGATAACGCCCGGTCATGAATGTCGCACGCGACGGTGAACACACGGGATTTTGCACAAAGCATTTTGAAAATCGCATGCTCCTTTCAGATAGGGCGTCAATCGCAGGCGTTTGTATGACGCGGTCCCCCGTGTATCCCAGCGTATCATATCGCAAATGGTCTGTTGTTATAAATACAATATTGGGTCGTTTCATCATTGCATACCTCATAGCAAATCGTTACTTAAAATTGTTGGGCACCAGAATTTTTCAATAAACGATATTACCAATTGCGTGCCTGCTTCATGGCTCACATAAGGCGGCTTTGCGGGGTTGTACATCGCATCGGTCAAATCTCGAATTAGCGCGACCTGGATGCCCCAGCGCGTCATTTGTTTGATTGCAAACGTGCGATGCAACACGCACATGTTGGTATGTACACCCATGATGAGCATTTTGCCGATTTCCCGATGCTGCATATAGCTGTAGATTTCGTGTCCCTGATCGGAAATAATATCCCGTTCCTGGTCAATATCTATCCCCGCGTGTTGCCGCGTCCAGACTTGCGTATTGATTTTATTGGGATCTTCACCTGTGTCTGACCCGCCATCCGAATCGTCGATTGGCAGCGGGGGATCAGCGTGATCCAAATTTTCGGGCGGTTCAATGGATGGGACATCCAATACCCGTCTCCGCGCAAGCGTATTGGCATAAACATCGAGTGTGCCCGAGGGTGCGTGAATAATGGTCACACCTTGCTTTCTCGCGCTTTGCACTACGGCGTGCATGCGGGGAATCATTGCTTCTAATCGCTCAACTGCACCGCGACACCAGTGGTTGTTCCATACATCGCATAATAACAGGACTGTTTGTTCGGGAGGCCAATAGACGCGTTCTGTGATTGTTTCCCAAACCGTGTGTTCACTGTCATCCCACAATAAGGACTGCCTCTGCATGGTTAGATTCATCGCGTCCTCCATATTAAAGATCAGGTTTCCCACACCAACCGAGGCCCCTCGTTCATCCCGCATACCACCCCCAATTGTCTCTCGCGCTGATAGCCCAGACAATGAGAAATATACGTCACACCCTCGATTTCTCGATACCGATTGCGATGCTGATGACCGTATATGTGAATCGATGAACCGCGTTTTCGCAATAGGCGATCTAAGGCTATTGTGCCAGCCACCCGACTGAAATTGAAATTCGACGCGCTCGTCAATGGGCGCGGACGGGGAGCGGAATGGGACCTGACAAAGAGCAACTCCCGTCTGGGCAAAAAGTGGCTAAAGGTAATGACTGGCCCATCGCCCTGAACAGGCGCGGTATTTTGGGTCAGCATATAGCGTGCAATGGGTCGCTCGTTCTCGGGCCAGCGAATCAGACGGTTGTCCGCCCACATGTGCAAGGCTGCGTCTTCTCCTTCCTGGGGCACGTACAAACTGTCGGCACTTTCTTCGGGTTTTTCATACCACGACAAAAGCGGTACAATTTGTACACCCGGCAATTGCGCCCACGAGGTTTCTATGTCCAACACGTTGCACAAAGCCATAAGCGCGTGGAATTTCTCCAACGAGTCACATCGCTCATTGGGCCTCACCCACAAATCGTGATTGCCCGGTACAAAAAAAACGCGTGCAAATTTTTGCTTCAGTCCGCACAGGGTATCGCGCATCGGGTCGGCGCGGTTAGTTATATCTCCGGCCACAATTACCACATCATCGGTGAAATCGCAATTGGAAAGCCGCTGCACCCACCGATGGTTTTCCTTATAATCGATGTGCAAATCAGAAATGGCAAAAACGCGCATGGGTTATCCAGTTGAAATAGCCATAAAAATCACAAAAGAAATCGCGCTCAATACCTCACATCGACCAGCCACGCGCTTTTGGGATTTTTTTCCCAGTGTTGGCGCAACACCTGTTCGTTTGGGCAGAATTCACCGCGATAGGCGACCCCACCATGAGAGATATTAAAGCTCATGGCGGCCTCATCTTCGCCCGCATCAACCCAGTGGGGCGTCAATAACTGGTTCCACAGCAAATCGCCGGGTTGCATGTCATAGGTCAAGATATCTGCAGGATCTATTTTGGGAATATCAATGCGCGTAACACCCGTTCGATCTTCCACGAGTTTCTGAACAGGTTCGCGTTTTTCCGGTTCCAAAAACCCGTGAAAGTGTTTTTCCCCATAAACTTGCCACGCGAGTACATGCGAGGAATCTGCGTGATAGGTCGAGCTGCATCCTTTTCCAGAGATAAATATAATGGGGTAACATCTTTGCCACGTAAATCCAAGTTGAGAAAGGAATGTGCGCCAGGGGATCATCACACATTCTTGAAAGTGTTCGAGAAATTGTCCCGCGCCATAAAAATTTTGCAGATGAAAATGCGCCAGACTAATCGGCATTTCGACAGCTTTTTCTATGGGTGCAGCCTTAAATTTTTCGACCAGATTATTTTGTTCTGCATCGCTTAAGCTGTCATCTAAAAATTGAATGCGCGCCTCGGAATCGCGCCGCAAAATATCTATTACTTCATCTACGGGAACGAGTGGCATTTCAAATTTGAACAACTCGGAATCGATGAGAAAATTGTGCTCGCCATTCCAAAGTTGGCGAAAATCGTCCGCTGTCCTGGCAATCAGGTGCATTGTTTGCTCCAGTGGTTAGTGGTTAGTCGTTCGTCCACCCCAGTTTTCTTACCTCTCTAACATACATCATCCCCCAAAGAGATTCAAGCGATCAAGATAGGGCGGAATGAAGTTACTTGACAGTAAATTTTCTTGCATTCATTATGTATTATCAATTCCCACATATAGGAGGCTAAGATGAAAATCACCGATATTGAAGTTATTCCCATTGCAATGCCTTTGGCAAAACGCTACGACAACCACCACGGGCGCACGCGCATGTATGACATCGATCAGCATGTGGTGGTCAAAATCCATACGGATAACGGGCTGATTGGCTATGGCGATTACGAAGACAGTTCCGCGATTGCTTCTGAGGAAATCGCGCCGTTAATTGGGCGCAATCCTTTTGACTTTTTGCACAATAATTTTCATATGGCTCTTGGCATGGCACTCTACGATGTGATGGGCAAGTACCTCGAAGTGCCTGCCTATAAGCTCCTGGGGCAAAAGGTGAGAGATGCGGTGCCTGCGGCGGCATGGACGCGACCCTGTTCACCTGAAGTGTTTGCCGAAGAAATCCAGCGCGCTGTCGATCAGGGGTATCGCATTTTCAAAATGCATTCCGACGCGCGATATGATGTTATTGAACAAACGAGAGCCGCTGCCGAGGTCGCGCCAGAGGGCTTTAAGCTCCACTGGGATTTTAACCACAACCGCACGATGGGTGTCGTGCTTCCCATTGTTGCCGAGCTCGAGCGCAATTATCCAGTGGTCGGTTTTATCGAAGACCCGCTGCCGTGGGCCGATATTGATGGCTGGCGCACACTGAGGCAAAAAACGCAATTGCCGCTTATCATGCACAATCCTCAACTCGGCGGCATGCAGGAGGTCTTACACGGGACTGCCGATATTTATATGATTGGCGGTCGCATTGGCGATACTATGCGGAAGGGATTTGCTTACGGTCAGGCCAATATCCAGACGCTTCTTCAGCAATCGGGCAATACTCTGATGAAGGCTTTTACGTTGCATCAGGCGGCGGTCTTGCCTACGGCAACCGCGCATATTATCACCCTGGACGATCAATACGAAGACGATATTACCACGTCGCAACTGCTACCGACCGAAGGTTTTTGCCGCGTGCCCGAAGGTGCGGGACTCGGTGTTGAGGTCGATGAGGAAAAACTCAGGCAGGCCGCCCAACGCGAACATATTCCCAAACTCGATGTCATTGGTGTGCTCCATCTGCCTTATGGACGCAAGTATTATACCCGCGGTGAACCCAATGTTACAAATCTTACTGGCTTTGAAGAAGGCGCGTTGCGGGGTATCCATTGCGAACGCCTCGTCAGAGGCGAGTCTCCCGACTTTGAGCGCGTTCACAAACGGCTCGAGGAGGAGGGGCCATTTGTTGAGTAAAGAATAAACAGGACATCTCTGTAGAGAAATGTCCTGTTGTGTTGCGGGCTGTATTATGCAATTTTAAAAGAATCGATCTGCATCGCGAGGCGGTGTGGTGGCGAAAGATACGAGGATGAGGATGAGTGCGGAAACAGGGACGATAATACCGGCGGGGATTAAGCCGGTTCCGCCAATACTGTACGCGCCTTCTGCGTTAAGGGAATTTGCATAAAAAAATAACCATAAACCAATTACACTCAGGATTGCCGCGGTTGCGCCTTGCTTTGTGCTGCGTTTCCAGTATAGTGCGCCGACGAATACGGGTACCAATCCCGCGAAGCCCGTGAGTGACCAGGCGCCGAGTTCAAAGATTGACCGCGTTGTAAATAGCGATGCGACAAAGGCCAGGACGAGGAATGCAGCGACAAATAGACGTCCGAACAAAATCTGCTGTTTTTCGGACAACTGGTTGTCAAAACCGTAAAATCGCACAATATCTTCGGTAAACATCGCGCCGAGGGCAAGGGTTTGAGAGTCGAGCGAAGACATAATTGCAGCAAAAACACCTGCCGCCAGGCATCCTGCCAGCACGCCACCCGTATGTGCCAGAATTAATTCAATCAGAATGGGACCGTTCAGTGGTGCCGTAAAATCAATGCGACCGACCATTCCCAGGGTGACGCTGGGGACCCACACGGCGGCGATACACAGGGGATAGAATACTATGGGCGTTTGAAATGACCGCGCGGTTCGGGCGGAGAGCCAATGGCCGTAAATATGGGGAAATGCCGCGACACTGATGGGTAGCAGGAGATAGGAGAGCATTTTGAATACGGTATAAGACCCGCTGCCAAAAATCACAAATTCGGGGTGCGTAGCGCGTAGCGTTGCCATAGCCTCGCCGATCCCGCCGTAGTGATCCATGATGACGAGATAGGCAATGATGCCGACGAGAATAAATACCGTTGTTTGAAAGGTGTTTGCCCAGGCAGTACTTCGCATCCCGCCATAGGTTACGTACAAAAATGTTACGCCACATACGAGCAAACTGCCAGCCCAACCAGGCCACTCACCGCGCGTGATTGCCGCGAGTGCATCGCCCCCGCCTTTGACCCCTATCAGGATGTAGGGTAGCATCAACAACACCACGACGACAAATAAGAGCGTTCCCAATGCTGACGAGGTATAGCGGTCCCGGATCATCTGGATTTGGGTGACATAGGAAAACCGTTTGCCCAACCACCAGCTTTTTGTGCCGAGATAATAAAAGAGAAATGGTATCAGAATGGATGAACTCGCGCCCATCAGACCGAAGACGACAATCCCCAGACGATAGGCTTCTCCAGATGCGCCCAGCATTGTAAATGCAGTGAGATTGGTGCCCAGCAGTGTCATCAGCAGGACTACAGGACCAATGCTTCGGCTTGCGACAAAGTAATCTTCTGCGGTATTGCGAAACAGCCGATGCCCCAGGGTGCCGACCACTATAACCAGGCCCAGATAAATTGCGACAACCGCAATAATCATTCCGCATCCTCCGCATCTAAATGATGAGGCCATGCCAGGCGCACTATTACGAGCATAGAGAGTGTGGTCAGGACGCACAGGCCGATGTGGTAAAGCAAATTGATTGGCAATCCCAGGATTAGTGCGTCGTTGTCCCACATCCAGACATTAAAAAATAAAATCAGCAGAACGAGCAAAATACTCAAGGGCCAGATTTTTGTCTGTTGTGACATGGATTTTTCCTTTTCGTTTTGCTTGAGATTACGGCTTTTGCCCGCCTTTGGCTTCGACGTACACTGAGTACAAACACATGCCGCCTGTCATGAAGAGGCGGTTTTTCTTTTGTCCGCCAAAGCAGAGGTTGGAACACACTTCGGGCAGGTGAATTTTGCCAATGAGGTCGCCATTGGGCGCGAAAATTTTGACGCCGTTATCTTCGGGATTGCCCCAGCCCGAACTGCTCCACAGGTTGCCGTCAATGTCGCAGCGAATGCCATCGGCAAATCCGGGGGCCATGTCGGCGAAGATGCGACTGTTTTTGAGGTGTCCATTTTCCACATCAAAAGCGCGAATATGCGCGGGACCTCCCAGTCCATGAGAGGACCCGGTATCGGTGATGTAGAGAATTTTTTCGTCGGGTGAGAAACACAATCCATTGGGGCGCACAAAATCATCGGCAACAACTGTGGCATTTCCTGTAGTGGGATCGAGACGATAGACGCTGATGGGCAGTTCATAGTCGGCAATGTGGCCTTCGTAGTCGAGCATGATGCCGTATCCCGGATCGGTGAACCATATACTGCCATCAGAATGCGAGGTGACGTCATTGGGGGCGTTGAGTGGTTTGCCCTCAAAGCTGTCGATGAGTACGGTGATGGTTCCGTCGTATTCGGTGCGCGTGACGCGCCGGGTGCCGTGTTCACAGGTGATCAGACGGCCTGCTTGGTCGCGGGTGTGACCATTACAATAATTGGAAGGTTGACGATAGACGCTGAGGCTGCCGTCGCTTTCGTCCCAGCGCATGATGCGATTGTTGGGTATGTCGCTGAAGAGCACACAACGCGCGTCTCCAAACCACACCGGGCCTTCGCCCCAGCGCAAGCCAGTACAGAGCCGCTCGACCGCTGCGTTGCCTATGGCGTATTTTTCAAAGCGCGTGTCCAGAATTTCGATTGCGGGGTCGGGATAAGAGACAGGGCTGCCGTCCCAGGGACGGGTTTTCCAATCGGACATTTTTTCTCCTTGGAAGCGGTTTGATGTCTGCGCGTACGATGGGCTTCGACGAGTGCCGTGCTCTAAAGGGTTGTGGGTATAAGAGAGGATGGGAAGAGGGAGCTAATTCAACGAAAATTCTATTGACCTGGTGTTTGCCTGGGCGGAATCGTGCCTCTATTGTCGCTTCAGTGAAAATTCTATCGGCATAAACATCCAGACTTTGCGGCGTTCTCCCTGGTGTTTGCCTGGGCGGAATCGATATTGCCGCGCTGCCTCTAATGCCGCTTCTTTGAAAATTTCCGGGCCGTGTACAAATTGGACGTCTTCTACGTTGCCTACCTTGTCAACCAGTACTTTGACCATGGCTTTGCCTTCGAGGCCCTTTTTTCGCGCTTCAGCGGGATATTCCGGCACGACAATTCGACTTGGATGTGGTTTGTAGTCAATCTCAGTATAGTCGAGTGGTTCGTCTAAGTCTATCCCCTTTGTCATCGCCAAATTGGGGATAAATATTTTGTCGAGGTCCAATTCCGTTGATTCAATTGTCACATCCTCAGGGACCTCTTCGCCTTCGACAGCCAGGGGCACTTGAGGGCGTGGGGGCGGGGGCGGGCGCTTTATTTGACTTGTTTCTGGAATATCAACTGTTATAGCTTTGAATGCGGATTTCGTCAGATGTACGGTGGGATGGTATTCGGGATAGAGAAAAACAACGGCGATGAAGAGTATGAGATTCAACAGGCTCGCGCGCATCATGTTCGGCCAGTAGGGCAACTTCAAGTCAGCAGAAGGGGTTTTTGTGCGCGTTTCTATCTGAACGTCGCAGGGCTGGGCAGATAGTCTTTTTTGAAATTCGCGCTGCGCCTGGCGCGCCTGATAAATTTGACCGCTTAGTGTATTTCCAAATCTAATCTGGACGAGGTTCATGCGATTCCCATTTAGTGAACTGTGCTGATTATGTGGATATATTTATAATTCTCAATAAGAACGAAAGTTCCAATTACACTGATTGTAGATGGGGGCATGGGGCAACAATCTATATGAGTCTTCGCCATTTGTCCAGATGAAATTATTGTCCGAGATGGGAGATTGCATGTAATAAAGCTATGTTGTTTTTGGAGATAATGTCTCAATAGTTACAGGGCCTTCCTCCTCAATATCCAGCGTCATTCGGTGTCCCATAAGCATTGACATGCCCAGTAGCGCACCAGCATCTGTTGCCAAAACAACTACTTTTCGTTTTTCCTCACCCCATAACACATCTGCTTCATAAACGTCCATATACACTTGATGTCCATCTCCCAAGGCCGCTGGCGTGGTGCAGACAAATTGTAAATTAAGCGTATCAACCATATCAGTTGATAAAGTGAGATAGCCATTGAAGCCTGTATCAATAACGACCTCAATTTGAAGTGTTTGACCTGTAGGACCACATACTTGTAAATCTATAACTGCTTCCTTCTGGGCTGTAACGCGACCAATTGTCATTTTTATTGGTCCAGACTCTGTTTTCCCAACCTATATGCAGCAGGATGACCGATACGCAACATATAGAGTGCTGCATCATTTTGTTTTGTTTTTGCACGTTGTAAAGCAGTCAATTCATCTGCATCAATTTCATATTCACCGGTTTCAATATTTAATACAAGAAATTTTCCTTTTTCGCAGTCGGCGATTTCTGACCGGACCTTTTGATCATACAATATTTGTCCACGTCGGGAAATTTCTTCACTGGTATATTTTGGATGAAGCATGAAAACTCTCCTCGGTTAGTGGTTATATTGGTGAAACAAATACTAATTAAATTTACCAATGCGACGTCAAAATTCAAGTGGTTTGTGTCTGTTATCTTCCTTATGTCCTTTTCCCAACGCATTGTTAACACATTCGAAAGGGAAAGGTGTATGGGGTTTCTTGATCAAACCAGTTGTGTTTTGGGGCGATGGATTGTAATATAAAGGGGATATTGGGGTTATGACAAAACTTACTGGAGGAAGAAATGAATCGTCAGATTACGCTGGCTGCACGTCCTGAAGGGTTTCCCGTGCCGGAGGATTTTAAGCTTGTTGAAACGCCTATTCCAGAGCTTGGAGAAGGCGAAGTGTTGTCGAGAACGCTGTTTATGTCGGTTGATCCCTATATGCGCGGGCGGATGAATGATCGGGCATCGTATGCGGCAAATGTGCAAATTGGCGATGTGATGGTGGGCGGTACGGTGGGGGAGGTGATCGCGTCGAATGATCCCGATTTTGAAGTTGGCGATATTGTCCAGGCGCAAATCGGGTGGCAGGCTTATGGCGTGTCTAAGGGATCGAATTTGCGCCAGGTCAATCCAGATCTCGCGCCTGTGTCAACGGCTTTGGGGGTGTTGGGCATGCCGGGACTTACGGCGTATTTTGGATTGTTGGATGTTGGGCAGCCCAAAGAAGGCGAGACTGTGCTGGTGACGGGAGCTGCTGGTGCTGTGGGATCAATTGTGGGACAGATTGCCAAAATCGTGGGGTGCCGCGTTGTGGGTGTGGCGGGGTCGGATCAAAAGATTGCCCATGTGGTTGACGAGTTGGGTTTTGACGCCGCTTTCAATTACAAGGAGGTCGATGATTACAGTGCCGAATTGCAACGCCTGTGCCCTGATGGTATTGATGTATTCTTCGATAATGTAGGTGGCGCAGTTTCCGATGCGGCATTTCCACTGATGAATGTGCTTGGTCGCATTTCCGTTTGCGGGCAAATATCGCAATACAATTTGACTGCTCCAGAACAGGGTCCGCGGATGATGTGGCACTTTATTTCGCAAAGGTTGACGATGCGCGGTTTTCTGGTTTTTGACTTTGAAGACCAGCACGCCGAAGCTCTCAAACAGATGGCTATTTGGGTCAATGAAGGGCGGATTAAATACCGGGAAGATATCTGGGAGGGGTTGGAGAATGCGCCCGAGGCATTTATCGATATGATGCGGGGTGGTAATGTTGGGAAGCGCGTCGTAAAGGTGGCAGATTAAAATGGGGATGACAGATTATCAGGCCGAACATTTTCATCGCAATGGATTCTTTTTTGTTCCAAATCCGTTGGACGATGATGCTATGTTCGAGATTGACCAGCGCCAGCGCGCGGTTGAACAGGAGTGGTTAAAGGCCGAGTGGGCAGCGGGTTTTAACCGGGGGGCCTGTCAGTTTTTTATGGTGGGCGAGCCGTTGTTGCAGGCGGTGGAGCGCCCGGAATTTGTGGGTATGGCAAGGCGAATTTTGGGGTGTGAAGATGTGCATGTGGGTGCGTGCGGGTTGGGAGATGCGTCGAAGGTTGTGTCGGCAGATGGGCGTTTGCTCCAACAAGTCCACTGGCACGCGGATGGGGGGCCCGATGTACGGCAGGTGTCGATGCGTACGGCATTGGATAGACACGACCCATCCAATGCGCCGTTGCGCGTATTGCCCGGCACGCATGTTAGATCCCGCGAGGAGGTTGAAGAAGAATTGCGACAAATCGAAATAGCGACCGGGCAGCACGATGAGATGCCCGAGTTGTTATTTGCCTCACATCCCCGCGAAGTGGAAGTGATTCTGGATCCGCGATGGACGCTGGTGTGGACGCCGAGTTGCTGGCATGCGACGGGTGTGAAGACAGCAGCTGGTCCAAGGCGTGCGATGGCGTGGAATTATTTTCCGAGCGGTGGTCGCAAGCGGGATGTTGAGGCATTGAAGTACGTGATTGAAGGTTGGGGGGATTGGTCCGATGAGCGGAAGCAGTTATGGGGGCTTGGATGAAATTACCAGCGCGCCGATGGCATATATTCCACCGCCAATGAGAAAAATCCAGTCCGACGGCAAATGTACTTGCTGCGTCATCCATCCGAGCATAGGGCCTGTTGCAGAGCCGAGGTCAGATGCTGTTACGTATCCGGCAACTGAACGCGAACCGCGCATTCCCGCCTCGGCGTGCATGACTACGGTTGCGCCAACACCGCACAAAAAAAACATCACCACGCACAAGATCAACAATCCCGTATTGGATGTAATTGACGCCGAGAACAGAGCCAATGTCCCGGTGCTAAAATAAATGGCTGCACTCCACCGCCGTCCCAGCCGATCGCTGATATGACCCAGAAAAGGACCACCGAGCGCGTCGGCAATCCACCGTGAAGATAGCAACAGGCCGTTTAATGTGGCTACGCCGATGACCATCCCCAACAGGTTCAGTGATGTGCCCACGGTTTCGACGAGGACCACCCCCAGGGTGGACATTAAAATGCCCGGCCCAACGCACCCAATCACAAAACCGCAAATCATTAATTTTGGGACCCAGCCCGAGTCCTCAACGCCTTCTTTATTTTTATTTTTTTCGAAAACAGCGCGTCGCGCGATCCACCCCAGGGGTGTTCCTATCAACGAAATGATGGCGAATAAAAAGAGTGTGAGTGTAAATCCAATGATGTCGTGAGCCAGCCCGCCTAAAAAATTGCCTCCCACCGACCCGAGGCGCGATACGCCGTTGTAAAATCCCATCCTTTGACCGATCATAGATGGCGGCGTGGTATCTACTACGGTCATCAGGCCAATCTGACGTATAAATGACCAGGATAATCCCCAGAGCATGCGCGCGATAAGCAAGATGAAAAAAGAGGTGACAACGCCGTAAACAGCGGTCAATACGGCTCCGAGAATCAGGGAGCCTGTCATCAAAGCCGTCAGGTTATAGCGCTGACACAATTTTTCGGCCAGGGTGTTCGTTATCAGGCGCACCCAGCGATTTACCGAGAGAATAATGCCGACCTGATAAGGCATCAGTCCAATTTCGGCATAATGCGTTGGCAACACGGAGTACAGCATCTGGTCGCCCAGCAGTGAAAATGCCGTAGCCAATGCAATGAATACAACAGCGTGTGACGATTGCATTATGGATGATGTTCGACATTTTCTCCGCGATGCTCGCCGTCGATAAATGCCTGCGTAAATGCCGTTACCTGTGTAATCGCATCTTCCACGAGTGCTGCACCAGCTTCTGCGGTGGCTTCCAGCGGTTCCTTATCTACTTGATCCTGCATTGCATCGTGGCGCACGTTTTCGGGCCACAGTGCCAGCGCGAATGCCGTTTCAAATTCCTGTGCGTGTCCCGGATAGCGTTTTGTTTTTAAATTTTGCTCGGCAACGTCCTTTGACATGAGATCCCAGTAAGAAGTCCATTGCAGATTTACGTCGGGACGGTCGATCTTGAAAAACAACCGCCATTGACCAAATATGCCCCGCAAGGGAGCTACATTGCCGCCGTGACCATTTAGCACAATGACATTTTTTACGCCATGGCGTACCAGGCTTTCGATTGCATCGAATAACACGGCCAACCACGACCCGGGTTTGGCTGTTACGGTTCCTTTGTGTACCATGTGGTGTTCGGAGATGCCTACTGCCATCGGGACATTGACAATTACCTGGGGATATAATCGCCTGGCAGCTTCCACCGCGACATGGGCTGACGAGGCGGTGTCGTGTTCCATTGCCAGGTGCTCTAAATGCTGCTCGTTGCTTCCCACCGGAATAATCGCCGTTTGAAACTCTCCGCGCTCCAGTGCTTCCCGAAATTCGCGTCGCGTCAATTTTGCCAGCAGAACTTGCTCGCTCATTGCGTTTCTCCTTGTGTTGTTTGTGATTAATACTCCGCGGTCTGGTCAGATGGTGCCACCGCGCCATTTTGTGTCTGGATTAAGCCCCGCATCGCCCTGTACATGACATAAATTGAAATAGCTGCCCAAACAAATGCAATTGGATATGCCAATATCTCTATGCCGAAATATCGCGCCAAAATCCCCGCATCGGTGCGTTCTGTCTGCATCCACAAATCCGTGCGAAAATCGTATAAACTGTACAAGCACAGGACAATACCCGTCCAGGTTGCCAATACATGGGATAAGCGACCAAATCGAATCGTTACGACAATCAGTACGAAACCACAGATCACGCCAAACCAGAAATCGAGCGTCCCAAATGGTGTGTACAGTGCAGCCATTCCAATTTGCAGAAGACCGATCAATCCGAGCAATATTCTCTGCGTGCCCAGCCATCGGCCCGTGTAAATCAGCAATGCACCGAGAAAGGCCGATCCCACATATCCCGCTGAACTGATGAGTGGAAATATGCCCCCTCGGCTGATCACATGCCCCGACTCATTCCACCGCACGCGCAGTTCCTCTACTTCACCACCTGTTGCAATCGCCATACTCGCATGGCCCATTTCGTGTATCCACACCACAAATACGCGAAATGGTTTTATGACCGGCGTGTCCCACAATGCCAGTGCGATAACTGCCAATAACAGATGCAGCCAGAATGTTCTTATTATGATCATTCCCAATACAAACCTATCGTCCAGATTCCAGATTTACGGAAACGGCGTCTAAATTTTCTCGCAATGCGGCATCCAGAACCCATCCCACGCCCCCGATATTGTCCTCTAAATGCGCGATGGTGTCGCCACCTGTAATTGCCACGGTTACTTCGGGATGCGACAGGACCCAGGATAGGGCGACTTGTCCCGGCGTTTTGCCCAGTTCATGTGCTATATCAAACAAGGTTGTCAGCACTTTTCCCTCTGCGCCTGCCATCATGGTTTCGTATTGATCCATTCGGCGTTTTGCCCATAGTGAACCTTCAGGCGGAGGCGCGTCGGGTTTGTAAAATCCGCTCAATAGTCCCACGGCTAATGGGCTGTAAACCATCACTCCCAAACCCTCACTTCGCACAAAGGGAAAAATTTCCCGCTCCAATGCGCGGTGTAGCAGATTGTATGGATTTTGCATGCACATATAAGGCGCCAGGTTCAATGCGTGTTGAATCCAGAGTGCTTTGCACGCTTGCCATGCCGAATGATTGCAACACCCGATATAGCGCACTTTGCCCTGATGCACCAGGTCGTCCAATGCGCGTGCGGTTTCTTCAATCGGTGTCGATTCATCGAAGTTATGCACGAGATATACGTCGATATGATCGGTGCCCAACCGGTTCAGGGAACGCTCCACCTCCCGCATGATGTGATAGCGGGATAGACCCTGATCATTTGGTCCTGTGCCGATGCGGCTAAATACTTTGGAGGTGATTACCACATCGTCCCGTTTGCCCTTCAGAGCTTTGCCCAACACGACTTCCGAACGTCCGATATGCGAGCGATCATCACCGGGACCATAGGTGTTGGCGCAGTCGATCAGGTTGATGCCCAGGTCTATCGCCCGCTCAATGACTCTCTGTCCTTCTGCTTCGTCTGCCTGTCCGCGAAATCCCAGGCCTAGTGCCAGCCGACTTACTTTTACTCCCGCAGAACCAAAGTTGACATATTCCATAAAATCTGCTCCTATTAATTATTCATATTTTTTTCAATAAGCCTGGGGCGAGTTTATCTCTTGTTTTGTCTGCCCAGGCTTGCAGGTGGGTTTTTAAATTTGCAACGGTTTCAGAGCTTGCCATTTCACGCCAGCGATTTTGACGTTCACCCGGGTCGCTGGGCAAGTGATACAGTTCGGGTTTTCGCACGGTTGACAAAATCAGTTTCCAATCGCCTGAAACCACACACCGCTCTTCTCCTTTATCGAGTTCGGGCTGATTGGGGCCTTCGCCTTTTTTATCGATAAATGGCGTATTTACTATGACGAGTGCCTCGCGTCCTGTTTTGCCACCCTGTCGGATTGAATCGCTGAGGTCTATACCATCGAGTCCCTCGGAGACTGCATATCCCAGGAGGCCGAGGATCGTCGGTATCAAATCGACCGAACTGATGAGGGATTCGTCGATTTCGCCACTGGAAATCGCTGAAGGAAATCGCATGAGCAGGGGGATGCGCGCGACAGTATCATAACAGAGGCGTTTGCTGTGGTCATTCCACCGGTGGTCAAAGAGGTGACCGTGTTCGGAGGTAAAGACGACGAGGGTATTTTCTGCTATTCCACTGTCATCGAGTGTTTTCAACAGGTCGCCAACCGCATCGTCAATCGCTGTACACATCGCGTAGTATTTGCGCCGTTTTTCGTCCTCGGGGTAGAGTTTTTGATAAAGTGCTTCGTATTTTTCGGGGACAGAATAAGGCGGATGGGGTGGATAATAGGATACATAAGCACAGAATGGACGTGTGTCCTCTTTGCGAATAAAATTAATGGCGTCTTGTGCCAGCACACCCGTTTGATACACTTTTTTGCCGTCGATTGTGTAGTAATGTCCTTGCCCACGGCCATCGCGGGGATATGTGGGCATTGTCTCCCAGGCGTCTCTCGATGGATCTCCCAGATGCCATTTGCCAAAGTAGGCACACCGATATCCCACAGCTTTGAGGAAATCGGGAAAAAGCGGTATTTCTGGATCTATATCCCATGTGTTTTCGAGCACGCCGTGATTGTGCGGATAAAGGCCAGAGAAAATTGTGCCGCGATTTGGCGCGCAGACGGGTTGTGCGGCATAAGCTCTGTCGAATCGCATGCCGTCCGATGCCAAACGATCCAAATTGGGTGTTATGATTCCTTTTTTGCCATAACATCCCACGCCATCCCGGCGCTGTTGGTCCGTTAAAATGAACAGTAGATTGGGAGGCTCTGCGGTAGCTTTGCTCATCTGTGATACATTTTTTTTCATATCAATTTCCCAGATAAAAAAATAGAAGGATAATCATCCCTTTTTGATCTTTTAGACTCGACAAAGAGCCCATAATTCTCGATATTTCTTTCAGGAAATACCTTGAATTATTTTACAATAGAAAAGCCATTTGGGTGATGAGGTCATTATGAAAGAAATATCTTGTGTTCATTCAGATCCAGATATTATGAGCGGTGTGCCCGTTTTTCGCGGTACACGTGTGCCGGTTCAAACTCTTTTTGATTATTTGGCCGATGGATGTAGCATATCGGAATTTCTCGATAATTTTCCCACCGTCTATCGAGATCAGGCACTGCAAGTACTCACTCATGCTTCGTCGTACTTTTTGAAGAACGAAGCGTCCCAATGAGAATTCTCATTGATGAAAATTTGCCTCGCTATCTCAAACACATCCTTTCAAAATATGATGTTCAAACCGTTCAGGACATGGGATGGCATGGTGTCAAAAACGGGACACTTTTGAACCTTGCAGAATCTGTTTTCGATATTTTTCTTACAGCCGATAAAAATCTGCCTTACCAACAAAATTTATCGAATATACAGCTTGGTATTGTTGTATTTCCATCAAATAAGTTGAGTGTTGTGAAATCCATAGAAAAACAATTGATGGCTGAAATTAGAGTTCTCAAAGCCGGAGATGTTGTCGAACTTTAATTGCCCTGTTTATCCTTCACACTTCACCAGTCGCTTGCCAATATTATCACCTCGCAGCATGCCGATGAATGCCTGGGGCGCGTTTTCCAATCCTTCGACAATATCTTCCCGGTAATTGAGCTGGCCCTCCTTTAGCCAGACCGACATTTGTTGCAATCCCTCGGCGTGTTGATCTGCGAAATCGCCTACCAGAAATCCCTGCATTTGCAACCGCTTGCCAATAAAGCCAGCCATCATCCGGGGGCCCATTTCCGGTTCGATGAGGTTGTATTGTGATATTTGTCCGCAAACGGAAATTCGGCCCCACATGTTCATGAGGGAAAAAACCGCATCGGTGATGGTTCCGCCCACGTTGTCGAAGTACACATCTATGCCATTGGGGCATAAGCTTTGCAATTCGGTGCGGTAATCCGCTGTGGTTTTGTAATTGAATGCGCCATCAAAACCCAGGCCATCGATGGCATAGTTCACTTTTTCATCGCTGCCGGCTATGCCAATGGCGCGGCATCCTTTGATTTTGGCAATTTGCCCGACCAGCGATCCCACGGCACCGGCTGCTGCCGAGACCACGACGGTCTCTCTGGCTTTGGGTTTGCCGACTTCCAGCAAGCCAAAATAGGCTGTCAATCCCGGCATGCCGAGAATGCCGAGTGCGGTTGAAATGGGTCCCAGTGAAGGATCTATTTTTCGGAGGCCCTGCGCTGATGAAATCCCGTAAGCCTGCCATCCGTGATCTGCCCAAACAATATCTCCGGGCTGGAAATCAGAATGGTTGGATGCGATTACTTTGCTTACACTTCGCCCAATCATAACCTCACCAATTTCTACATTTGGCGCGTAGGATTTCCGATCATTGATGCGTCCGCGCATGTAGGGATCAACGGAGAGATACTGCGTTTTCAAGAGTAGCTCCCCTTCGCCGGGTTCGGGAATGGGCGATTCTTCAATTGAGAAATCGGATGTTTTTGGATATCCGACTGGACGCGCTGCCAATCGAATTTGCATATTTTTCTCTGCCATAGAAATAATGCCCCTGATTTTTCGGTGGTTTGGATATTTCATTCTGCATAAACTGCTTCTCGTATGCCTTTCAAATATCCGACGGCAAATAGTCGCGCGATGCCTTGTTCGTCGCCAAATTGCTCGTCTCCCATTTTGGGATAGTGGTCTGGGCGGCACACGCCGTCAAATCCGATGTCTCGATATGCGCGCAAACATTCGACGAGGTCTGTTTTACCATCGTCGTGAAATGCTTCTTCAAATTTATCGGGTTGACCGACAACATCGCGGATGTGTAAGAAATGGATTTTTTTCTGTTCGCCAAAGTGCCGGATGACCGAGGGCAAATCGTCTGTCATCAGTGTAAAATTGCCCTGGCAAAGCCCAATGCCATTCATTGGACTCGGTACGAGGTCAACGAGTTTTTGGTAGTTTTCAACGCTGCTCATAATGCGCGCAATGCCGCGGATAGGCGATAGCGGTGGGTCGTCGGGGTGCAGGGCCAGTTTGACGTTGGCTTCTTCTGCTACGGGTACAATGCGCTCGAGAAAATACTTCAGGTTGGCCCACTGTTGTTCTTCTGTCACTGTTTCCATAGAGATCTCTTGCTGGGCTATTGGTATGCCGTCGATATTGTGTATTGGACGCTCGGTGGGATCGCCTTGCGATGCCAGGGCATTGAGATCAAATCCGCTTACATGCGCGCCGCCCCGCGAGGAGATGGATCGGGATGTTCGCATGACTCCCAGTATGGGCATCCACGCATAACACCACACGGGGATTCCGAGTTTGCCCATGTTCCGGAGCAGTTCACAGACTACTTCAATTTCCTCGTCTCGTCCGGGCAAGCCCAGTTTGATCTTTTCCATGGGGGGCCGCGATTCGATGACCTCAAGAGGTATTCCGGCTGCTTCGTAAGCGGCTTTTGCTTGTGCCAGCGATGTGTAACTCCAGGGCTGTTCTTCTGGCTCCGCGTCTGGTTTTGGGCGCAGTGTTATGCCTCCAACTGCGCCTTCGACTCCACATTGTTTCATGAGTGTCCACCTTTGACTGGCTTGAGGCGGTGCCAGGATAGCAATTCTCAGCATGACTATTTCCTTTCGCTGTTGGTGTTTTTGCCATTTTCATCGCTGCCCAATATATGCAGACCGGATGCGACATGCCATAAAAAATCCATCGCCAGGAGCGCGATCTAAATGGCTTTTGAGAAGCTGTGCTCTTGCATATATTGACAATGATAAAAGGCGATCACTACTCGGCATGCAAGGAGGCTCTGCTATGACCTGTTGGAAAATTCTCGCTGTCACCCTGCTGTTCATATCACCTCTGTTTGCTCAGGAGCAAGCTGAAAACCGCTTCCAGAGCGCGGCGGAGCGTTTTTTTGCGCGCAATGACAAAAATAAAGACGGTAAATTGTCGCGGGAGGAATTTCCCGAACGACAGCGCCGTCTGTTTGAGCGAATTGACACAGATAAAGATGGCTTTGTCACACTCGAAGAAGATATTTTTTATCGCAACAATAGACGGAGGAATACCGTGAATATTCCAGAAGGTGTAACTGTCCACCGAGATCTGATCTACGGACGGGTTGGGGAGAGAGAGCTTCCCCTCGATCTCTATCTTCCGCTCGATACATCATCTCCTGTGCCCGTGGTGATATGGGTTCACGGGGGCGGTTGGCGTGGGGGGGCTAAAGGCAATGGCGGGCGGGCGCTCAATATGACCACACGCGGATTTGCCGTTGTTGATGTGGAATATCGACTCAGTGGCGAAGCCCTCTTTCCTGCGCAAATAGAAGACTGCAAAACAGCCGTGCGCTGGGTGAGAGCAAATGCAAAAAAATACAATCTCGATTCCGACCGCATCGGCGCGTGGGGATCGTCTGCTGGGGGACATCTCGTGGCGATGATGGGTTTGACGCACAATGAAAATGTATTTGAGACGGATGATCACAGCCAATATTCGAGTCAGGTGCAGGCGATATGCAACTGGTTTGGTCCTACAGATTTTTTGCGTATGAATGATTTTGAAGGCCGAATTGATCACGATGCAGCCGATTCTCCCGAGTCCAGACTAATTGGTGGTCCTATCCAGGAAAACAAGGAGAAAGTCGCCGCGGCCAATCCCATTACTTATGTCAGCAAAAACGATCCGCCCATGCTGATTATGCACGGGGAAAAAGATCGGGCAGTTCCCTATAATCAGAGCGAGTTGCTCTATGCTGCGATGAAAAAAGCGGGTTTGGATGTCACGCTTTATAAGGTCGTCAATGCCGACCACGGCTTTCGCAATGCCACGCAAGATAGCGCGGCATCGCTCTTTGAAATGTCCGCTCAATTTTTAGAAAAGCATCTCAAATCTCAAACGGATGCCGCATCGCCATAAGGGTATAATGTGAATGAATAAGCCCTGGAGAATTCAATCTCCAGGGCTTTTGTTTTTTAAAGTGACAGACATTCAGACCGTAGTCAGTTAACGAAATTCCAAACTCGCTACAATTTGCTCATATTCGGTTAGTGGATAGCCTGCATCCCGGCTGCCATTGCCGATCATGTAATACCCCACCTGATTGTGGATGGCTATGGCTACCAGAAATCGGGTGCCCGGATAATCTCGATTGGATCTTTCCAGTTGAGAATAGCGAAATTGCCACTGAATCGCCTCGCCTACATTGAGCCGGATGCGCTGTTTTTCGCCGATAACGCGATATTGATCAAATGCGAGCATTAGATATTGTTCTTCAAATTCCTGAACGATCTGATCCACGGTCATTGTGGCGAAGCGATTTGGTAGTGCTTGTGGATACAGGTGCATTTGCGGACGAAAGTCACCTGTAATCTCAGGACTGAGAATGCGTACAGTTACGGGTGATAAACCATTGATATCTCTTTGTGATGTCAGGGTTGATACATCGATACCCCACTGGTCGCTGGGACGACTGACTCGAAATCCCCATGAGTTGTTGGTATAAACAAGCCCATCTAAACTGGGTTCAGGCTCTGTGGGGATTGGTTTACACCCAGAAGTTACCAACAGGCTACACAGCGCGAAAGCGCAAAATATTCGGGCGCATATCATATCAATCTCCTCACTGATTAATCGCGAAAACGGACGAGTACTTTATTTGACGCCAGATGGCCTGGTAGTGTTCCTGTCGCGTTGGAGCAATTCCGGATGCAGGCGATAAAATATCGCTTCTATCTGCTTCAGACCCTCGGCCTGCACCACAAAACGCCCGTCAATTACCACAGTCGGCGCTCTCGTCGGTATCACGCCGAGTGCCCGAGCAGTGGCGTGTATTTCTGCACTGTTGTCTCTTTTGCTGACGTCAATGCCCGTCTGTTTTAAGCAGTTTTCCACAGAAGATGTGTCGGAAGTAGCTTTTTGTTTGTGGCATAACAGGACGTCAATTATCCGCTCTGGAGCGGTCTGTTGTGCCTGCCGAAATAGCGCGTTTTGTTTGTCATTGCCTACAAAATGCAGGCGTAAGCGCTCGGGTGCTTGAACTTTTTTGATCCATTGCAAGAGTCGTTCTGCTATTTGTAGTGCTGGAGACACACGAACATCCATAAACAGGTCCATACCATCTATATTCTGGCCTTGAAAAACTCGTGCTATTGGTGTCAATAGCACGGTTGGCACAAAATGATCGTCAACGCGCTGCATCAGGTGTGCAAACCGATTAAAATGGGCTGTTTTCTCAAACTCATTGTTCAGTACATAAGCTGGTACCCGATCCAGGCTATAATGTGCAATCAGGTTCTGTCCCATCTCGCTGTTCACATCTACGGTTTCGAACTCAGCACCGGGAAAGAGTGATAGTGTGGATCGAATAAACGAATAGGTATCACATACTTCACAGGTCGCGTCGTTGAGAATGGTCGTTTGAAAAGAGATGGGATCGCGCACTTCGCATTGCGCGTGGGGCGTTCCGCCATTTAAGCACAGGCCAATTTTGCCCGGATGTACACAATCCCGATCGCTTATGCACTCGGGAACATCGGCGCAAAAGGGCAAATTTTTATTATTGCGACAGATGAACTGTGCCACCTCCTGAGAAGACGTTTTGACATCGCGCCCATTTACGCGCAATGTGGGCGATGCGTTGATCCCAAGCAGATTGGCTCTGCGAATATTTTTGGCAAATAATGTTTCACCAGCATCGCTTTCGGACAACTCGGCGATTTTGTCTGCGTCCATGTTTACCTGTGTTGCACAAACGCGCCAATCGGTTGCAATGCCCGATTTATTGCGACACAAAATGTAATCCCAGAACCGATCGGGATAGAGCGACATCACAACGGTTTGCCGAATGCCTTCGGCTATTTCTCTGTCGCCGTGCAAACTGCGAAAGCGGCCCGATCCCGTCGAGGTGGTCGCCTGACATCCGGGCTGTGTTGTTCGTGTCGTGCGTGCGACGGGGGGTGGCGATGCGACATCCTTTGCGCTCGCTTCATCTGCGATAAAATACAGATGAAAGTCGATTTGATCCTTCACTTTGCGAAACAGAGGGGCAAGGGTTTGTTCTGCATGTATGCCATAGGGACAATCTGCCATCACAAATAGCTCGACGAGGGGGCGACCATCTCGCCCGATTTCCGTTTTCTCTGTGTCCGATTTGGTTATTGCGTGCGAAGCACCGTGCCCCTTGTGATTCACTTCTGCCAGCATATCGGCAAATCGGGTGTCAAAGTCGGGCGTCTGGTTTGCATCGTGACAGCGCTGGCATAAATCGGGAGATGGCGTGCGGCGAATATTGCGGACTTCGGGACGCCGCGCGTGTTGTTCTCCCGGTCCGTGGCACACTTCGCATTGCACATTTGTAAGTCGTTTGACATCTTTGCCAATTCGGAATCCCGTGGGATATCCAAATCCCGTGGTATGACAGGTTACACAGTCGGGCTGATAGTGTTTTTGTTTTTGCAATAATCGATTAAATGCATTCGCATGATGCGATTGTTCCCAGTCTGATACCTCGGCAGCGTGGCATCCTTTACATGTTTCTACCCCGACATATCTATTGGTGCCCTGACGCACCTGATCTTCCAGTGCAAATCCCGCAAATCTCGGTCGCGCTGTCTGCTGCAGCGCGGAATTTTTTTGAACCAGATTGTAGAATTCATCCACGAGTCGTTTCACGGTGCGGTCTTCGCCAATGGATTCTGAGAGCAATACGGAGGTGATTTGTTCTGCTTTCACCTGTCTATTTTCTACGGTCAATATCGCCTGTCCTATTGCTTTGCCCTGGGGTTGGGTGCCCAGCAATAGGGTATTGCCGATCCGATGGGTTGTCTCGGTTGATCGTGCGCTGATCATCACATCTATATCGGTGATATTTTGTATGAGGTCGCGTTCTGCTTCTCGATCCAAATCGCTCAATACAACTATGAGATCGGTCTTTTGACGCACAGATGCGACCGCTTCCTGGATGCCATCGAGTTTAACATCTATGCCATCGGGCATATTTATATGCGAGGCCCCCATTGCCATACTGTGTACTTCAATCTCCCGTTCACCCGCCACACCTATGACACCTACGCGCACATCGCCCGCGTCCAGAATTCGCACGGGTGCTCCCATTTGTACGTCGTTTATCTTCAAGTTTGCACTTACAAAGGGGACGCCACCCGAATCGCGCATGGTTTCAAAGAACGCTTGTCCAAATCGCAATTCTCCCAAACCGATATTGGCAGCGTCGTAATGGATGGCTTTCATGGCTTTCAAATGTATTTTGCAACGCAACTGGTCCAATACGGTATCGCCCGCAAATAAACCGCCAGCATCTAATAACAGGGCATTGGGATACGATCGCTTTAAGTCATTTATCATTGTCGCACGCCGCGCAATGCCGCCGAGCTGATTGTCCGCACAACCACACACTTCCAGGAAGCTCTGTGTGTCTCCTGTATAAAGTAATACCACCTCTGCCGCTCTACTTTGCCCGATGAGACAAAACACAGCTAATAGGAGACACAAAACGAGGGGAGATCTTTCACAATCCCATCTGTGTATATTTGTGTTCATCTGTGGTTGCTTTCTGAATTTTGCCTGCAAAAAAAGGCCCGATATTTCATCGGGCCTTACAAATACCATTTTTATACGGTTACTCCACCAGGCCCAGCCTGCTCCAACGGATTTTTTGAAAAATATTCCACAGAGGCTTTTGGCTATCCCAGGAATAATAGATAAATAATGGGTGTGCTTTTACTTTTTCCATGGGTACCATCCCCCAAAACCGGCTGTCGTAACTGCTGTCGCGATTGTCTCCCATCACAAAAATGTGTCCCGGTGGCACTGTGTGAGGTCCGTAGTTGTCGCGTGGGCTGTGTTGTTTGTGTTCTACTCTGGGGTCTTCGTGTTTAACGCCTTCTGGGTTCTCAAATCGCTTTCCATCTACATATACAATTTTGTTTTTGATTTCCACTGTCTGTCCTTCAACCGCAATACACCGCTTGATAAAATCGCGCGACTCATCCCGGGGGAATTCAAAAATCACCAGATCCCCCGGTTGAGGGGTTGAAAATCCCGGTACGCGAAATGAGGGCAATTTGGTATTCAGTATGGGCACGCGGTCGGGTATTTGCGTGCCGAAGGTCAGTTTATCGCCCAGTACGTAATCGCCTTCTAATAGCGTATCTTCCATCGATCCCGAGGGAATGTGATACGCTTGTACCAGCGTTCCCCGGATCAAAATGGCTAAAAATATGGCGATTCCAAATTCTCGCAAGTTACTCCGTTTTCGCTTCTTTTTATTTTTTCTCTTTAGCATAGTCCTTCCATTGTGGTGAGTTGTCGGTTATACTGTGTCGTGCCCTGCAGGGCGGTAACTGGTCTGGTCTTTCAACGATTTTGTGAAAAATAAGTTCGTTCGGGTTGGCCCGTTTCAGCAGATTTGTTTGCTGCGAGTGAAATATCGAGGCTGCGCAAACCGTCTTCAAAGTCGGACAAGATTCCCGATCCATCTCCCGAACGAATTGCAGCCATAAATACTTCATCAATATCTTCCGATTCTGGTATTTCGCCGACTTCGGCCGCACCGCCTGGAAATACAGTTACACCATTTCCATCGACGGTCGCTCGCATATCGCGCATGATTATATCGATGCCATTTGAGCCACCGCCATTGCGGAGAACGCAGGTGGAACTCAGGGTGCCCACAGCACCACTTTCAAATTGGAGCGATAGAGCATATACATCGGGGATATCGAGATTTTCGACATCGTTCAATGCGCGGGTGGCGTAATACGCGTGTACTTCTGCAACATCGCCCACGAGGTAACGCAATAAGTCGATCTGATGCGTGGTCTGTTCGACAATCTGCCCACCCGACTGTGCCATGACGCGCCACCAGGGGGTGCCCGGCAAACCGCCCCAGCGGTAGGCCAGGGCCATGGCGACGGGTTTGTTTTTTAAAAATTCACGCCCCTGTTTTGCCCAGCCCGTATATCGCTGTTGATAGCCGACGGATGTCAGTACACCTGATTTTTGAACGGCTTCCAGAATTTCCAATCCCTTTTCCATTGACGGCACTACGGGTTTTTCCAATAACATGTGTACGCCCTGTTGCGCCGCCAAAATCTCTGCATCATAATGTGCAAATGTCGGCACAACGACATACATCGCGGTCAAATTTTCACTGTCCAACATCACGCGATAGTCGGTATAAGCCGTGCCACCAAATTCTGAAGTCGCGCTTTGTGCGGTTTCTTCTTTTATGTCGCAAATTGCAACGATCTCGACATCTTCTATATTGGCTAACGCGCGCATATGCGACCGCGCACGTCCTCCAGCACCCACAAAACCCACATTAATGCTCATTTATAGCCTCCATTCAAAAGGTGAGAGGTAAGACGTAAGAGGACCACCCAACCACACAATAGGAACACCTCTCACCTTGTATTCTCTCGTTCAAAAATAGACTGCATGACGGAACGTGTCAAGAGGTACGCCCATTATTAAGCTGTGTTGTGACAAATTGTATTATTTTTTTACCACTGGACCGGTAGGCGCTTCCTTGCTGTACAATGTACTGCCTCGCTCGTAAGACGAGACGACTGAACCGTCGGCAATTTCCAATCTGGGTACGTTTTTTTCGAATACATCGCGGTCGGGTCCGCGCATGACTGCCATCTGTTCGTCGGTCATGCCCGAGACGAGATCGCCCCACCGTTTTTCTGGATGGGTCAATTCTCCGCCGCTCCGATTGAAGTTGCGCGATGAGTATTTGTGCAGAATCCCCCGTCGCGAGATGTCGCTTTTCCACGCCAATGTGCCGTGTGTGGTGCCGCCATCCATGAAGAAGAGCACATCGCCCGCTTTCATCTCTACGTGTTTTACCAATCCCATGTGGTCATCGCAGGAACTCACCCCAGGCGGCATGCGATAATACGCCTTGTGCGATCCCGGCACGCAGGCAAACCCACCGTCGGCTTCGGTCACATCGCGCAATTGCCAGGTTACGGTTACGGCTTCGCAATAGCTGCGGCCATTTTGATAGATATATCCGCGCCCTGGATTGAGTGGCTCATTGGAGTCGTGCAGGGAATGGCCCGATGTGCCTTTGACCGCACAAAATGCCGTTCCTCCACCCGTGCGACCACCACTGGCGCCCATCCAGTTTAACCGATGCTCAACGGCCGGGTGGGCGAGCATTCGCCTAAATGGGTCACAATGAGGACTGGGCAACTGCGTCAGCCCACCCAACAGGGGTCTGCCCGTGCCCGCGAGGCTTTTTGACCCGCGTGCGAGTTCGTCGCCAACGACGATTCGATCCTCAAATTTGTCAATGGCGGCATTGGCCTGTGCCAGCCATTCTTCATCCATGATTCCGCGCAGCACCAGGTACCCGTTTAAGTCCCAAAAGTAAAATTCTTTTTGGTCAATGCCCGAGTTTGGGTTTTTCATCAGGAAAGACGGGTGAAAAATTTCACGCGATTCTTCCAATGTGATTGTCTCGCCATCTGTTTTCAAAGTCGGCGGTGGCGTTGTATTGCGATATCCGGGGCGATACAGTGATGCGCTCTGTTCAGGTGTTAGTTCTGCCATCAAGTCGGATATGGGCATCTTTTCCGATTCGGGAGAAGATCCTGCAGAACGGATCACACCGCGGCCTACATATTCGTAGGATAGCAAGCGTTGTAGTCCCTCGCCATGCCAAGAACGCATGCCCTGTACGACGCTCAGACCGACGATGAGTAAATCACCCGCTTTTAATTCGGGTTGAAAAAGATAATCCGAGTCATCTACACCGGTCAATATATCCTCTGGGGTTTCCACATTTGATTTGTGCGTACACGGTACGAATACAAATCCGCCGTCTCCGGCTTTGACATCAGAGAGTGCCCAGATTACGCGCATGCCTTCGCAAAATCTTCGATCGTTCTGATGATAATATGCCAGCGCGGGATCTCGTGGCTCATTGCCACCTGCCAGTGGGGCGGAGGTATCACAGGTTTCGTCACATAGAATTTCGGGGGCGCGGTCGAGTCTGAATCCATGTCCTACAATTTGATTCAGATACCACACGAGTTGAGGATGGATCAACAAATCGCGGAACGGTTCGCGCAAATCATCTTCCCAGCCGAGCATGCCCTCAAGCGATCCGGCCCGATCAATCGCGTCGTTTAACCGCGCGACTTCGGGACGGGTTAGAACCCCCGGCACATGCAAATAACCCGTTAAATCAAAGGCGTAATTCTCTTCGTTTGTCATCGTTTCCCGGTCCATGTTATCCTCCTTGACCGTGGTGTACCTGCTTGCCTACCGATATGCAGGCATGAATGTGGCGGTTTATTCATGAAAAGCTCAAATTGCTGGAAAAAACAAGGAGAAAATGAAACCCTTCTCGACCGATTGCTCGGCGCATTTAAAAAAAACTGCCCATTTAAATGGACAGTTTGTGAGCTGTGACGCTTTGCACTATTTTTTTGCCACTGGACCTTTGGGTGCGTCCTTGCTGTACAATGCACCGCCTCGCTCGTAAGACGCGACGACTGAACCATCGGCAATTTCCAATCTGGGCACGTTCTTGCTAAACACATCGCGGTCGGGGCCGCGCATGACGGCCATTTGTTCATCGGTCATGCCCGAGACGAAATCACCCCACCGTTTTTCTGGATGGGCCAATTCTCCGCCGCTGCGATTGAAGTTGCGCGATGAGTATTTGTGCAAAATCCCCCGTCGCGAGATGTCGCTTTTCCACGCGAATGTGCCATGTGAGGTGCTGCCATCCATGAAGAAGAGCACATCGCCCGCTTTCACCTCTATGTGTTTGACCAATCCCATGTGGTCATCGCAGGAGCGCACACCTGGGGGGGTAGGATAATACGATTTGTGCGATCCCGGCACGCATGCAAATCCACCGTCGGCTTCGGTTACGTCGCGCAACTGCCAGGTTACGGTTACGGCTTCGCAATAACTGCGTCCATTTTGATAAATATATCCCCGGGTTGGATTGAGCGGCTCATTGGAGCCATGCTGGGAATGTCCCGATGTGCCTTTGACCGAGCAAAATGCCGTTCCTCCGCCCGTGCGACCCCCACTGGCGCCCATCCAGTTGAGCCGATGTTCAACGATTGGGTTGGCAAGCATTCGTCGGAAAGGATCGCAATAGGGGCTGGGCAACTGAGTCAGTCCACCCAACAGGGGCCTGCCCGTGCCTGCAAGCGTTTTTGATCCTTGTGCGAGTTCTTCGCCAACGACAATTTGATCCTCAAATTTGTCAATGGCGGCATTGGCCTGTGCCAGCCATTCTTCATCCATGATTCCGCGCAGCACCAGGTACCCGTTTAAGTCCCAAAAGTAAAATTCTTTTTGGTCAATGCCCGAGTTTGGGTTTTTCATCAGGAAAGACGGGTGAAAAATTTCACGCGATTCTTCCAATGTGATTGTCTCGCCATCTGTTTTCAAAGTCGGCGGTGGCGTTGTATTGCGATATCCGGGGCGATACAGTGATGCGCTCTGTTCAGGTGTTAGTTCTGCCATCAAGTCGGATATGGGCATCTTTTCCGATTCGGGAGAAGATCCTGCAGAACGGATCACACCGCGGCCTACATATTCGTAGGATAGCAAGCGTTGTAGTCCCTCGCCATGCCAAGAACGCATGCCCTGTACGACGCTCAGACCGACGATGAGTAAATCACCCGCTTTTAATTCGGGTTGAAAAAGATAATCCGAGTCATCTACACCGGTCAATATATCCTCTGGGGTTTCCACATTTGATTTGTGCGTACACGGTACGAATACAAATCCGCCGTCTCCGGCTTTGACATCAGAGAGTGCCCAGATTACGCGCATGCCTTCGCAAAATCTTCGATCGTTCTGATGATAATATGCCAGCGCGGGATCTCGTGGCTCATTGCCACCTGCCAGTGGGGCGGAGGTATCACAGGTTTCGTCACATAGAATTTCGGGGGCGCGGTCGAGTCTGAATCCATGTCCTACAATTTGATTCAGATACCACACGAGTTGAGGATGGATCAACAAATCGCGGAACGGTTCGCGCAAATCATCTTCCCAGCCGAGCATGCCCTCAAGCGATCCGGCCCGATCAATCGCGTCGTTTAACCGCGCGACTTCGGGACGGGTTAGAACCCCCGGCACATGCAAATAACCCGTTAAATCAAAGGCGTAATTCTCTTCGTTTGTCATCGTTTCCCGGTCCATGTTATCCTCCTTGACCGTGGTGTACCCGTTTGCCTACTGGCACGCAGGCATGAATGTGGCGGTTTATTCATGAAATGTTCAAATTGATGCAAAAAACAAGTATAAAATGTATCCCCTCTCGACCGATTGCTTGACGTACAAAAAAACTGCGGTACGATGACCAGTTGAACCCAAATATAATCCCAAAAGTATTAACACTTGATCCTAATATCATCTCTCGTTATCATATGTAATATGATCAGAAGCTTTGCCAATAATGAGACCGAAAAAATCTTCCGGGGTGAAATCTCAAAGAAATTGCCACCCGACATCCAGAGAACGGCGCGGCGCAAGTTGATTTACCTCAACGAAGCCGACAATTTGAGAGATCTCATCTTACCTAAGGGCAATCGTCTTGAACCTCTTAAGGGGAACCGCTCTGGACAATACAGTATTCGGATCAACGATCAATGGCGCATTTGCTTCCGATGGGAGCAGCCTGATGCATACCGTGTAGAAATCACCGACTATCACTGACGGAGACAAAAATGGAAAAACTCCCACCTGTCCATCCAGGCGAGGTGCTTCTCGAAGACTTTATGAAGCCCCTTGGATTGAGCCAATATCGCGTTGCAAAGGATATCGATGTGCCTCCGTTGCGAATCAGTCAAATCGTGCGAGGGATGCGTTCAGTAACAGCAGACACAGCCCTCAGACTTGCGCGTTACTTTGGGACCACGCCAGGTATCTGGATGCGATTGCAGGCCCAATACGATCTGGAAATTTCCCAGGCAAAACATGGAAAAACAATTGATCAAGCGGTCAAAGTACTGTCTCTACCAAATGATGGATAAGCCGTTTTTAGTCTATCGATAAGCATAGTACACGACAATATAGGTCATTTCCTCAAAAGGTATAACAATGGCAAATCCTCGCCCCAATATCGTACTTGTAATGTGCGACCAGATGCGCTGGGATGCGGCTGGTTTTGCGGGTAGTTCTGTTGTTCACACGCCCTATCTGGATCGTCTATCCGATGGGGGCGTGTGTTTTGAAAATGCCTATTGCGCTTCTCCTGTTTGTTCGCC
>JAPPIE010000068.1:30218-34308 GCA_028874765.1 Gemmatimonadota bacterium
CCGCGACAGCAGCGTACGACCTGGACGGTTGACCGCGCGATTGATTTTTTGCGCCAGCAAGAAGATGATCCGTTTTTTCTGTTTGTGAGTGTTAAGGACCCGCATCCTCTCATCGTTATCCCACCAGAATTGCTCGAACACTATCCGGTAGATCAAATGCCCCTGCCGGATTCTCTGCGAGATCCACTTGAGGGTAAACCGCATTTTCAAACCCGCACAAAATTTCGCATGCCCGACACGGTGACAGATCGGCAATTCCGCGAGATGATTGCGTACTATTACGCCCTGATTACCCATATTGACGCGCAGGTCGGGCGTCTGGTCGGCGTTCTCGAAGAACAGAACATGCGCGATAATACGATCGTGGTTTTTATGAGCGACCACGGCGAGTTGCTCGGCGATCATGGTTGCACAGAAAAGTGCCTGATGTACGAGGCCTCGGTCAGAGTCCCTTGTCTGCTTTCCTGGCCGAGTACTCTTCCAGCGGGTTTGCGCGTGACGACCCCGCTGGCAGGTGTTGATTTAATGCCGACTTTGCTCGATCTGGCAAACGAGGCGTTGCCCGAGAAAATCGATGGGCGTTCTGTTGCGGATGCGATTCTGAATGGTCGGCAACCCAAACCTCAACCCATTTTTGCCGAGATCGCCAGCCAGGAGGCCGTTTATTGGGGGTCAACTGAAAGAGAGCAGTTTGCCGCGCATGTGATGAATCTCGATGGTCGCTGGAAGTATATTCGCAATCGTTTTGATATCGATGAATTGTACGATTTGGAAACAGATCCGGGCGAAATGCAAAATCTCGCGCAGCTTTCTGAATATCAACCGCGCATTACAGCTATGCGCCAGCAAATCGCCGAGATGATTTGCCATACAGGTCCTGGTCCCTACGACTGGTGTTTGTAAGTGTAGATAGCGCGCGAAAAGGAGGACTGATGAGAACAGGTTTTACTGAGAACAGTGCCATTCCATTTGAGGCGTTTGCGGGTTTTGAGCGGCTTGAGAATGTCAATCCCATTCTTGCCTGCGAGCCGCCAGAGTGGGCCGCTGCAGCCCATGCGTTTGTGATGGATGATACGGTTCACTATTTGTGGGGGAGGAGAAAAGAGGGCAATTATTGGGTTTTGATGCATAGCACGGCTCCGGTGAACGATCCCGCAAAGATCGCGCACGATCCGCGCAATCCCGTGCTTTTGCCTTCGAGAGAGGGATTTGACGATTATACAATCGAATATCCTTTTCCGTTTTGGAATCCCGCCGACAGCAGGTTCTATGTTTATTATTTGGGGCGACGACAAAAGCCGCCAAAGCAGACGGGTTTATTGGTGGGCGACGGAGATTTTGGCAATTGGACGCGCGTTTGTCAGGCGCCTGTGATTGCCTCAGATACTGCGCACGAGCGACAGGGTTCGTCGCATCCCTCGGTTGTGGTTGTAGATGATACCATACACATCATTTATACGGGGGAGTCGGCAGAGCCACCGACCTTATGTCACGCGACCGCGCCGACGAGCAATCCCGCGGCTGTTACCAAAGATTCCGCAAATCCCATTTTTAAGGGTAGCGGGGAAGTGTGGGATAGTTGTGGTGTCCGGGAGGCTGAGATTTTTAAGGGTCCACAGTATTTCCATCTCTTTTACGGGGGGTCCGATGGCGAGGTCTGGCGGATTGGGCATGTGCGAACGCGCGATTTTCGCACTTTTGAACCCAATCCGCACAATCCAATTTTTTCGCCCTCGCCAGATCCCGATGCATGGGACTGCGACGGGATACTAACGCCTCAGGTGATTGAAATTGACAACCGCTACTACATGGTCTATGCGGGTATGCGGGGGCGTGAGTGGCAGACGGGACTCGCGGTAACGCGATCTGTATGACTCAGTCTTTCAGAACGCGGTTGGGCGTGTACTGGTTTGTGTAGTGACGCATGTTTCCCACGGCGTTGTTCTGTTTGATGGCGTCGGTCGGGTTTGTATGGAGAAACCAGTTGTTGTAGATTTCAGCGCTTTCCTGGGGAATTCCCCGGATGACTACGGCGGGTACACTTGTGGCGCGAAAGGTATTGTGGTGGATTAACATAAGATCGCCGGCGATGTGTGTATCGTCACCTCGATCCCGTCCGCCGTGCATGTCAAAGCTGTGGCTGTTGGCGTTTTCCAGAATCAGGTTGTAGCGGGCTTCATAGCTGGTGCCGGGCCTTCCGGTGCCTGCAATGTGGTGGCGACACCAGTCGAACAAATTGGCCTCGATAAGGGCGTTGGACTGATCCAGCACCACGCCGTAGCCCAGGCCGTAGCGCTGGTTGTGGTGAAAATAGTTGTGATGGATGTGGTTGTCCGTTGAGCCAGCCCGCAGGAAGATCGCGCCGTGACTCCAGCCCCAGAGTTCGCAGTTATCGACTTCGAGGTTGGGGTATTCGGTCTGGATGGCGCGGGAGTTGGGGATGCTGTAGTAGCGCCCTTCTGCATGGAGTTGTCTCATCTGCTCGGTGCGTCTGAGGGTGTCCGGTCCCTGGAAGCGAAGGCCGGTGATGCGGATGTTGGGTCCGGTGGCGATAAAGAGGGGTATGGTTTCGAGTTGTTTGGAGTAGAGCAGGGCGCCCTGGGAGCCGGGTTTGCCCCGGCCGCTGGCGAGCGTGACGCCTCCGCGTATGGCGATGTTCTGGTGTCCGGTCAGGTCGATTCTGATGGTATCTACTATATAGACTATCTGGTTGGGACCGGCGAACTGGAGAGCGTCGAACAGTTCCATGCGGTTTGTGACCAGGAATTCAGATGGGTCAACCAGGCGGTTATAGCCCTCGCCACCGCCGATGGGATTGCCGGTGGGGTTGATGTCGGCACCGAATTTGTCATCTGAAAGCAGGGGTTTTTCCTGCTGTCCGTTGCCATCTGATGTATCGGGATTGAGAGGTTTTTCTTTTTCAGAACAGGCAAACAGAAGGAGCAAGGCGGTGAGATATCTAAGCGTTCTTGACATGTCAATCTCCTTCTTTATTTCAAAATGATTGATCAATCAAAAACTACGGCAATTCAGCTAATTGATCAAGTCGAATAGAAGTCCTATCAACACGGGACCACTCAAGAGAAAGGAGTTCGCAATGCGCGATATTGTGGTCTTTAGCGGGAACGCACATCGTCAATTGGCAGAGCATATATGCCAGTATCTGAGCGTGCCTCTTAGTCAGAGCACGATCAACCGCTTCAGTAACGATTGCATTCAGGTGCAGTTGAACGCCAATTGTCGGGAGACCGATGTTTTCCTGATTCAGCCTCTTGTGCCACCTGTCCAGGACCATCTCATGGAACTCCTGCAGATGCGGGACGCGGCACGCGGGGCATCGGCTGCCCGTACGACGGCCGTTATTCCATACTACAGTTACGCACGGTCGGATAAAAAAGATGCACCTCGTATCTCGATTGCAGGGAGACTGGTGGCAGATTTGATTGATACGGCAGGTGCTAATCGGGTGCTCACGATGACTCTCCACGCGCCGCAGGTACATGGATTTTTTCGCATTCCCGTCGATCATCTCAATGCTCTCCATGTGTTGGCGAGATATTTTCGGGGCAAAGATCTGGCGGATACGGTCGTTGTTTCGCCCGATCTTGGAGGCGCAAAGGAGGCAACGCATTTTGCCCGCCTGCTCAAGTTGCCCGTAGCTGCCGGAATCAAACGCCGCATCAGTGATGAAAAAGTCGTGATTGATTCAATTGTCGGCGATGTAGATGGGAAGAAGGTGATTGTTCTGGACGAGGAGATAGCTACGGGGGGAACACTTGTGGAGCTTGTTGATCGCCTTCGGGAGCGCGGCGTTAATCACATCACGGTATCCTGCACACATGGTCTTTTTACGGGACAGGCACTGCCGCGTTTGGGTTCAATTGCAGAAGTGAAGGAATTGGTGACGACAGATACGGTTCCACTTTCTTCGCAGAGCCAATGTCCTCCCAATCTGACCACTCTATCCGTGGCACCTCTGCTGGGTGAGGCGATCCGCAGAATACACCACGGGGAATCGGTCAGCAGCCTGTTCACGGCTCCTGATTGGATCGTGGATACGGGATAGGAAAAAGATCATGAAAAAGAAAGC
>JAPPIE010000065.1 GCA_028874765.1 Gemmatimonadota bacterium
CTCAGCCCGGAGATGTTCAACGCGAAGCAATTCACCCATAATATTTATCGCTCCTAAAAAAAAGCCGAATATTTCTTTATTTTTCAGTGTTAAAAAAAACGGGTGAATCCATGTGCTGTCAACTGAAAAGAGCGTAATATTTCTTTGTTAGGTTTGACAACTGTCATGTGACACATTACATTAAAAATATGATACGCACCTTTGCCAATAGAGAAACTCAGGAACTCTTTACTGAAGGACGATCACGACGTTTACCACCTGATATAATTAGAAGAGCCATTCGCCGTCTGGAATACATCGACCTGGCCGACACTTTGGACGATTTAAAGATTCCGCCGAGCAACCGTCTTCATGCCTTAAAAGGACGCAGAAGAGGACAACATTCTATTTCCATTAACACACAATGGCGAATCTGTTTTCGATTCATTGATGGCGATGCTTATGATGTCGAAATCACTGACTATCATTAGGAGAAACCAAAATGTCCATACCCAACATCCACAAACGTGAAATCCCACCAACACATCCCGGTGAGATGCTTCGAGAAGATTTCATGCCCGATTATCATTTGACCCCAACCTCACTCGCCTCTGCTCTGGGTGTTTCGCGTCAAACGGTTCATGACTTATTAAAAGAAAAACGCGCTGTAACCCCCCTCATGGCCCTTCGATTATCCCGTCTATTTGGCAATTCCCCAGAATTTTGGTCGCGAGCACAGCAGTCAAGAAACCTGTGGGAATCTGAACGACAATATTTTAATGACCTCGATCACATTCACCCGCTTACACCGCAATATTAAAAAAACAAAAGAGCCGATCCATTTCCGGACCGGCTCTTTTCAATTATGACCTCAATAATAGGGCCTCTCTAACCTTCATCATAATCGGTCAATGGACGGATCCAGATATTCCGATAGCGCACGGGATCGCCGTGATCTTGCAGCATCAACGGCCCGGTAGGCCCGTGCGGCGTGTCGTAATTCGACACATTTCTGTGTCCGGTCGGTCCCATAGCCTCTTTGCGGTTGTGCAACACGACACCATTCAAAAACACCGTCAAATAAGCGGGCTTCACCAGCGTATCGCCATCGTATTCCGGTGTTTCAAAAACAATATCATAAGCCTGCCACTCACCCGGTGGGCGCGTCGCATTCACCAGCGGCGAAAACTGACTGTAAATCGCGCCCGTAGTACCATCGGAATACGTCGGATTGTCATATCCATCCAGCACCTGCACCTCGTATTTCCCGATCAAAAACACACCGCTATTTCCCCGCCCCTGACTGCTGCCGCGCACTTCTGAAGGACAGGCAAACTCTATGTGCAACTGCGCGCTCCCAAACTCATCTTTTGTCTGGATATTTCCCGTTCGGGGATTCACCTCTACATACCCATTCTCCACCGTCCATGTCGGATCCCCACCATCGCGGCTCTGCCAACTGGACAAATCTGTACCATCAAACAGCACCACGGCATCCGATGGCGCATCACCAGCACTGGCACCCGGCGTCACCACGCGCGGTGCTGGACGATTCTTATCGTGAACGCGCCACGGTTGATTGGGCAACATCGGCGTATCGTCATACCCCACCGGCGTGTGTTTTTCTGCTGCCATTTTGTTTCCTTTCTAAAATGAAGTGAATATTTTATCGTAAAGCCATGATCATAAAAATACAAAGATGTGTCAAGCCCGCAATACATAATACCTCAGTAATAAATCCCACTGATATCCCACCCAAAGACAGACACATCTACCCACCCGTTACCGCCCCCTCCTCCTGCATTGATCTCAACACCCTCGCACGTCAGCAACGCCCGCTGATTATCCACATGCGGCGTCAAACACCCTTTTGAATCCAAAATGCGATGCAAGGGATATGTCTGTCCCGCCACGCGCTTCATATACGTAGGCAACACGCGGTAATACGAACGCGACACCCCCAGAACATCCACAATCTGCTTATACGTCATTACCTTCCCAAAGGGAATCTGCTCTACAATCCACAAAAATCGATCCGAAGTGCGATCGGGCACGGGATCATAACGCCTGGACAAAACCCTGACCGAATCGCCTTCACAAACGACACCACCCGTCAACACCACAGCCAAAAACCCCCTCTGATTCACCAACGACTGAATCGGTTTTACGCCCAACGTCCCGATATACTTGCACACTTCACAGTGATACGTCAACCGAACTGTGGCAGAATTCCCGAATTGCAACACCGACCCCGATGGCAAATCGTCCAGCGGCAACCCGGCGACAACGACATTCTCTCGCAAATCACCCGGCTGCAATTTGAACGCCTGCAGAGTTTCCAGAGCAACCAAAAGCACCTGCCGCGGACCAACACCACCTGCATTCGCATCGCCTTCAATGCCAAAACGAGCGCGCAGCAAAAATTTACCATCGCGCGGTCTGGACAAAGGCAGTCCCTTCTCTATCTTCATAAACAGAGAAATGACGCGCCCCTGTGTATCTGTTTTTTTCATCCCTACCCCGCCATCCATCCACCCGCGACCCGTGCCAATTCTTCCATCACGGGTTCATCGGTATTGCGCCGCTTCAAAATTTTAAATCCGTGATCTGCGGTATCCACCACATGAAGCGTCGCCCCCTTCAGATTATCTACCACTGGCTGCAACAGTTCTAAACTCGCCATCTTATCCCGCTGACCCGATAAAAACAGCATCGGCACGTGTACATCCTTCAAATGCTCGGCGCGCTCTGTATTGGGCTTACTCGAATACAGCGGAAAAGCGAAAAACACAATACCCTTCAGCCCGTCAACAGGTTCTTCGGCACAAGCCATCGAAACCATCCGCCCGCTCATAGAATGCCCGCCGGCAAAAACCGGCAATCCTCGTGCCTGCTTCATCCCTATCTCTATAGCCGCACGCACAGTAGCCAACCGCACCTTCTCGCCATCCATACCACCACCGCCCCTCTCGGAATAGGGATAATTGAAGCGCAAAGTCGCAATCCCCACATCGTTCAACGTATCGCTCAGTTCCTGCATAAAGAGATGCCACATATTCGTACCCGACCCGTGACCTAACACCAACAATGCCTTTGCCCCGCGCGGTCGCGCGTACAAAGCCGATACCTCACCCTTTTCCTCAGTCGCAATAAATTTCAACTCTCTGGGTTCAACAGCCATTTATGTCTCCTCTTCTAACCAGGTAATATGAGAAGCCCGCGGCGTAGCGCAAAACCGTACGGATCTTCAAAACGCGTACCGGGCAATTCGGTACAAATCACTTTTAGTTTCAAGTATGTGTTGGTTATTTTTCGCATACATAGCCCCATTAATCTACTGGAATTAGAAAACAGCGACCTGGATATATCCATCTTTTTGATTTTTGGGTTTCTGCTCTACAGTCAAGGTAACATTTTGATCAAGTTTAGTAAGCCAACTCATCAAACGGTCAAAAGTAAACCGTCGAAGTTCACGCCCTCGTTTCAGTCTTGAAATGTAAGACTGATCGGTGCCGAGAATTTGGGCTGCTTCAATTTGTGTCAGACTTCGGTCCTCGATAAGCCTGAGAATGGCCACCGCGAGTTTGGCTTTTGCTTGCATACCATCTGAATCTTCGACATTGAGATCGGCAAAAATATTACCACTACCTTTTTTTATTGTTTCGATTTTTTCGATTGTGTTTGCCATCGTTTATACTCCTTTGTGATATTTAATTATGGCCTAAAAGACATAAAATTGCAAGTTATTTTCCTGTTTTCTATAAACAAAAACCATACTTGCATCAATAGATAGAACTGCGTATAGTGTGTATCTAAATAATTCGGCGCAGGCTCAACGCAATCATTCCAAGGAGACCTATGCAACCCAACATCATCTTGATCAACTGCGACGACCTCGGCTATGGGGACCTCGGCAGTTACGGCTCTAAAATCAACAAAACGCCAGCACTCGACAAAATGGCCGCAGAAGGCATCAAATTCACCGACTTCTACATGGCGTCTCCCGTGTGTTCGCCCTCTCGAGGCGCCATGCTCACGGGCTGTTATCCTCCCCGCATTGGCTTTGGATCTTTTGACGGGCGCTGGGTCCTCTTCCCCGGCCAGGGCGTGGGATTAAACCCCAGCGAAATCACCATCGCCAAACTCCTCAAAGACAAAGGCTACGCCACCA
>JAPPIE010000343.1 GCA_028874765.1 Gemmatimonadota bacterium
GCGCGGAACAACTCGCCCATGCGCCTGCCCAAAAATCGCCCGGCCAAAAACAAACTCACAATCAGCAACACCATACCAAAAACACCCATCGCACTGGCCAGATACGCGCCATCTGCAATGCGCCCCATAAGCGCGTAAATCGCTTTTGTGATGGGATAGTATTCGTCCTTGAGCGCCAAAATCAAACTATCGCTCACCTCGAGCATTGCAAACGCAAAACACAAAATACCACCAGCCACCAGATTGGCTAAAATCAGCGGAAATGTAATTTGAAAAAGCGTGCGCAACCGGGAAGCCCCCAAATTTTGAGCCGCCTCCTCCAGCGTCACACTCGTCTGCTGAAATCCCGCATACGCCGCGCGCACCATATAGGGCAACCGCCGCACCGCATAGGCAATGACCAGCAGTGGCACGGGATAGTGCCGCGCATCCAAAAAAGTACCCGAATACCCCGCCAGATACCCAAAAGCCAGCACCAGACCGGGCAGAGCTAAGGGCAACATCGCCATCGCATCTAAAACGCCCTTATACGGGATGCGGGTGCGCGTCAACAAATAGGCAATGGCAATACCCAGAACAATATCCAGCGTCGTACTCAATACACTCAGTATCAAACTCATCTCAATACTGGACAGAGACATCGGATGTTCAAAAACCATCGTATAAAATCGCCCGGTCGTCTCCTGGGGCAGCACAGCCATAAACCAGCGCTCGGCAATAGACGTCAAAAACACACTCATATGCGGAATTAGAGCAATGCCCGTAAGCGACAACATCGCGGCGTAAATCAACACAGTCATCCCGCGAGAAGCGGGGCGCGATCCCGAACTGATATACCCCCGCGCAATCATCTCATAGCGGCGATTGCCCATCGTAGCCTTTGACAGATAAAAGAAAAAAACCGTCAACAACAACACAAAGACAACGAGCGCGTAAGCCATCGGATTTTCGTTAATATCCTCAATAGAATTAAAAATCTCGACCGCTACGACCTGCCGATAATTAAAAATAAGCGGCGTCCCCAAATCGGTAAACGCCCAGATAAAAACAATAATCGCCCCGGCAAAATAGCCCGGCAACATCAGTGGAAATGTCACCGTGCGAAAAAGGCGAAACCCCTTGCTGCCCATATTGCGCGCCGCCTCTTCCAGACTCGGATCGACATTGGCAAGCGCAGCGGCCACATTGAGATACATAATGGGATAAAGATGCAGCACCTCTAAAATCACCACGCCTACAAAACCACCGCCGCCAAACCAATCTACAGGCTGATCGATAAGTCCCAAATCCAGAAGCAGCAAATTGATGGAGCCAAAACGCGCAAACATCTGCTTCATGCCAATAGCCCCTACAAACGGAGGCAAAACCATCGGCACCAGAATCAAACCATTGAGAAATCCTTTGCCAGCAAAATCGTATCGCACCAGCAAAAACGCCAGAGGCAAACTGAGCAACGTAGTCGCAATGGTCGTAATCATTCCCAGCCGAAAACTATTGAGAATAGCCTCTTGATAAACCGGACCCGTCACCATCAATTCGTAAAACACAAACGTGAACCTGCCATCCACCACCAACGACTGCACAAAGGCATACCACAGAGGATAAAACAAAAACAAGACAAAAAAGCCGATCAACCCCACCAGGAAAATGAGCGTGGGCCAATTGAGATCAAACCGCTTCATCGCGATCCTCCGCTTCATCGCGCAACATGACCACTTGCGAAAATCCCAGTCGCACCTCATCGCCGGGTTGTACGTGCTGCATAGTCGCGTCGTACTTAATCAGTTTGACCTGATCCCCACTTGCCAATTCAACAAAAAATTGTTCGACTTCGCCCAGATAAATTGCACGCTGCACATGCCCAGAAATGACATTATCTACCGCCCCAGATTCATCTAAAAGAAAACCTATCGCCTCGGGTCGAATCGCGCACAACACCCGATCTCCAACCTGAATACCCTCATATCCCGCCTGCCCGAGCATATCTCCCACATCTGTTGCAGCAACCACCCCGGATTCCACAGATTTTATCTCCCCGGAAATCAAATTGATCTCGCCAATAAAATCCGCGACAAAGCGCGTGAGCGGTTGCCTGTAAACATCCCGCGGCGTACCGATTTGCGCCACCTTACCCATCTGCATAACCGCAATGCGCTCGCCCATAGCCAGCGCTTCTTTTTGATCGTGTGTCACATAAATCATCGTTACATCCAGAGTCCGCTGTAAATCCAGCAACTGCTCGCGCATCTCCAACCGCAATCGCGCATCCAGATTGGAAAGCGGCTCGTCCAACAACACAACATCCGGTTCTATAACCAGTGCCCGCGCCAGTGCCACGCGCTGTTGCTGCCCCCCCGAAAGCTGATTGGGCGACCGCCTGGCATAACCGCTCATCTGAACCATTTCCAGAGCGCGCTTCACTTTTTGGTCGCGCTCGTGCTGTGGCATATTGCGCATCGTAAGGCCGTATTCCACATTTTTCCAAACCGTCATGTGAGGCCACAAGGCATAATTCTGAAACACCATGCCCGTATTGCGTTCGTGTGGAGGCACAGCAGTCACATCGCGCTCATCAAAAAGCACCCGACCACTCTCGGGCTGCTCAAAACCCGCCAAAATACGCAGCAACGTGGTTTTTCCACAACCAGAGGGACCCAACAAAAAAAAGAACTCCCCCGCGTCAATTTCCAGATTGATGCGATCCAATGCCAGAACATTGTCAAAACGCTTGGTCACATTTTCCAGCCTGATTCCGAGCATGTCGCACCCTTTTTAATTTCTGCGCAAACGCCACAAATAAGCCACTACACAGCCGGCAATGCCCATAGGAAAAAATAGAGTAATCACATTGGTGATACGCACAGACAAAGACACATCGTGAGCACCGTATTTGTCGCGCGCAAAATCCGTCCAATCAGCCATTGTCCGATTGCGCATCTCGGCATCTCCCCATGACTGCTCCAACTTCAGTGCTTCAGCCTCTGAAATGGGAACAGATGACAGCGTCTTGCGTTCTTCTTCTGACACGCCATCTGTCATCGCGTCCTTCCAGGCAGCTTGCAAGGACTGATGTGAGTCAATAACCATCACGCCAATCAAATCGTTCAACACGCGCCATCGCCCACTGCCCAATTCAGCATCGTATATCAAATCGGAACGCCATTCAAAGGGATTTAACGTCACCGCAGCATCACTCTGATAGTGCTTGTATAGATCGGGCAATACGGTAAACCGATTCAACTGCTTATTGACGGGACCACCCAGCACGCCCTTTTTCAAAAACCAGAGCTTTTGCCCCGCATCGGACATCACAAACGCCAAAAACACCTGCGCCACCTCCAGGTTTGGCGCACCCTTTAATATGGCGATACCATCGGGATTGACAATGGTCAAATTATCGGGCATCACAAAGCCCACAAATTCATCGCCTACTTCTGCGACTTGTGCCCAGGCATAAAAGTCGATGGACAAACCATAAGCCACCTCACCCATAGCAACTTCCCTGGGGGCATAAGAGCCACCTTGTCCAAAATTTCGCACATTGGCCCCCATTGTGGTAATCACTTCCCATCCTCTTTCCCAGCCATAAGCCTGCAAAATTAATTCATAAGCCATATGCACGCTGCCACTCTTGCGCGGATCGCCCGAACCAACCCACGAGAACAATTCCGGCGCACCCAAATCCGCCCAGGTTTGGGGGATAGGCAAATTCAAAATTTCAAGCACGCGTCGATTGTACACAATACCAAAACCAGACAGCGTTGCACCATACCATTGATATGCCGAATCGTAAAGCGGAACCCCCCCAATCTGCGCGGGTAATCGATTGAGTGCGGCATCGGACAACCGATAGGGCCTACACAGCCCTCGCTCAGACAAATCAACATAAGGCGTGGTCCCCCCACCAAAAAAGATATCGATGCCAATGCCTTCTGGCGACCGCCCAAATTCCGATTTGATATAACGCAAAATCGCACTCGTACCCGCACCGATATCGAGCCATTCTACCCGCACATCTCGCTCTGTGGTCTCTTTATAAAAAGCCACAAAAGCCGACTCAAACTCGTTTTGGATCTCATCTGAGTGCGGCGACATCAGCACCAACTGATCGGCATCACATGGCAAAACCAGC
>JAPPIE010000147.1:0-8064 GCA_028874765.1 Gemmatimonadota bacterium
TATCGAAACCATAATAAACCCCCAATAAGTAAATGTCAGTGTTTAGTAATATCTAATTTCTCGCCCTGGTAACGGGCTATCAGGGCAGTGCCACACGAATCGCTCCAAACATTGACAGTGGTGCGAAACATGTCCAGGATGCGATCCACAGCTATAATCAGGCCAATCCCCTCCAGAGGCAACCCTACAGAGGTCAGAACAATAGAAAGCATCACCAGGCCCGTCATAGGAATGCCAGCCGCGCCGATAGAGGCCAACAAAGCGGTAAGCACAACCAGGAATTGCTGGGTAAAGCCCAGATCAACCCCATAGGCTTGAGCGATAAACAGGGCTGCGACACATTCGAACAGGGCTGTACCATCCATATTGATGGTAGCACCCAGCGGCGCGACAAAACTGGTGGTGCGGTTAGAAACACCAGCGCGTTGTTCCAGCGATTCAATGGTAACGGGCAATGTCGCCGAAGAGGAACTGGTAGAAAAAGCGGTGAAGAGGGCTGGCGTCAGGGCGCGAAGGAGAGCCAGAGGCGATATGCCCCCCACAAAATAGAGCACGAGCGGCAAGATAATCGCCGCGTGGACGACCAGACCGGCAAAGACAGTGAGAGCGTACAGACCCAAATCAATAAAAACCGACAGACCGGTGGTACCAACGACTTTGGCGACAAGAGCAAAAATACCGATGGGGGCCAGGCGAATAATAAAATGGGTCAATTGCATCATGGCCTCAAAAGCCGATTGGAAAAACCCACGCAGACGTTCCTGGTGCGGATCGGACAAACGGATGATGGCAAATCCGAGAAGAAAACAAAAGACGATCACGGGCAAGATCTGTCCCTCAGCCATGGCCCTGAATACATTATCCGGTACCATATCCAACAACAACCGCTCAAGGGCGGCTTTGGGACCGTCGCCGAATTGAGCTATGGAATGGGCCAATTGTTCAGGAGGAGCTTGCAAATGCAACTGCGCCCCCTTGCCTGGACTTATGGCATTGACCAATACCAGGCCAGTGATAATGGACAACAGGCTGGAGCTCAGGTAATAGGTAAAGGTCTGAGCACTCAGGCGGCCAAAATGACCGACCTGGCCTATGCCGACCACCCCGGAAACAATGGAGGTGACGATCAAGGGAACGATGATCATCTTAAGGCCCTTGAGGAAAAGGGTTCCCAAAAAGGCAAAGTGAAGAACGGATTCACCCAACAGCATTCCACTTATTGCGCCGAGGAGCAACGCGATGAAGATTTGCACATGGAGCGAGCGCATGTTCATTCTCTCCCGGGGTTTTGCAGTATCCTCTGGTCTAATATGTAAAATAAAATAACCCTACACCCCACCTTTACACCATTGTTTTTTCACCCTCTTTGTCATATTTTATATTTATTGACCGTCCCTATAACAACAAGTGGGAACATAGGCATCGTCCCTACGTATAACTTTAGAAAAGTCGGCTAAATCTCAATCTCCACGAGGTACTCTCATGAAAAAATTTCTCGCACTATGGCTCTGCCTTCTCGTTGCATCATCTGCCCGCGCAACTGAAGCCCCTGATTTCAATCTGCCAGGCCTCAGTGGCGAGCGGGTACAATTAACCGCCCTCCTCGAAAAAGGTCCTGTTTTACTCGACTTCTGGGCCACATGGTGCAAACCCTGCATCAAAGCAATGCCCAAGCTCGAAGAAATCCACGCCAAATACGCCGACAGGGGACTCACCGTTCTCGGCGTAAACGAAGATGGGCCCCGAGGTCAAAACCGCATTCGCCCATTTTTGCGGGGGCGCAACATCACATTCCCAATCGCCATTGACGCCGATGGATCGGTTATGCAACGCATGCAAGTTCGCGCCATGCCCACCACAATTCTCATTGCGCCAGACAGGGAAATTGTATTGCGAGAGGCCGGTTTATCCGATGGGAAGGCCATCATTGACGCATTAGAGATCCTATTACCCGAAAAGAAAACATCGGAGGAAAAAGAAGCATCGGAAAAAAAGGAAATGCCAGAAAAAAAGGAAACGCCAGATGAAAGCAAGTAGCCTGCTCCTCGTCCTGCTCTTCTCAGCCCCCATTTCTGCACAAATTACCGTCACTGGATTGACGGAAATGCAACGTGGTGAAATACCGGGATCTGACTCCACCGCCATCTCCACAGCCTACAACCAGTTGAATCTCGACTTTACGCAAAAGGGCTTGCAGGCCGGTTTAAGAGCAGAAATTTACAACACCTGGGGCGCAGACCGAGAAACATATCAAATCACGCAAAAATACGCACGGTGGAACCATGGTGCTGCGAATGTGGAAATCGGCAATTACTACGCAATTCTCGGGCGGGGCCTCACACTTCGCGCATTTGAACTGCCCGGCGTCGTGCTCGAAAGCCCTATTTATCGCCTGCGCTATGCCCCGGCCCAGGACCTCGAAGGTGCGACAGCCTCATGGGCTGGCAATCGCGTAGAGACCAAAGCACTCATCGGTCGATCAGCACTCAGCGATATTCCCCCTGGTGCCAAAACCGGCATCCCGCCGCGCAGTGTTTCCCGTCGCGGGGATTGGGTCACAGGCGGCGAACTCGCCCTCAGACTCTCTTCCAATCTTAAAATTGGCGGCACGGGCGTTCACATCACGCCCAAAGATTCCCTCATCGATAAAAATTGGGCCTGGTCTGGTTTTGTCGATCTCGACCTTTCTAATATCCTGCAAAAGGCCGGTCTCTACGGCAGCTTTTACGGCGAATACGCGCAACGCGAAGGCGAATATGCACGGCGAGAAGACGACGAAAAAGGAGCTGCCCTTTACTTATCGGGCAATATGGGCTGGAACAATCTGGGGTTGAGTGTCGAATACAAAGATTACGACAACATGCACCTCCACTTCAATGATCCCCCATCTCTCGTCCGCGAACACACCGCCTCTTTGCTCAACCGAAACACACATGTACTGCTACTCGCCAGCGAAAAAGGCTATCAGATCGAAGGCACTTATACGCAACTGGATTTGGGCAATTTCACGGTCAATATCAGCCACGCACGCAATGATTTGGCTCCGACGGTACAGACCTTTTTCAAAGAAAGACATTTCTCTTTTGATCTGTACAAATTTGACAACCTGACCGCCACCTTCTTTTTTAACTGGGGCAAAGACGACATCGAAAGCATCGATAGCCACCGCACGGGCGGCGCGATTTTTGAAACCACAACAGCCCGAGGCCATACCCTCGGCCTCGACCTCCAATACCAACGCGCCGTCCATTTTGAAAACGACCCGTACTACTCCAATACTTATGGCGCGCTCTCTGCACAACACGCGCGCGGTTTTGGCGCAGCCCTTGTCGTCGATCACACAACCGACCCTTTTGAAGTTGACCGTCCAGAAACTTTCGACATCGAAACCGGCAGCCGCACCTTTGTGTCTCTCAACCTCAATGCGCGGTTTGGCACGCATTACGACGCCGTCCTCTTTGTGGGCGAGCGGCGCGGAGGCACCGCCTGTACATCGGGGACCTGCTATCTGGTACTCCCCTTCAAAGGCGTGGAAATGCGCCTCAATACCTACTTTTAGTCACAAGCGTATAAATCGGCTGTAAATCCACAGCCGATTTTTTTTATATTTACCATAAGTAATCCGAGAAACTTCAGACCCTATTCGCGCGTCCAAACACTTGCAAACTGGAACTCGGCATGTCCGTTCGAGAAATGGATATTCTACATCGCGTTGAAGCCTATATCCAACAAGAACGCCTCCTCACAATAGGAGATGGGGTGGTCGTAGCCCTATCTGGCGGTCCCGACTCCGTTACTTTATTCGACCTTCTCCACCGCCTCAAATCAAAATGGCACCTCACTCTTTATATCGCGCATCTCAATCATCAACTTCGCCCCAATGCCGACAGCGATGTCGCGTTTGTCAAACAGATCGCCCGAAACTATCCCATCTATATCGAAAAGGAAGATGTTGTGCAGCGGGCAAAAGATAAAAAGCAATCTCTCGAAGAAGCAGCGCGCGATGCACGACGGGCATTTCTCGACACCGTAAAACAAAAAACCGGCGCAAACCGGATCGCACTTGGCCATACAAAAAGCGATCAGGCAGAAACCGTTCTGCTGCGCCTTGTTCGAGGTGCAGGACTCACCGGATTGGGTGGTATGCGTCCAATTTCAGAATCATGTTGGATTCGTCCTCTGCTCTCATTTTCCAGATCGGAAATTGAATCTTATGTACGCACCCGCAATTTGCAGGTGCTGCACGATGAGACAAATAGCGATCCGAAATTTCTGCGCAATCGCATTCGCACAGATCTGATACCCCACTTGCAAAAGGCATACAATCCTCAAATCGAAGACCTGCTTTCACGTTCGGCAACCTTGCTGCAAAATGACGATGCACACCTCGAAAACATTGCGGAACAGGCACTTTCGGAAACCCTCCTGTACCGTGACAATCGAAAATTTATCCTTGATGTTAGGCGTTTTTTCGGTTATCATATATCACTTCGGCGTCGCCTGATTCGGAAGGTGCTCTTTGCCCTCCAGGCCAGTGTCGAAGCCGCGCGTTTCCAGGTTGTTGAACGCATTCTCGAAATTTCTTCCACTCCTGGACGCAGCGTTCAAATAACGCCAGAAATTTCAGCTTATCGCACGCAGGACACACTCATTATAACCCAACCCGCCCGAGCTTACTGCTTTTTGGTTGAACCCGATGTGCCGCTCGATATCAACGGCAAATTCTCAATGAATATATTAAACCGGGTCAACCGTGAGCATCTGCAAGCGGTGTACAACTGTATCAGCAGTTCAAAGACAGCGAAACACACCGTCTTTTTTGACCTGGATCAACTTCCCAACCGGTCGTTGTATCTCCGTTCACCCAGGCCGGGCGATTGGTTTCACCCTTTTGGCATGCAGGGGAAAAAAAAAGTCAGCAGACTGCTCGGCGATAGCAAAATACCCCGCCCACTGCGCGGCGAAATACCACTTCTGGTGAGCGGTGCAACCATTTTGTGGGTCGTTGGACTTCGGCGTTCACAGATCGCACCGATCACGCCAGATACCCGGCGCGTGCTCAAAGCAACCTATAGTAGCATGATCACACAATGCGAAAAGAGGCATTTATGACCGACCCCAAAGACAGGGACTCGAAACCGGATGAAGAAACACAGTCATCCGACGAGACGCCTGATCGCACTCCCACACAGCCCGAAGATGAAGCGCCTGAAGACAAAAAAGAGCGGCGACCCAACTTGTCTGTACTCAATCGGGATAATGCTGATAGCAATGGGGCTTCGGAGAATGGCAAGTGGCCCTGGCGGCGCATCTCAAAACCACTGGCTTTCTGGGTCTTTTTTTTGCTGGTTATCATTTTTGCTTCCAAATTTTTTGGCAATTCCCCTTCCAGCGATGTCGTACTCAGCTATAAAGAGTACAAAATGCTCCTCGAAGAGGGAAAAATCCAGAGCGCGATCATTATTGATAACGAATTTCACGGCCACCTCGTCGCAGAAGAGCTTACCCCGCCGGGGCGAAGACAACAGCAAACCTTTCGCGATTTTGTCGTTGACCTGGGCGTTGTAGATGCCCAGACCCGCGAAGAATGGCTCAAATACGGCGTTGACTTTCGCTTTCAAAAACCCTCCAACTGGCTCAACATATTTTTTAATTTTTTGCCGTGGCTCCTGTTCATAGGGCTTTGGCTTTTCATTTTGCGTCAGATGCAAGGAGGTCCCAAAGGTGCGTTTAGCTTTGGCAAAAGCAAAGCAAAGCTCATCTCTGAAGATAAAACAACAATTACATTCAAAGACGTTGCAGGTGCCGAAGAAGCCAAGCAAGAACTACAGGAAATCATCGAATTTCTGAAAGATCCGCGCAAATTTCAACGTCTGGGTGGGCGCATTCCAAAAGGCGTACTCCTCGTTGGTCCCCCCGGTACGGGCAAAACGCACATGGCACGCGCCGTTGCAGGCGAAGCGGGTGTTCCATTCTTTTTAATGAGCGGCTCTGATTTTGTCGAAATGTTTGTCGGCGTAGGTGCTTCGCGTGTGCGCGATCTCTTTGAACAGGGGAAAAATCACGCCCCGTGTATCATCTTTATCGACGAAATAGATGCCGTGGGACGGCACCGTGGCGCAGGTATTGGAGGCGGTCACGACGAGCGCGAGCAAACCCTCAATCAACTCCTGGTTGAGATGGATGGTTTTGAATCCAAAGAGGGCCTCATCCTCATCGCAGCTACCAACCGTCCCGACGTGCTCGACCCCGCGCTGTTGCGACCCGGGCGCTTCGACCGTCAGGTCGTGGTGGATCGTCCCGATGTTAGAGGGCGCGAAGGTATTCTAAAAGTCCACACCCGCAACACACCTCTCTCCGACGACGTCAACTTACAGGTGCTGGCGCGAGGAACCCCCGGACTGGCAGGAGCAGACCTCGCCAACCTGGTCAACGAAGCCGCTCTTCTCGCTTCCAGAAATAATCGAGACAGCGTAACGATGAGCGACTTTGAAGATGCCAAAGACAAAGTCATGATGGGTGCAGAGCGACGCAGCCTGGTCATTTCCGACAAAGAAAAACGCCTCACGTCCTATCACGAAATTGGTCACGCACTGGTAGCAAAACTCATACCAGAAAGCGATCCTCTGCACAAAGTGACCATCATCCCTCGCGGGCGTGCCCTCGGTGTCACACACACCCTCCCCATCGATGAGCGCCACACTTATCCCCAGAGTTATTGTGAAGCGGTTCTCGCTTACGCCCTGGGTGGCAGAATTGCCGAAAAGCTCGTCTTTGGCGAAATCACAACAGGCGGGCAGCAAGACTACCGCATGGCCACCAATCTCGCCCGACAAATGGTTTGCGATTGGGGCATGAGTCCCAAACTGGGTCCCATTGCTTATGGGCAGCAAAACGACGAAATATTCCTCGGGCGCGAAATGGCACAACGTAGAGATCACAGCGACCGAGTGGCCGAAATGATCGATGAGGAAATCAAAAACTTCGTAATCAAAGCCGAGTCTCGAGCCGAACAATTGCTCAGTGATAACATCGACAAAGTCCACATCCTCGCCAAAGCGCTGCTGGAATTTGAAACCCTCGACGATGTACAACTCAACCAGTTATTAGAAGGCAAAACACTCGAAAAACCAGTTGAACCTGCAAAACAGCCAGAAAAATTGGAAGAAGAACAGGAAGACCAAACATCGGAGAAACACACCCCTGAAGAAGAAAAACAGCCATCAGATGACTAAAAAAAGAGATGGCGTTTGCCATCTCTTTTTTATTACACCGTTCCAATGAAACACATACGCCCTATTTACCAGCTATCATGCTGTGGCACACCCCTTCAATTGGGGCATCGAACACTCGTGATGGGCGTTCTCAATGTCACGCCAGACTCGTTCTCAGACGGCGGCCTTTATTTTGAACCGCGCAAAGCGATTGAACGAGCATGGGCACTGGTTGAAGCAGGTGCCGATATAATCGATATTGGGGGTGAATCATCTCGTCCAGCCGGGCCTTATGGCAAAGGAGCGACCGTTGTCTCTCTAAAAGAAGAACTGGACCGCACCATTCCCATTATTGAGGCTATTGCCCCACAACTCGACGTACCCATCTCCATAGACACAACCAAATCCGAAGTCGCCCGACAGGCCATTGACAACGGCGCCACCATTGTCAACGACATCAGTGCCCTGCGGTTTGACACCGGCATGATGCATCTGATCGCAGAAACGGGAGCTGCTGTTGTCCTTATGCACATGCAGGGAACGCCCGCAACCATGCAGCAGAACCCCGTGTACGACGATGTCGTGTCCGATATTCTCGACTTTTTAAGCGCACAAATCGACAGCGCAAGGGCGATGGGCATTTCTCGATCTCAGATTGTAATTGATCCCGGACTGGGATTTGGCAAAAAATACGCGCATAATATCGAGATACTCGCCCGACTATCCGAATTTCACACGCTGGAATATCCCCTTCTCATAGGTGCATCGCGCAAACAATTTACCGCGCCACAAAGTCTGCCTCACGAGCGCCTACCGGGCAGCATCGCTGCCATTACATTGAGTGCAACAG
>JAPPIE010000147.1:8164-15502 GCA_028874765.1 Gemmatimonadota bacterium
CTGCCTCACGAGCGCCTACCGGGCAGCATCGCTGCCATTACATTGAGTGCAACAGCAGGAATACACATTGTAAGAGTTCACGATGTCGCAGAAACTGTCCAGGCATTGGCGCTATCGGACAGCGTCTGCCGTATCAGTTTGTGAAACGCCTTGACATCACATGGCAAAACCCTGTAGATTTTCAAATAAATAACATCTCGACCTGAATTTAACGCCCTCCAAATATCGATGGACTATATATCTCTTTGTCGATGGCTATGTACCATCGGCCTTCTGTTCCTTTTTCTCGTGCTCCCCAGAGCCTATTCCCGGTCTATTACACTCGAAGAGAGTTTGCAATACGCGCTATTGCACAATGAAGACCTGCTAATTGCGCGCGAAGACCTGGACAAATCACGCCAACGGGTTCGCCATGCAGTAGCCGATGTTCTGCCCCAACTCGATATCACCATGCAGTACACGCGCAACTGGTTGCTGCCCACCTTTTTCTTTGATACGCCAGCAGGCCAACAACAATTTACCGTAGGGGCGCACAACAATCTCATCGGCACAGTTGGCATTCGACAATCTATTTGGGGCGGAGGCAAATCTTTTTCAGCTATGCGCGCGGCGCGTCTGTTCCGACAATTTTCAGAAGAAAAATTACGCGCTGCAAAGCAGCGATTACACACCCAGGTCGAAACGGCTTTTTACGACCTGCTACTGGCTCGGGAACTCACGCGCGTCAGCAAATCTTCTGTAGCGCGTGCGCGTGCAAATTTCAGACGCGTCGAAAAATTGCGCGAGGCAGGGCGCGTATCGGACTATGATTTATTGCGTGCACAGGTACAGGTCGCCGAACTGCTGACCGATTCCATAAGTACGGAAAATGTGCGTGTATTGGCAGATCTCGCGTTCAAAAACCAGATCGGCATTGACCCCAATGAACCCATTACACCTCACGGGACTTTTCGCGAAAAATCCCACCTTTTATCGACCAGTACTGAGACAGTCCTGATTGACCTCTCAATGCAAATGAATCCCATTATAAGCCAGTACCGTATCGAGGTCGAAATGCGCCAGCACGCGGAGACCATTGCCCGTGCAGAATCCCGCCCTACTGTAGATTTGATTGTCAATGGACAATGGCAGGCGCAAAAAAACGAATTTGATTTTGTAAAAGACGACTTTCACCAGAGCTGGTTTTCGGGTATCGCCATCAACATTCCCATATTCGATGGCTTTCGCACAAGTGCACAGGTTGCGCAAGCCCGCTCAGACACGCGGCAATCCGAACTGATGCAAAAACTGACCGAGCGCGACGTGCGTTTCAACATCCTGCAGGCGTGGCGCACTTTCCTCGAAGTTCGCGCAAAAAAAAGCGCGCAGATACAGGCCGTTGATCTCGCCCGTCGGGGCCTGGAAATCGCGGAATCGCGTTATGAAAACGGCGTTGGCACCCAGATCGAAGTCATCGATGGACAACTCACCTTACAACGCGCCGAAGCCGAACTCGCGCGCGCAAAGCGAGATCTTGCGGTCGCCCTCGTACATTTAGAACTCAGTGCGGGCATTTTGGGTGAAGAGGAGCAACCATGAATTTGTACAGGCTTTTAATACCCTGTCTTTTGATCGCGGTTCATCTGGGCTGTGGCGACGAATCTTCGGCGCAAAAAGAAATGCCCACAGAGCGCACCACCAATGTATCTACATTTGTAATCAAACCCGATTCGCTCATCCAATACAGCAGGCTGTCTGCCACAGTAAAAGCCTGGCGCGATGTGACGATTAGCGCGCTCGAATCTGGCGAGGTTATCAACACGTACAAAGATGTGGGTGATTACGTCAAACGAGAAGAGCATCTCGCACAACTCAACCTGGAGCTTCTACAAGCTGCATTGATCGAAGCCGAGGCCAATCTCAAGTTTCAAACCTACAATTACGAGCGCAGCAAACAACTTTTCTCGGAAGGATCAATTTCCGAACAGGCGTATTTTGCCACAGAATACGACTTTCAAAAAGCCAAATCAACAGCGCAGACCTTAAAACACCGGCTCTCTTATGGGCAGATACAAGCGCCGTTTTCAGGCACTATTGCAAAGCGGCACCTCTCACAAGGGCAACATATCACGCGAGGTGACGCAACATTTCGCCTCGTACAAACCGACAGCCTGCGCATTGAGGCCTGGGTAGCTGAAAGCGAAATCATTGACTTCGCCGAAGGTAGTTTCGTCACCCTCATCCTCGATGCTATGCCGCACCGGACTTATGAGGGCACAATCGCCCATGTTGGTCCAGCAGCAGATACAAACCAGAGAGTTTTTCCCATTGAAATCTACTTGCCCAATCCAACAGGGCATATTCGCCCCGGCATGATCGGCACGCTGAAAGCTGTGCGGCGCATTCACCAACATGCCGTCGTCATTCCCCGCGAAGCCATTATCGAACGCGAAACTGGGCCTGTAGCCTTTGTCGTAAAAAACGACATGGCCCTTATGCGCCCGCTCATCCTGGGCCCATCGGAAGCCGAGCGCGTCGTCGTCCAAAAGGGTCTTTCCTTTGGCGATCAGATCGTCGTCAAAGGCGGACGAGACCTCATTGATGGCGATCGCGTGGCAATAAAATATGCGGAATCCATCCCATGACCATTACCGCATACGCACTCAAACATCGCATCACTGTTTACGTCTTTGTCGGCATCCTCATCATCTCGGGCATCTCGGCCTATCTGTCGCTTCCTCGCGAAGCCGCGCCGGATATTACCATACCCCTCATCATCGTCAGCACGCCGTATATCGGAGCCTCGCCTCAGGATGTTGAAAACCTCATTACCCGACCTTTGGAAAAAGAACTTCAATCCATTGAAAACGTCAAAGTGATCCGCTCGAGTTCGGTCGAAGGCGCTTCGTCAATTACAGTCGAATTTAATCCCAATGCCGATATTGACAATGCCCTTCAGCGCGTCAAAGACAAAGTCGATCTCGCCAAATCGGAATTGCCCGATGATGCAGAAGACCCCGTGGTCCTCGAAGTCAACTTTTCCAATATCCCCATGATGATCGTCGCATTGTCAGGAGATTATGGACTTATTAGGCTCAAAGAAATTGCCGAAGACTTCGCCGATCATATCGAAACCATTCCCGGCATCCTCGAAGTCCGCGTGGTGGGTGGTCTCGAACACGAAGTCAAAGTCGATGTCGATCCCGACCGCCTCATCGCCTACAAACTCGCCATCCAGGACGTAATAGAAGCCATCCAGCGCGAAAACTTGACCCTTCCCGGCGGCAGCGTGGATATAGGCGCGTACAAATACGCCGTACGCGTGCCCGGCGAACTTGAAACCGTTCCCCAGATTGGCGACCTTCTCATCAAAGCGTCGCAAGGCCGCCCGGTCTATATCCGCGATGTTGCCGATGTTGTATATGGATTTAAGGATCGCGCAAATTACGCCCGCCTCAACCACAAGCCCAGTGTAAGCCTTGAAATTGTCAAGCGCAGCGGTGAAAATCTGATTGCCATCGCAGATCAGATTAAAATCGCGCTCGACGATTTGAAACCCACCCTTCCCGCAGGCACGCAAATCACCATTTTGGGCGACCAGTCTGAAGACATTCGCATGATGGTCAAAGACCTCGAAAACAATATCGTATCCGGCCTGATCCTCGTCATTCTGGTGCTTCTATTTTTCCTGGGCTTACGCAATGCCTTTTTTGTCGGTATCGCCATTCCTCTCTCTATGCTCATTGCCTTTATCATCATCTCTATTATGGGCATCACACTCAATATGATCGTTTTGTTTAGCCTGATCCTCGCACTCGGCATGCTCGTGGATAATGCCATCGTCATTGTCGAAAATATATATCGCCACCGGCAAGAAGGCCAATCTCCCATCCAGGGGGCGCTGGAAGGCACAGGAGAAGTCGCATGGCCTGTGATAACCTCGACACTGACGACATTATGTGCTTTTGCACCCATGATTGTCTGGCCCGGCATTATGGGCGAATTTATGAAATACTTGCCCATAACCCTGATCATAACCCTGTCTTCGTCCCTCTTCGTGGGCCTCGTCCTCAATCCCACATTTTGTGCATCTTTCATGACGGTGCGAGGAACGGTCAAAGAAACATCACCCCGCCTCCAGCGCAGCCTCAACGCCTATCAGCGTCGCCTCGAACTGGCGCTCAATTACCCGGGAATAACCCTCTCGCTTGCAGCGAGCACACTCATCCTCGTCATTGTGGCGTACTATTTCACAGGCCGAGGCATCGAATTTTTTCCCGAAATTGAACCCAACACAGCCTACATTGATGTGCGCGCGCCATCTGGCACAAACCTCGAAACATCGGATCAACTGGCGCGCCAAATCGAATCCATTCTCTCCGATATTCCCGATGTTGAAACCTATGTCGCCAACGTGGGCGTCTCTGGCGGCGATGAATTTGCAGCCGGAGAAGGCGTTTCAAATGCCAGTCGTATTTCCGTTGATTTTGTCGATGAAAGTATTCGACAACAATCCTCTTTTAAGACCATTGAAGAAATTCGCAGCAAACTCAAAAATCTGACCGGCGCTGAAATCGAATTGTCCCAGGAGCGCGGCGGACCACCCGTAGGCCCTCCCATCAGCGTTGAGGTATCTGGCGAAAATTTCGAAATTTTGGGACAACTATCCGCACGCATCAAACGCATCGTAGCCGAAGTGCCCGGCGTTGTCGATCTCAAAGACGACTATGACCGCGGGCGTCCCGAAGTCCGCATCGTTGTAGATCGAGAAGCCGCTGCAATAGCGGGTCTCAATACGCGCCTGATTGCCGCTACAGTGCGCTCGGCTGTTTACGGTTCAGAAGCATCCGAATATCGGCTGGGCGAAGACGAATACGATATTCGCGTGAGATTCAAGTCCGACAAGCGCAACACCCTCGCCGACCTCGAGCGCATAACTATTGAAAAAGATGGCAAAATCACGCCCATAAGCGCGGTTGCACGCATAGAAACGGGCGGGGGATTTGGCAGCATTCGGCGCAAGGATCTCAAGCGCGTTATCTCCATTGAAGGCAAAGTGCAAGACCGCACATCTGATGCAGCCATGCGCGATGTGCAGGCGGCTCTATCCAATTTTTCCCTTCCACCGGGCTATCAGATCGCCTATTCCGGGGAAAATGAAGAACAGCAAAAAGCCACTGTCTTTCTTTCCAAAGCCTTACTCATAGCATTGGCGGGCATCGCGCTCATTCTGATTACGCAATTCAATTCCCTGGCACTGCCCTTTACCATTCTCACATCCGTCATTTTGTCTATGATTGGCGTGCTGATCGGCCTGATTGTCACCGGAACTCCTTTTGGCATTCTCATGACAGGCATTGGCGTGATCAGCCTTGCAGGCGTGGTCGTCAACAACGCCATTGTTCTAATCGGCTATACCCTGCAATTGCGCCAGCGTGGCCTTTCAGCGCGCGAAGCAATCATACGCGCAGGCGTCGTAAGATTTCGCCCCGTCATTCTCACAGCCATAACCACTATCCTGGGTCTGTTGCCCCTTGCCACGGGTATAAGTTTTGACTTTTTTTCATTTTCATGGGAAATTGGGGGACGCAGCAGTCAGTGGTGGGGACCCATGGGCGTGGCTGTGATCTTTGGTCTCGCATTTGCCACTGCCCTCACACTGGTCGTTGTACCTGTTCTAATCAGCCTGATCTGGCGGTGGTTTGGCGCGCCCCAAATTGAATCCGCATCCCCATATCGCCACACCGCCGCAGATTGAGCCATCGTTATAAGGCACGGAGACACCCATGTTGCTTCGTATATTTCTCATCGTCCTTGTCCTCGTCCTGTTTTTTCGTTTTGTCGGCCGCTTGTTTCTCGCCATACTAATGCGCTCGACCACGCGTACATCATCCAAGGAAAAACCCCTGCGCGATATTGACGATACACAAATTCAAGACGCGGACTTCAAAGACCTTTAGACTCCTCGGATAACACAGATGGCTACTCGACGCCCTCGCAAAACTGGCCCGTCGCCCGCTCAGATTCTCGATGCCGTAAAAAAAGGCGAAATCTCATCCCTCTACTACTTCTACGGGGAAGAAGACTTTCAGCGCGATCAGCTTCTCAACGCCCTCGTTGAAACCCTCATTGAACCCGCAGCGCGCGCTTTCAACCTCGACATCTATCGCGCCGAAGACATCGATATTTCACAGGTTGTTTCACAAGCACTCACCTTTCCAATGATGGCGCAACGCCGCCTGATTGTCCTCAAAAACGCCGACCGCTTACCCGATTCAGCCTCCCCCGAACTCTTGCCTCTCATCGAAACCCCACCCGAAACAACGACCATAATCATCACAGCCACCAAACCCGATGGGCGCAAAAAACTATTTGCCGAACTTAGAAAACGCGCAATTACAATCGAATTTCGCCCACCCTACGACAACGAAATTCCAGCCTGGATCCAGACACATGTCAAAACCCTGGGTAGGCAAATCGCGCCCGACGCGGCTCACCTGCTCCACATGAGCATTGGGTCAAATCTGCGCGAATTGGACGGCGAAATCGAAAAACTCTTTATCACGACCAAATCCAATCCAATCTCGCGCGAAGACGTCGCTCAGGTAATCGACAACACGCGGGGAGTCACGGTTTTTGAACTCGCCGACGCCCTCGGACACCGGCAGTTGGACAAGGCGCAGATCCTTATTGGACGGCTCCGCGAACAGGGGGAACACCCCGCCGGCACGATCGCACTGCTCGTCCGTCACTTTGGGATTCTGCGGCGCGCGCGATGGATATCGGGCCAACGCCTGCCCAGAAATGCAATGGCTTCACGCCTCAAAGTACCCCCTTTTTTTCTAAACAACTACCTCGATCAAGCCCGTTTATTTGACGAACGAGCACTCTGGAATGCCCATGATGCCCTTCTCGATGCAGACAATCGCCTCAAGTCCAGCGGCGGTACACCACACGAAATTCTCGCGCACCTGGCCTACCGAATCTGTCGTGCAGCCCCTTGACAACCCCATAAAAATCTGGTAGTTTAGCACATTCTAATCAGAACAAAACCCAACCTGAAAGGAGCCTCAAAGTGGGAAGCCCATTAAATGTTACAGATGAAAATTTCCAGACAGAAGTTGTCGATTCCGATCTTCCGGTACTTGTGGATTTCTGGGCAACGTGGTGCGGTCCGTGTCGCATGATTGCCCCCAGCATTGAAGAACTCGCTCGTGAATACGACGGCCGCGTTAAAATCTGCAAAGTCGATGTGGATCACGCCCAGCAGACAGCACAGGGATTTGGCATTCGCAGCATCCCCACATTGCTCATATTTAAAGACGGCAAACAGGCAGATCAGCTTATCGGCGCTGTCCC
>JAPPIE010000147.1:15602-23963 GCA_028874765.1 Gemmatimonadota bacterium
CATTGCTCATATTTAAAGACGGCAAACAGGCAGATCAGCTTATCGGCGCTGTCCCTAAAAGCGCGATAGAAGACAAACTCAAAGCTGTGCTCGCTTAAAACCAAAAAGCCGAAGACAGTGTCTCCGGCTTTTTGGTTAAAAAAATAAAAAGCCCGATATCTTTTATGATACCGGGTTTTTATTTATGAATTGCTGGTAGGGCTTTGAACTGTACCCCGCTCTGTTGTACCCCGTTCCGTTGATTCGTCTATTCGTCTATTCGCCCTACCGCGCAGGTTGTAAACTATTTTGTCCGGGATATGATTCGAGGATTGCTTCGATTTCTTGTTGAAAACGCTCGAGAGGTTCGGCAACCTGGTGGCGAAATTCTTCGCGGATCAACTCGCAGTATTCCTGAGCCGCCTTCAACATCACCTCGGCGTTGTGTTGCAAGGTGCGATAATCATCCTGAAAATGATCAATCCGCCCGTGCAAGGCGTGCATCAACTTGCTCGCATAATCACCGACACTCACCTCTTTATATCCCTCGCTAAATCGCTTCAGGTGATCCAGAGCCTCATCCAAAAAGGTTTGCACCTCATCGACTTGCAGGGCGTCGCGCGTGGTGAGAATCAAATGGCGACCATGAATGGACATGCGTATGGCATCCCCAAAATCGCGGGGATGATGCAGGAGCATATGGGCCATAAACTTCCAGAACGTCCACCGATAATACCCGACCACACCCTGGTGCCAAAAAGAGCGTAATCCCGCCCTGAGTTCCGTCCAACCAATTGGCATTGACGGAATTGCCCTGCGCGCGCGATGGGCATAGTGCGTGCGGCAGCGTTCAAAGAAAATCTCTGGACTATTCAGCGTTTCGAGAACCTTGCGATGGCGCGCCAGCAATTCGTCGGGATCAATGAGGGGCTCATAACTCAACTGCCGACTAAAAATACCCGAATCGCCCGTATATTTTACGTCTTCACGCAGGCGCCCCAACCGCTTGTAGCGCTTGTAATCCGGTGTGTCGCGCAGCACGCCCAAAACCCCCACCATAGCTACTGGAATACCCGCTTCCCTGATAAACGCAATCATGCGATCGGCAATATCATCGGGATCTGTATCCAATCCCATAATAAAACCAGCCTGAACTTCCATGCCGTATTCTTGCAGAATCTTAACCTTGTCCAGCAAAGGCGTATCGCCCTGCAAATTCTTTTGCGCGCCCATAAACTTCAGGCTCTCTTCCACTGGCGATTCAATGCCCGCAAAAATTTTATCAAATCCGGCGAGGTGCATAGCCTCTAACAACGCGGGATCATCACTCACGCGAATGCTGGCCTGTGTAAAGAGCTGGAAAGGATACCCCCGCTCTCTTTGCCAGGGAACCACCTCTTCTTCCAGTGTTTCTCGAATCTCGTCGCGATTGCCGACAAAATTGTCATCAACCGCCATAACCGAGCCGCGCCAGCCTCTATCGTAAAGCGCGTCCAGTTCCTGAACCACGCGGCTGCTATTTTTCAAACGCGTTATCTTGCCGTAAAGCGCCGGAATATTGCAAAATGTGCAACTTTCGGGACACCCCCGCGTAATCTGAATCACCATCACAGTATAATCGTCAAAGTTGATCAGATCCCAGCGCGGAAGCGGTGTTGTTGTAAGGCTTTGAAACTCACCTCGCCGATCAATGTACTCTCGCCCACCCTTGTAAGGCTCAGATACCAATTGATCGACCACATCCATAAAGCCATTCTCTGCCTCGCCCAGATAAAAGACCGCATCTCCCTCAATATCTTCGCAATACTGCGTGGGAAGCGGACCGCCATTGAGCACGGGCACGCCTGCGGCATTGCACTGGGCAATAATTTCTTCGAGAGAATGCCAGTGAATAATCATCGACGATGTAATCACAACATCTGCCCAACCCAGATCTTCATCTGTTAGTGGATGTACATTCACATCCACCACGCGCAAACTGTAGTCATCGGGCATCATACCGGCAATCGTCAACAACCCCAAAGGCGGAAAAGCAGACTTCTTTCCGACCAACCTCAAAGCCTCATCAAAACTCCAGAACGTCACCGGATTCTTTGGATATACAAGCAACGCGTTGGGCATACAGCTATCCTTTCACAAAATGAAAAACAAAGAACTTCTGGTAATTCAATATACTACATTTTCTTCGTTGCTCATAGAAAAAACGAAAGCATCCAGATTGGGAAAAATGTGACATCTCGGATCATCGCAAACAATAAACCTTGATTTACACCGTAATTTGAGATAATTTTTCTGTACCTATCCATTGAGGCAATAGCCGGGGCCAGGAGGCTGAAATGAAAATGATACAAAAGTCAACCAACCGTTTCCTTCCTGCTATAATACTATCAATCTCACTACTCGGATGCGGTAAAATACCGGAGACCTCTCCCACGGCACCCCCTCCAAACGAGACACCTGCGACAGAAGAAACACAATCAAATGAAGTGCGATCAGAAAAAACGCGGGTAACCGTACCTCTGGCGACAGATTCAGAATTATCAGACCTGGTACGCGGGAACAACGACTTCGCCTTTAACCTGTATCAGAAACTGCATGAGGAAGAAAGTGGAAACCTTTTCTACTCGCCCTACAGCATCTCGCTGGCACTTGCGATGACCTATGCCGGTGCCAGAGGCGAAACCGAACGCCAGATGTCAAACGCACTACACTTCATCTTGTCCCAGGACAAGTTGCACCCTGCGTTCAACGCCCTCGACCTCCAACTCGCTTCTCGCGGCGAAGGCAGTAGCGGCCAGGATGGTAAGGGATTTCGATTGAACATCGCCAATGCGATCTGGGGACAACAGGGCTATAACTTTCTGCAGGACTTTCTGGACAAACTCGCTGAGAATTACGGCGCTGGAATGAGAATCGCAAACTTCACCGAAGCACCCGAAAACTCGCGCGTCACAATCAACGACTGGGTCGCCCATCAGACCGAGGAGAAAATCAAAGACCTGATTCCCTCTGGCGCCATCGACAACTTGACCCGCTTAGTCCTCACCAACGCCATCTACTTCAACGCGGCCTGGCTCCACCCCTTCGACGAAAGAGCCACTGCTGAAGGCGACTTCCATTTGCTAAATGGCAGCAGCATAAAAGTACCGATAATGCGACAGACCGAATCATTCGGCTATGCGAGGGGCACTGGATATCAGGCTGTTGAGTTGCTCTACGACGGCAGTGAAATATCCATGGTCATCCTGCTCCCCGACAAAGGCACTTTTGATCTGTTCGAAAAGTCGCTAAACGCCGAACTCATCAGTCAGGCTTCGAAAGACATGAGACGCGAGCGCATAGAACTCACCATGCCCTCATTCGAGTTTGAAGCGCAATTCAAGCTGGGCGCAATGCTCCAGAAGATGGGAATATCAGACGCCTTTAACCCGCAATTAGCGGACTTCTCCGGCATGGATGGAACAAAAAGCCTCTCCATTTCAGATGCGTTTCACAAAGCATTTGTCCTGGTCAATGAGAATGGCACAGAAGCCGCCGCCGCTACCGGCGTGGTCATCGGCGTAACATCCCTTCCCCCCAGAGTCTCGGTCGATCGGCCATTCATCTTTCTCATTCGGGACATAGCGACCAATACCACCCTATTTGTCGGGCGGGTAATGGACCCGCGATAATAAAGGATATCTCAACATGATCACAGAAGAAGACCTCTGGTATTTCAAAACCACTGGATTTTACAAAGTCCGCGAGACCTTGCCCGGCGATCTGGTCGATCGTCTAAATGAAGTCACCTCCCGGCAGATTGCAGACATGCGCGAACCCATTGTTTGGGAAGAAAAGGTGGAGCGAGAACCCAAAAATGTTCGCCGTCTCTCAAAAATCTTCTTGCGAGACCCCGTCTATTTTGAAGCCGCGTCTCACCCCATCATCCTCAACGCCCTCGAAGGCATCATCGGTCCAAACATCGAAGTACTCACCAACAAACACAACCACGTCATGGTGCGCCCATCCGGATCTTATCCCGTCCCCTGGCACGCCGGCGAAGAACCCTATGACCACACCCTCATCACCGGCTTGATCTACCTCGAAGAATCAACCGTTGAAAACGGCTGTGTGCGCATCGTGCCCGGCAGCCACAACCGACCATTTCTCAACCCGCGCCGACCGCAAAAACAAAGAGACAATTTTTACGACAGCGACAACTATTACCGCGCAGTGCCAATCCCCATGCCGCGCGGCGGCGTACTGCTCTTTAACGACTGCTGTTATCACGGCTCTGACACAAATCATTCCGATCATTCTCGCCGCAGCATGACGGTTGCCTATCGCGCCCACGACGCCCACGACGTAATCAAAGACGACCCGGAAAAAATTCTCGTACGCGGCGAAAAAGTCTATACGGGACATCCCCATCCCTATACGCTTCCCGTTCAGGAGTAAGACATGCCCTCACTCACCATGCGACAAATCCAGCTCTTCCGAAACAACGGCTTTCTCTGCCTCCCAGACCCTTTACCAGAAGAAATCGTCGAAAACCTGAAGACCGCTATTATGGAAGACATTGACCGCGCAATCGAACCCATCGTACGCAATAAGGATGGCCGCGCCGTTCGCATCTCTGCCCTTATGGACCGCGCGCCGATCTTTCGAGAAGCAGTCACGCATCCATACGCGCTCGACCCACTCGAATCGCTTTTGGGACCCAATATCGAAATCCTCACCAACCGCCACAACCACGCCACCTTGCGCACCGCAGAGGACAACAAAGGCGCGTATCTTCACCGCGATGTCAGACAGTGGACGCGCAACATCTACACCATCATCTTTTACCTCGAAGAAACCACCCTCGAAAATGGATGCACCCGCATTGTACCCGGATCGCATCACTTCCCCGGCGTCTCCACATCTATTCACGATGCAGACTGGGCAAGCGATGTCCTCGGTCAAGCACTTCCCGTCCCCATGCCCGCAGGTGGGATGCTCGCAATCGACAGCATGGTCGTCCACGGCGCAGGCGAAAACCACACCGACGACACGCGCATGAGCATGACGGTTGGCTATCACAGCGTCGATGAACTCATGGACATTCCCAACCCCAAACGCCTGCTCGTGCGCGGCGAGGGATTGTATAACGGGAATGATACAAAATAAGGTCGGAATTGATCAATCTGGAACGCGCGAGGCCATTTTCTGATCTAATAATATGAGACCGGGATCGCTTCTACATGGATGTAGATGTATCAATGCTCAATGAACTGCTATCGCAATTGTACACCGCTTCTTAATTTTATGACTCCCAACATTATCATCATCATCTCCGACCAGCACAACCCCCATGCGATGGGATGTGCGGAAAATCCCATTGTGCAAACGCCGAACCTAGATGCACTCGCCCGCAATGGAACCCGGTTTCGCAATGCGTATTGTCCCTATCCCCTCTGCGCGCCTTCGCGGTCGGGCTTCATGTCCGCGCAGTACCCCAGCGATGTGGGCGTCTATGACAACAGCGGCAGCCTGTCTTTTGACACCCCCACATTTGCCCATGCATTTGGCGCGGCGGGATACGAAGCTGTTCTATGCGGTCGCATGCACTTTAGAAACCCCGACCAATTCCACGGCTTTGAAAAACGCATCCACGCCGACTGCGGCGGGCTATCCGCAGAAATTCTCGGCTCTGGATACAACCGCACAACGGGACAGACCAAATACGGCGTTCAAGTATCCGGCTATGGCGAAACGGGCTATCGCCACTTTGACAAATCCGTCACCGAAACAGCCTGCAAATTCATCGCCGATCATCAAGAGGGCGACAGACCTTATGCCCTCGTCGTCGGCTACATCAACCCGCACAATCCCCTCATATGCGGCAGAGAAGACTTCGAGTATTACATGGCGCAAATCCCCCCGCTCGAACCCGAATCGCCCGAATACTTAAACGCCCTGCATCCGGCCATGAAAAAATGGCGCGAACGACGCGGCGTTGAAGACATCACCCCAGAACAAAACCGCCGCGGGTTAGCCGCCTATTACGGTCTGACAACCGAACTCGACCGATACATCGGTCAGATTATCCAAACCGTACAATCCTCCTCCGATGCAGAAAATACTGCCATCATCTACACCTCAGACCACGGCGACATGGCCCATGAACACGGCATGTGGTGGAAGAGCAGCTTTTACGAAGGCTCTGTCGGCATTCCCTTACTCTGCTCATGGCCGGGTCATCTTCGCGAAAACCACACCGAAGATGCCATCGTCAGCCTCATCGACGTCGGCCCCACAGCTCTGGACATTGCGGGCGCTGACCCCATGCCCGATGTCTCCGGAAAAAGTTTCGCCCCATTCCTCACAGGCGATCCCCCACCGGATTGGCCCAATGAAGTCTTTGCAGAATACATCGGCTTGCTCGGAGACCAGCCCGCGTGCATGATCCGCACGGGACCGTGGAAATTGAACTACTACTCCGAATTCGACTCCTGCCAATTGTTCAACATCGATGAAGACCCCGAAGAACGCCGCGATCTATCCAATGATCCCCGGTATCGTGACGTGATCCAATCGGGCCTCGAAAAAATCTTTGCACGCTGGTCTGCCGATAATATTTTACAACAAGCCGAACGGCAAACACGCGCCCGAGCACTCATCGCACGCTGTGGACACAGCCATATCCCCCACGCCATCTCCCCATTCACCCCCAACATCGACGAAGTAAATGAATTCGACTTCTCACAACTACCCGAAGACCCGAGATAGTATTGCACAAAACTGATATTGAGGTATCTTACATAAAACAAAGGAGGAAATTATGACACGAGAACGATTGCCGGTCTTGCTGGTCGGCCTGCTGTTATTGTCCGGGTGCGGCGGCGAACGCGATCCCGTCGTTGAAATGCAAAAATCGCTGGCCTCGGCACCGGCATATATGATTGTACTGGATGACATGCGCGAAGAAGGCACTCTCTTCACCACGTATTATCACCGGTATTTAATAACACAGGGCGAAAAACAGGTACAATCAGACTGGATAGAAGTATCGGAATCCATCTATCGAAAATACGAACCGTTTTTGGGAATGGCACTCGTTGCCAAATCTGAGCAAGACGGCGTCAACAACACGCCACACCCCCCCGGATACCACTATGTGGGCAATCCGAGCTACGGGCGTTGGACGGATCGCGGAGGCACATCGTTCTGGGAATTCTACGGCCAATACGCGCTCATGAGTCATTTGCTCGGTTGGGGCGGCGGATTTGGCATGAGTCGCTACGACTACGACGATTATCGGTCTTATCGCCGAGATCAACGTCCGTATTACGGGCGCAATCGGGAGTATGGCACGCAGGGATCTGTCACGCAAAAACAAAAACCAACGACATTCCAGCGGCGCCAGGCAAACATAGCGCAAAAAAGACAATCATTCGCACAAAAAGTGCAAAGTCGCACGAGCCAGAGTCGGACCGGCTTTGGAAGCTCGCGTTCAACAAGTCGCAGCCGATCAGGATTTGGCAGCCGCAGCTTTGGAGGATTTGGAAAATGATTTTACAAGATTTGATTGCAACGGGTATTTATCTCATCAGCGCGTTTGTATTATTCTGGATCGGCAAATTGGTCAAAGACTTGACGACAACGAGTTACAGCGTGCGGGAAGAACTCGTAGAAAAAGACAACGTCGCACTGGGTGTGGCCATGGCGGGATATTTCTTCGGATTGATCATGGCCATCGGCGGCACCTTGTCTGGCCCATCTCAGGGATTGGAAAACGATTTGATCGACATCGGCATATACGGATTGCTGGCGATCATCTTGCTCAATCTGTCTCGTCTGGTCAATGACGGATTGATCTTACACGGGTTCAAAGTGCGGGATGAATTGATCGACGATCAAAACGCGGGTACGGGTGTCGTGGTCGCCGCGTCGTACATCGCAACGGGACTGGTAATCTTTGGCGCGGTATCGGGTGAGATCGGCGGAATTGTGACAACCGTGATTTTCTGGGCATTGGGCCAACTCGCCCTGGTATTGGCCGGACTGGTGTACGAATGGATTACTCCGTATAGCATTCACGATGAAATTGAAAAAGACAACGTCGCCGCAGGCGTCGCTTTTGCAGGCGCACTGGTCGGCATTGGCGTCATCGTGTTTCACGCTTCGGCGGGCAATTTTATTTCCTGGGCTGTAAATCTACAGGACTTTGCAATCGAAGTCGTCGCGGGATTGATCTTGCTCCCCATCGCCCGCTTCATCTCTGATGTAATCCTCTTACCCGGACAAAAACTCACCGATGAAATCGCCAATCAAGAACACCCCAACCTGGCCGCGGGCTTCATCGAAGCCACGTCTTATGTCGGCGCGTCGTTCCTGATTGTGTGGAGTTTGTGAAAAAGG
>JAPPIE010000147.1:24063-26461 GCA_028874765.1 Gemmatimonadota bacterium
TTTATATCCGTCCCATTGTAATATGGGGCGAGCAAAGTCGGTATCGCGACCGCGTGGTCTATCAAGACCAGACCGCTTATCAACGCATTGTCATAACAGAATGGAAAGGCTACCACTGGCTGCACTTAAATGGCAACGTGCAATTCAGCACCTATGACGAAAAACGCTATCACGAATCACTGGTACATCCGGCCATGAAACTATCGGGATCGCGGAACAACGTACTCATCTTAGGCGGGGGGGATGGACTCGCTGTGCGAGAAGTAATAAAATATGCAGACGTGAAAGCGATTACCCTTGTAGATTTAGACAAAGCGATAATCGATCTGGCGCGCACACACCCGGTTTTTGTAGAAGCGAATGCGCGGGCACTGGACGACCCGCGTGTAAATGTGGTAATCGGCGATGCGGGCGCATTCTTGACGCGTTCAGATGCGTTATTCAATATCATCATCATCGACTTGCCCGACCCCAAAGGACCGGACCTCGCCAGATTGTATTCGCGGGAATTCTATCGCCTGTGCGCGCGTCACTTAACACCCGATGGCGTACTGGTAACCCAGGCTTCGAGTCCTCTCAACGCGCGCCTTGCATTTCTGTGCATTGAGCGCACGATGACAGACGCCGGTTTTTCCACCATCCCCTATCACACCTATATACCAACAATGGGAGATTGGGGATGGATATTGGGAATGAAAGCCGAAGAAATGAGCGAAGAGGACCTCATTCGCCGAATGCGGCAACTCACCTTTGAGGATATTGAAACGCAATTTTTGAATGCAGAAGCAATGCGGGGCATGTTGCACTTCTGGAAGGGCATGTTCGATGAAAAACACGCAATTGAAGTCAGCACAGAAATGGAGCCGACAGTAGATCGATACTACCGGAAATCAGAATGGGGGTTTGAGTAAAGACGAGAAAAGTATCCGCAGATGACGCAGAAAAAAACGCGAATAATTTGAGCGTTTTTCGCAGATGAGAGGCAAGAGGCTGGCTGACCGCTAATAGCTTGGGGCGGTTAAGCGGGCCAGCAACTGACTACTGACTACTGGCTACTGACGGCAGGATATTGCTAAATTGATATTCTTCGACAATCTCACCCACCGCAGCATCAAAAGCATCTTCGTCCCATTGCTCGATAGATAGGGTGTGTTTCTCCGACTCGTCGAGATAATTCCAGATGATAAACTTCTGTCCCTCGTCCCCGCCATCTTTGTAAAAAGATCCAACGGCTGACGATACGCCATAGAACATAATCCCATGGCATCTAACTTCATCGGGAGGATCATCATTGTCGTGGTCGCGCATATGCCCGCGGACATCGCCCTCAATATCGGAAAGGGGGATCTTGCGCGTCAAGGCCCAGGAGATACTATCGTCTTCTGACCGCTCGAGAAATGCCACATCATCGCCGCAGGTAAGTTCCCATTCATCCACGCGGTCACCTTCGTAATCGTAATAATGCTGCGCTGTAACCTGCCATGTTTTGAGATCGTAATCGAGGACATAACCCAGCTTGAGATCGGACAGCGTAACACTGAGGGGATCGAGAGCTTCGGGTTCTTCTTTCTTTTTTTTGAAAGGATTCCAATTCATTTTCTTTCCCTGCAATGCAGCGAGTAAAAATCTCATTCGGGTGTGCCAGCGTCTCACCCACAGGCACACCCAGCGTCAGTCTTACGAATTCATCCCCATCTTTGCCTTGAGTTCGGCGAGACGTTGATCTGTGCCAGCTGATGAAGTACTCAGTGCCGCGTCAATTTCCTCATCAACGCTCTTGGATTCATCGGCCATTTCACCATACGCCTGCGAGAGCGATTCGTCTTCTTCAACCCGTTCTTTCATACGCTCGAGCATGGCGATTGTACCAGACGAATCGACTTTGGCGAGCTGCTTGTTGATTTTCTTCGTCGCAGCGGCTGTTTTTGCCCGCGCGCGCAGTGAAATGAGTTCATTTTCGTGTGTCGCAATGGTAGATTTGAGTTTCTCCACCTGACTTTGAAGCTTCGTGGCCATATCTTCCTGCATCTGGGCATCCTGCTCAAACTGAGAGATACGGCTATCGGCCTCTGATTTGCGGCTGAGGGCTTCGGTAGCCAACCGATCGGCTTCTCCAGCATCCAGATCGCCGCTTTGGGCTTTTTGGAGCAAAACCATGGCCTTCCGCTCCCAATCAGCAGATGCCTTCTTATTGTCTTCGGCTTGCTTTCGCAATCGAATGGCCTGCCCTTTGACCTCTGCCAGGCTGGTCATTGCGTTATTGAGGTCTTGTTTTAGATCGCGAATGCCCTGTTCGGTCATTTTTATCGGATCTTCAAACTTGTCAATGGCTGAATGGACTTCGGCCTTGCTCACATTGAAGAGACGTTGAAAGATGCTCATGAGATACTCCTTTTTT
>JAPPIE010000147.1:26561-34032 GCA_028874765.1 Gemmatimonadota bacterium
AGATGATTGACACCGCGATCTTCGTCGCTCACCACAACGAGTTCTTCAGCGGTATCTTCCTCGTCAACCGCGAGATTGAGGTCTTGAAGATAAGATTTGACTGTATTGAAATATTCTGACATTTTAAACTCCTGAAAGCGGTTATCGGCAGAGGCATAACTTGCCCTCCGTCCTGCCTATGAGATACCCAAGTGAAATATTGGTTTCAAAAATTAACGTTCAAATTGACTTCAAGTCAAGTAGAGATCGCATATACTCCCTCTGATCAACCACTCTGGAGATTTTATGGAACCCAGGTACCCGATATGGAACATACGCCATAAGGGCGACTATCATTCTATTGCCGATGTCATTCTCGCAAACCGTTCATTGAAAATAGAGGATTTGGACGATTCTCCCGATATTTTGAATGACCCCTATTTAATGCAAGACATGCACCGCATAGTCGAACGCATATCAGAAGCCATTCGCAATAAAGAGCGCATTGTAGTTTTTGGAGATTACGATGTAGATGGCGTCACGAGCACCGCTGTTTTGCTGGATTTTTTCGACATGGTAGGTGCCAATGCCACATTTTTGTTGCCCGACCGGTTCCGAGATGGGTATGGCATGAAACCGTCGGGTGTAGAGACGGCATACGCACAAGGAGCGCAACTCATTGTAACCGCGGACAACGGGATTTCAGCTTTTGAGGCTGTTGACACGGCCAATGACGCCGGAATTGATGTGGTAGTCATTGACCATCACCATCCACAGGACAAATTGCCAGACGCTCTGGCGCTGGTGAATCCCAATCGCGCAGACTGCGAATATCCCTTCAAAGGACTGGCGGCCGTAGGGGTGGCATTTAAGGTGGTGCAGGCTCTGGCATCGGAGTTCCTGTCCGATTCAGAGCGCCGCCGATATTTGAACTCGCTTCTGGATCTCGTCGCATTGGGCACTGTGGCTGATATGGCCCCCATGCTTGCAGAAAATCGCCTGCTTACGCGAAGGGGGATGCAGGTCCTCAACACCACCGACCGCCCGGGCTTACAGGCACTCAAAGCCGTCGCGGGTACGACCAACCGCCCCGTTGACACGATCTCTATTGGATTCTTCCTGGGACCGCGCATCAACAGCGCCGGGCGCTTATCATCAGCCGATCTGGCTCTCGATTTGTTGCGCTGTCAAAACCGGGAACAGGCAGCAAACCTCGCCGAAAAATTAAACGGTCTAAATGGCGAAAGACAGACTCTGCAAAACGACGGCATAGCCGAAGCAGAACGCATGGTAGAAGATAACTGGTTGGATCAATATCGCATTCTGGTGGTACGCGGTGAAGACTGGCATCTGGGTGTGGTCGGACTGATCGCCGGGCGATTGGTCGAAAAATTTTCGCGCCCCGCACTGGTGTGTACCAACTTTCGCAAAAATGGCATCTACACGGGTTCTGCGCGCACGGCAGGTGGATACAATATCGTCGAAGCGATTTTCCGCGTCTCAGATCTGCTCACAGAATTTGGTGGACACGCCGATGCCGCCGGATTTTCAGTCCCCGCTGAAAATTATTTCGAATTTCAAGAGCGGTTGATCGCAGACGCTCAAGCGCGGCTATCAGAAGAAGCACTGACGCCCCAACTGGAAGTCGATGCCACCCTCAAACCATCCGATATTTCCCTGACAACCGTTGACACCCTGGACAAATTGGCACCTTTTGGTGCAAAAAACGAGTTGCCGCGTTTTGTAGCTCGCGATTGCCGAATTGCAGATGCACGCGCCATAGGCCGCGGGGCGCATTTAAAACTCAGTGTGGATACAGGTGCTGACCTGTGCGATGCAATCTGGTTTCGCCAGGGCGAGCTGGTTTACGAATTGTCAGTGGGCGACCGCGTCGATCTCGCCTTTGCACTACAGGCCAATACCTGGCAGGGCAGAACCAATGTGCAAATGCTGGTAGAGGACATGCGCCTGTCGAATTCTGATAAGGGTTGAAATTGAACCGTTAAAGGATCTGAAAACGCTGCTCCAAAAAGGTACACTTGCCCAATAAGCCATCCAGGATATTCAGAGGAGGCAACAATGGCAACATCACAAGACAGAAATCTTACGCTAAAGGTCAAAGATTTCGGACCGATTTATAGTGCAGAAGTTGAACTGCGCCCACTTACTGTATTTGTCGGACCAAGCAATACGGGAAAGTCTTATTTGGCGATTTTGATCTACGCGCTGCATAAGTTTTTCAATAGCCATAAGAGGGAGAAACCTTCTTATTTTTATCATAGTAGCTATAGTAGTAGCTCGAGTTTAATAAACGAATCCGTGATATCAGAAAAAAATATCATGCATTTGATTGACGAAGCGGACAAAATCGTTTCGCAAGTGAACGGTGATTCTCTTATCCCTCTAACAGATGAAATTACATCGCTTATCCGTGCTTTATTCAGTAATTTTCTCCCCGACGATGATCTTGCTGGTGAAATAATGAGGTGTTTTGGTATTGACGAGACCAGAAGGCTTATTCGCCATGGAAGTAAAAAAAGCACTGAGGTCGCTCTCTCTTCAAAAATGTCAGACTTACCAGAAGCGGCGTACAACTACAATGAATTGTATAAATTCGCTATAAAAAAAGAGAGTTTCACCGCCACAATTCCCAATACTGCACCTTTACAGACTGGAAAAGATGCTATTGAGAAGTATATCCAAGCTACATTTGAAATCAAAATGGGGTCTGGACAAAAACGGGCACATAATAAAGAAAGAAATTATTTTGTGACTGAGTTAATAGATGGTCTTTCTGAGATTATCGCTTCTTACTTCGCTAATCCAATCAGTCAGCCCGCCCATTATCTCCCTGCAGACCGCACAGGCGTTATGCACGCGCACAAGGTTGTTGTAGGTTCTTTGGTCCAGGGTGCATCGCGTGCGGGTCTCTATCCCACACGGGCATTACCAGTGCTCTCTGGCGTTGTCGCAGACTTCATCGAACAACTCCTTGAATTAGGTGATTTGTCAAGCGGAGGGAAAAGGCTGAATGAGAATCTCACTCAACGTCTTGAAAAAGAAATCCTGAGGGGGGCAATTCGCATCGAAAATTCAGTCACTGGTTATCCCGTATTTTCTTACCAACCAACAGGGTGGAAAGAAGACATGCAACTGATGAATACCTCCTCAATGGTATCTGAACTCGCGCCTGTTGTATTATACTTGCGCCATGTCGTTTCACCTGGAGAAGTCCTGATCATAGAAGAGCCCGAATCCCACCTGCACCCCGGTATGCAAGTCGAATTCATCCGGCATCTCGCTGCGGCAGTGCGTTCTGGCATACGAATTATAATTACTACACATAGCGAATGGGTACTGGAAGAACTCGCCAATCTGGTACGTCTCTCCGAACTTTCAGAATCTGACAGAAATGGAATCGGCGGTGCAGACTACGCGCTCAGTCCCGACCAGGTAGGCACATGGCTTTTCGAGCCCAAAAAACGCCCCAGGGGTTCAATTGTGAAGGAAATACCTCTTGATGTGGATTATGGTGGATTCCGATCTGACTACGACGATGTAGCAATCGGTACCCACAACGATTGGGCCACCATAGGGAACCGTATAGTGGAAAGGGAACATGAGTAAACCCGTACAAGCGGTACAAGTGAAAGTCCCTGAGAAATGTCAAGTTAAGAGATGTAGAAAGGAAGGATGCACCGTTTCCATGGCTGGTATAAGAGGTCAGCGCGTCATTATTGATCTGGACTGTGAAGATTTAAATTTACCGCCCAATCAGACACTGTGTGATTATATCTTTTTTGGTACAAAAAAACGAGATGCAGACAAGGACTGGGTTGTGCCGATGGAATTAAAAAAGGGGAACGTGGATATAAGTGATGTTGCAAAACAACTTCAAGGTGGTGCTAATGTCGCCGATCAGATTATTCCACATGATGCAAGTATGAATTTTATCCCGGTTGTTGCATCTGGTAATTTTTCGAAACATGAGCAGCGACAACTAAGAAACAGGTCCAACAATGTTCGCTTTCGCGGGAGATCGGCAATCATTCAGAGAGTCAGATGTGGAGATTCTCTGACACAAGTGCTGAAAGATACGGGATAACTTAAAAATATGGACCTTGCCGAATAATTCTACAAAGAGGAAGGTCAATCAACTGGACTTTAAAAATAACACCTGAGAGTAAAACCATGGGCATTGCTGAAAAATTAAACGTGGGCATTGTGGGGGCTGCTGGGCGTGGGGGGAGTTTTCGAGTCGCTTTTGAAGCGCATGAAACGGCGCGCATTCACGCGGTATGCGATGTGCGCGAAGAGGAACTCGACGCTGCTGCTGAACGATTGGGAGCCTCTGAAAAATACGCGGACTACGAAACCATGCTCGCGCGCTCTGAACTCGATGCAGTAGTCATCGGCACACCCATGCATTTTCACGCTCAGCAAGCAATTGAGGCACTGCACCGCAACATCCACGTCTTGAGCGAAGTCACAGCCGGGGTCTCCATAGAGGAATGCCGCGCCCTGGTACAGACCGCTACATCGTCAAAAGCAATCTATATGATGGCAGAAAATTACACCTACACCCGCCCCAATGTCCTGATAAAAGAACTCGTGCGGCGGGGTTTGTTCGGCGATGTATATTACGGAGAAGGAGAATATCTCCACGAATTGAAAGCCCTGAATGAAATCACAACATGGCGGCGCAAGTGGCAAACGGGCATTGATGGTATAACCTATTGCACGCACAGCCTGGGACCTCTCTTGCAGTGGATGCCGGGGGACCGCGTGGTGCGCGTGTGTTGTGCGGGCAGCGGACACCATTACACAGACCCTCGGGGAGACCAGTATGAAAATCAAGATTCGTGCGTCATGTTGTGCCAGATGGCGAGCGGCGGGCTGGTAAAAATCCGGGTAGATATGCTATCGGAACGCCCCCATGCAACTGGCAATTTTCAACTGCAAGGAACAAAAGGATGTTATGAATCGGCGCGAGAGCGCGGCGGTGTCAATCGCGTATGGCTCGCAGATATCTGCGACGAAAAAAACGAATGGATAGATCTGAAAGATCTGGAAGAAGACTATTTACCCGACATGTGGCGCAACCCCTCTGAAGCGGCATTAAAAGCTGGACACGGTGGGGGCGACTATTTCGAAATCATGGATTTTATTCAAAGCATCAACGGCGAAATCGCCTGTCCGATTGGCATTCACGAGGCCATGGACATGACCTTGCCGGGCTTAATCAGTCAGCAATCAATCGTACAAGACGGCGCGTGGTTAGACGTACCCGACTCGCGCTCCTGGTAAAGGAGTAAAATATGGGACTACTGGATAATATTGATCTAAAACAAACCATAAAAAAGTCGGACTACAACGCCCGGATGGAAAAACTGGAAATAAAACTGGCGCAACTCGAGCGAAAGGCACTGGACAACAAAGTGCCCATCACGATTGTGTTCGAAGGCTGGGGTGCTTCTGGAAAAGGCCGGCTGATCAACGAATTATTGCAAGTACTCGATCCCCGCGGCGTCAAGGTATATTCGACGCAGATGCCCAATGAAGAAGAGATTTACCGACCATATATGTGGCGCTTCTGGACCAAAATACCCGAACGCGGGCGCATGGTCATTTACAGCAGGAGTTGGTACAGTCGATTCATTGTAGAGAACATGGATCCGATGATGGACAAGCTGCCAGTTGATAAAGCGTATCAAGAAGTAAATGGCTTTGAGCGACAACTCGTAGATGACGGTCATGTAATCATCAAATTCTTCCTGCATATTTCCAGTAAAGAACAAAAAAAGCGTTTTAAGCAACTCGAAAAAAATCCCCTGACTGCCTGGCGCGTAACAGATTACGACTGGAAAAAAAATAAGCAATACGAATGGTATGGGGAAGCCATCGAAGAAATGATCGCACGCACAGATAGCAAGTACGCGCCCTGGCAGATTGTACCGTCTCAAAACTGGCGCTTTGCAACGATTTCAGTATTTGAAAAAGTGATTGAAGTCCTCGAAAAAAAACTGGCATCTCTGAACAAAAAGACGCGGACCAAAGCAGTGTCCCTACCCTCAATCCCACATTCTATGCTCGAAACATCTGATTTGTCCAAAGAACTCACGCGCAAAGAATACGACCGTCTGCGCCGCCTTTACCAAAACAAAATATGGGAAATCGAACACGAAGTGTATTCGAAAAGGCAGTCAGTAGTCATTGTGTACGAAGGCTGGGATGCTGCGGGAAAGGGAGGCAATATCAAACGCCTGGTGCGCCGCATGGACCCGCGAGGATACGATGTGTTCCCCATCGCCGCGCCAAATGATATCGAACTGGCACATCACTATTTGTGGCGGTTCTGGATCAAAATGCCCAAAGCCGGCCATTTTGCCATCTTTGATCGGTCGTGGTACGGACGCGTTCTGGTCGAGCGCGTAGAGGGATTTGCAGCAGAACAGGAATGGCAGCGCGCGTACCGCGAAATCAACGAAATGGAAGAACAGATGGCAAATTACGGCACCTTATTGTTCAAATTCTGGATCGATATTGACAAAGATGAACAATTGAAGCGCTTTCACGACCGTGAAGAAGTCCCGTCTAAACAGTGGAAAATTACAGATGAAGACTGGCGCAATCGCGAAAAATGGAATCAGTATCGCGACGCTGTGGATGAGATGTTGTATCGCACAAATACAGATTACGCGCCCTGGACCATTGTAGAGTCCAACTGCAAGTTATATGCGCGCATTAAAACACTAAAAACCTTGGTCAAGACCCTGGAAAAGCACTTGAACAAGCATTGAAGGTGAGACGCGAAGTGAGTGAATTAGCCATTGAACTGCGAGATATTCACAAGGTTTTTGTGACCGACAGCAACCGGGTAGAGGCACTCGCACAAATTTCCCTACAGATAGCGCAGGGGGAATTTGTCAGTATGATCGGACCCTCGGGATGTGGCAAAACGAGCTTAATGCGGATTGTCGGCGATCTGGAAACACCGACGAATGGCGAGGTTCGCGTACTGGGGAAAATACCCGAAGTCGCGCGGCGCGAACGATTGGTGGGCTTTGTATTTCAACATCCCTCGCTTCTCGCCTGGCGCACGGTAGAGGAAAATGTGCGCCTGCCCGCAGAGGTCTTTGGAGACGCAGAGATTTTAAGCCGGGTCTCTGAGATGATCGACATTGTCGGACTGGCTGGATTTGAGCAGGCGTATCCGCGCGAACTATCGGGCGGCATGCAATCGCGGGTCGCCATAGCCAGAGTCTTGACCTTCCGCCCATCCGTTTTGCTCATGGACGAGCCTTTTGGCGCATTGGATGAAATGACGCGAGAAAAGATGCAAATTGAACTGTTGCGAATATGGCAGGCAACCGGTGCTGCTGTCTTATTTATAACCCACAGCATCTCTGAAGCACTGCTCCTCTCCGACCGCGTTGTGGTCATGTCTGCCAGACCCGGCAAAATCGCGGAAGACCTGAGCGTTAATTTTCCC
>JAPPIE010000164.1 GCA_028874765.1 Gemmatimonadota bacterium
TGCTGGTCAATAGCGATCTGCGAGGTGTTCGCAGCCACGGTACGCGGACTGTGAATGGCTATTGTAAGAGTTTTGAAAATGGGAGTCTCAATCCGCGTCCCAATGTGCGGGTGATCGGGGAGACGCCGACGTGTGCTGTTATTGATGGGGATGGTACGGTGGGGTATCTCCCGATGGTGCGCGCGGCAGAGCACGCGATTCGCAAAGCGAAAGAGCTGGGTATGGGTATGGGGCTGGCGCGACATGTGGGGCATATTGGTTCGGCGGGTCACTATGCGCGGATGTGTTCCGAGGCGGGGTGTATTGGTTTTTGCGTGCAGGGCAGGCAGCAGGGCAATGCAAAGCGGGATGGGAGAGGACCGCTTCTCGGCTATTTTGGCAATCCGCCAATATGTTTTGCGATTCCCTCTGGGGACGAGCCTCCGATTGTCCTCGATGCGGCGACCTGTATTTTGGCAGATTACCAGCGGGGTCCGGAGTTTGAGGCTTTGTTCGAGATGATTCCGGCGGCGTTTTTTAAGAGTATTGGGTACACGGCGGTGGCTTCGATTATGGGGGGTGGGTTGGCAGGTGCCAGTCTTCCGTCTTCTCACGAGATGAAGGAGAAATGGCCTTCGTCAGGTGCGGGTGGTTGTGTTCTTGCGATCCGCGTTGATCAGGCGGTTTCCGAGGAGGTTTTCCGGGCTGAGTCAGATCATATGGTGAGAACGGTGCGCGAGACGTACGAGCCGATGCCGGGACATGATCGCGCGCTGCTGCCGGGTGCGATTGAAGAAGAGCGCATGGCGTTTCACCGCGCCGAGGGTATTCGCTATGGCGAGATGGAGCAGGAGAACGCACGCGAGGTTAGCGCGCGTCTGGGGGTGCCGCTTCCCTGGGGTTGATGGGACAAAGGTCTAATAACTAAAGCCCTATAGCTTATTGCTCTGGGGCTTTTTTAATCGGGCTTTCAAATGGAAAGCCAAATCATACACATTGACATTGAGAGAATCGGAACTTATTTTGGCATTTGACGCACTATCGCAGTTCTAACTTCACAAATTGGAGGCTACCATGTATATCGGAACACAGGTGGGGTGTCGGAACGACACGGATATTGAGGTTCTCGCGCAACTCGGGGTTTTTAATGTCGATCAAACACCGGAGGGACCCTGGGCGGAGTGGAGTGCCGATGCGATTAAGTCCATGCGCGACCGGTTTGATAAATACGGTATTAATTTGGAGATGATTCACATTCCGCTGGGTTCAAGCAGTGCTTTTAAGAATGAGGCTGGGGCGATTTTCCTGGGTCCAAGCGACGAGCGCGACCGGGCTATTGAGCGGATGTGCGAGACGGTTAGAATGGCGGCGGAGGCGGGGTTGCGGGGGCTCAATTACAATATCACGATTTTGGGGCATATGCGGACAGAGCCGCGATACGGACGCGGGGGCGCGAGGCTGTCGTCGTTTGAGTACGATAAATTGGACCAGTCTTTGGGCGAGTTTGAAGGCGGCGCTGCGGATGAAGACGAGATGTGGGCGCGCATCGATCACTGGTTGCAGAATATTATGCCCGTGGCGGAAGAGTACAAGATCCAGATGGCGTGCCATCCTTCGGATCCGGGTATCGGATATGGGACGACGTATCGGGGGGTCGCGCGCGTGCTGGGTATGGTGGATGGGTTTAAGAAATTTATCGATTTGTACGATAGTCCGTATAATGGATTGAATTTCTGCCTGGGTTGTATGTCCGAGAGCCTGGAAGATCCCAGTGCAGACGCCTATGATGTGATCCGTTATTTTGGAGAGCGCAAGAAGATTTTCAATGTGCATTTCCGCAATATCAAGGGCGGTCTTCGCAATTTTGTCGAGGTGTTTCCCGATGAGGGCGATGTGGATATGCTGAAGGCTTTGCGGACGTTCAAAGAAGTCGGGTACGAGTATATGATTATGCCCGACCACGTTCCGGGTATTTCCGGTCCGGAAGCCAGGCAGGTCGGTTTTGCGTACACGTACGGATATATCCACGCGCTGCTGCAAGCGGTTAATGAAGAGTAATCTATGTCCGCATCTCCAGAACCGCGCCTTCCCAAATCAGAAACCGCCGAAGGCTCTTCCGTTATTACCAAACGATCCCTCCTGATTGGGCTGGGTATGGCCATGCTTATGCCTCTGTGGCCGACTTATACCAGCTTTGTGGTGAATTCAACGCGGGCTGATCATTCTCATCTTTCGATGGCGATGCTCATTCCTTTTGTGGGGCTTCTGATTCTGAACGCCTTTCTCGAGCGGCGCGGTATCGGGTTTTCTCCAACGGAATTGCTCACGGTTTGCTGTATCGGTTTTGTCGCATCTACGATGCAGGGCGAGTGGCTCACGGTGTGGTTTTTGCAGATGCTGACGATGCCAGCGTATTACGCGTCGCCAGAGAATCGATTCGATGAGCTTCTCCTGCCGTACATGCCGAGTTGGACGACGATTACCAATCGCGATGCGGTGCGCGGTTTTTACGAGGGGCAAGTGCCCGGTGCAGCGTTTCCGTGGGGCGAGTGGTTTTCGGTGCTTTTCTGGTGGGGTGCGCTGATTGCGAGTATTTTGGCGATTCATCTGTGTCTGAGCGTTTTGCTGCGGAAACAGTGGATGGAATACGAGCGGCTGTCTTTTCCGGTTGCTACGGCGTTTCTGGAACTCACGGGTGTTTCGGGTACGACGGGTACGCTGAGGACGCTTGTGCGCAATCGCCTGTTTCAATGGGGTTTTGGGCTTACGTTTGCCATTATTGCGTGGAATGTGTTTACGTGGTTTTCGGTTAATCTGCCGATGTTTCCTTTTCTGGCGGGGCGATATGGGCGGAATGTGATTTCGGTTGCGCCGGGTTTTCCGAGTATTGTGACGACGTTTGTGTTGCTCACGTTTTGTCTGGGGTATTTCACCAAGCTGGAGGTGCTTTTCAGTCTGTGGTTTTTCCATGTGGTTCAGATCTGTGTGGTGGGGTTGTTCAACCGCTTTGGCCTGGATTTGGGTGCGAACGATCCGTGGAGTTCGAGCCATCCGGCGATTGGCTGGATGACATTTGGGGGGATGGCCGTTTTTGTCGGCTGGGGGTTCTGGATTGCGCGGTCTCACTTTCGAGATGTTTTTCGCAAGGCGTTTTTGCGCGACGAGCGTGTGGATGATTCCGAAGAGATTATGTCTTATCGCACGGCTGTCTGGCTTTTGCTGACGTGTTGCGGTTTTGTTTTTCTCTGGCTCTGGCGTGCGGGGATGGGGCCGGAGACGATTCTCGCATGGTCATTTGCGATGCTCGTTTTGTTTGTGGGGATGTCCCGCATTGTGGTGGAGAGCGGTCTGGTCTATCTTCGGGTGCCCCTGACGGCGCCGGGGTTTACATGGCATGCCGTCGGCGTTGGGAATATGGGGCCTGCTGGCGCTTCTATTTTGACGCTTACGATGAGTCTCGTGGCGGATGGGAAGACGTTTGCGACGACGCAGATGGCGCATGTTCCGCGGTTGAGTATGGCAATGGCAAAGCGCAGCCGCAAGGCCGTGGCGCCGACTGTGCTCTTCGGGTGTTTGCTCGGTGCGGCAGTGGTTATCATATTCGTCATTTATCAGGGGTATTACGGTATTGGCAGTGCCAATTTTGGGCGGACGACGTTTAAGGGTATTGGATCTCTCAATGGGGCGGGTTTTAGTCGGCTGGCCGTGTCCCGGATTCAGGGCGATGTGCTGTTTACGGACTGGAATCGCGTTTTGTTTATGGGTATCGGCGGCATTTTTACGGGTACGCTCTACTTTCTGCGGTATCGCTTCCCGGGCTTTCCGATCCATCCCATTGGTTTTACGATCTGCGGCATGGTCGAGATGCAGGATAATTCTTTTAGCATTTTCCTGATGTGGGGTGTGAAGACGATTATTATGAAGTTGGGCGGTTTGGAGCGCTATCGGCACTATGCACCCTTTTTCCTGGGGATGATTATGGGCTATATTGCGGGTGTTTTTTTGGGTGTTTTTGTCGATGTTTTCTGGTTTCCCGGAGAGGGGCACGAGATTCATTGCGATCCCTGATCGATCGCGGATTAGGCAGATGACGCGGATGGCGCGGATGAAGGCGGATATGGAGGAGGGATGGCATGAAGATTAC
>JAPPIE010000351.1 GCA_028874765.1 Gemmatimonadota bacterium
ATATGGACGGTGCCAATCGGCTGGATATAATCGAAGAGTTGACGCGCAAGATGGGTGAGGCGGCGGAGAATTTGGAGTTTGAGAAGGCGGCGCAATATCGCGATGAGATTGCGCGGCTAAAGTCAGAGGTTGCGTAGAGGGGCTTGATATGTTAAAGCGCGAAGATATCATGCCAGTGATTGACCGGGCGTTGGCAGAAGATGTGGGGGATGGGGATATTACGACAAAATGGACCGTGCCATTGACAAAGCAGGCGAAGGCGAAAATTATTGCGAGAGCAGATGGCGTGATTGCGGGATTGGATGTGGCGCAATGGGTGTTTGAAGCGGTAGATGGAGCGATTGTATTTGAGGCTCAGGTTGAAGATGGCGCGCGCGTTGCGGATGGCGATGTTTTGGCTGAGGTTTCTGGTCCCGCGCGTGGGCTGTTGACGGGCGAGCGCGTTGCGTTGAATTTTTTGCAGCGGATGTCGGGTATTGCAACGATGACGGCACAGTTTGTAGAAGCGGTAAAAGGGACACAGACGCGGATTCTGGATACGCGCAAGACCGCGCCGGGATTGCGATTATTAGATAAATATGCTGTCTCTACAGGCGGTGGTGTGAATCATCGGGTGGGGTTGTTCGATATGGTGTTGATGAAGGAGAATCACATTGAGGCAGCGGACGGTATTGGGCCGGCACTGCTTTCGGTGTGGAAAGGGATGGATTTTGAAGGCCGAGAAGTGCCCGTGGAGGTGGAAGTGGAAACGCTATCAGAACTCGATGAGGTCCTCGTTTTGGGCGCGGATCGCGTGATGTTAGACAATATGAGCCTGGATGAGATGCGCGAAGCCGTGCAAAAGGTGCAAAAATTAAAAGGCAAAAGACCCGAGTTGGAAGCCTCGGGCAATGTGTCCTTAGATAGCGTGCGGGCAATTGCAGAAACAGGCGTGGATCTTATTTCAGTGGGGGCGCTTACGCATTCGGTGAAGGCGCTGGATATCAGTCTGTTGTTCCGATAGGAAACGGGATGCTGTGTCCGTAAAAAAATAAAAAGGCTCGATCGGGATTGTTGAATCGGGCCTTTGTTTGTTGTGGTTCACTAAAAAAACGCCGAAGGGATCAGATGCAATCTCTTCGGCGACGGTATAAATATAACAAATTCCTCTTTGTTTGTCAAATTTGTAAATCTTTGATAAACAGTAAGTTAAAGGTTGACATTCCGAGTTTATTCGATTACATTTATCTCCGCTATAATTCTGTCGTCTCCGCGATGTGCGCGGAGGGTTTTCAAAACCCCAATGGAGGGCGATATGGCACAACAGCCGCTCGATGGCGGGACGGGGGTGAGGTGTGTCATTTGCGAGGCGGTTATTTCAGAAGAACGCCTCAAGGTCGTTCCCTATACGCGCCTGTGTGTGACGTGTAAGGACAAAGTAGAAAGGGGGAAGATTCGTCTCAAATCGCATTTGATGGGCGACGCGGTTGATGTAGAAGAACCCGAAGTGAAACCCATCGAGGTTCAGGATGACCGATTAGTCGTCGGTGCGTGGTCAACTGGATTTATGGAATTGGCCGCGCAGAGCAGCCAGATACGCGATCTGCTTCGCGAGGGAAAAAAAGAAGATGCCAGGGCACTGGTGCAGACTATGACAGTGGAGGCGCAGGCCGCGCTCGTTGTTCTGGATGAAGATCCAGAGAATATGCTGTCGATAACGGGTATGGATGAAGATGGCAATCCGGGCTATTCGACAGATGTGGTGGCGCATTTGCCTACAGAGATGTTGACGGGGCTAATTGATTACGATCCGGAGCGGCAGGGGTTTAATACGCATTTGATACGCGCTATGACACCGGGTACTTTTCAGCGTACTGTGGAAGATACGTTAGAGCCTATGGACAGTGCTGAGGTCCGGTCAAAAGTATCGTTTGAATGGCTTCGGGCACTATCTATGCTTGGGGACGCCAATAAGTGTGCCGAATTGCTGAATAGTGTGGATCCCGGGTTGCTCGAAGAGGCTCTGATTCCTTATGTGAAGGATATGCGGATGAATGAGGTCGTGGGGGCTGCGGGTGCGGCGGTTTACCGGCACCAACTCTTTTCCGAAGGCGCTGCTGTGGGTGAAATGCCGAGTACGATAATAGAGGATCCCGTTGTCGGAGGTGTTCTGGATGCACTTTTCGATGCGGATGCCGATTTGATGCGGTCCGTCATTCGCGGGGCGTGGGAGAGGAGGAACGATGAATAGTGAAGGGCGTTCTACACAAAATCCACTCGCTACGCTGGATTTGAGTCGGTTTCGCATTGATTCCGAGAGTTTTGTGGGGCAGGCCATTGAATTGGGGACGAGCTTTGAAAAGTTGCCGCCAAATATTGGGGATGCGCTTTTGGGCTTTTTGCGCTTGCAGGGTTTGCACTATGGCAAGCGTTACCGGTCGGGTATTGCAATCAGGCGTGAGAATTTGGAACACGGGGTGCGGCAGGCACTGATTGCTATGGATCTCGGTCTGGAGGCGCGAGCGGAAAGCGATTTAAATCGGGCTGTGGAAATTATTGCGGAAGGAAATTTTGAAGCGTGCCGGAAGCGCGGGTATGAAATCGCATTTTTTCGATTGCAAGAAATGGCGCAGATGTGTCGGGCGATGTTGCTGCGTCCCGAAGTGAAATTTTTGCAGTCGGAATATCAGGCAGTATCTCGCTGGGCAAATGCGGTGCCAGAGACGTGGATGCGTCCCCCCGATGACGAGGAAGATGAATCCCAGTTGGTCGATCCAAAGCGCGATTACGCGGCTTATCAGGTTGCGCTCAGGCGGCTTGCGTTTTTGCGGTCTATTCCCAGGGCTGCGCTGACCGAGGTAGAAATAGCTGTTGAAGCGCGCACGTATGACGGGTTGCTGCGCAATCTCATTCTGGCACTGGCATTAGATATGGAATCGCTTTTGCCATCGGATATGCAGATTGAGGCGTTTCGCCAGAGGTGTTTTGAAGAAGGGAAGATGAGGGAGGAGGTGCGCGCCAAGGTGTTTGAGTTGATGGATCGACAGCTTGAGACCAGTGTTGAAGATATGGAAGACCGCATGGTGATTCGACGCGAATTTGAGGCGGAAGTCGAATTTTTAGAAGAGGTGTCTTTCAGTCCTTTCAAGGGGGTCTTTTTGTTGCCAGATCAGCCTGAAGGCGAGGGGTGAGAGGCACGAGGCATATCTGAATAGGAAGATTGAAGCGCAGTCTCACAGGACTGCGCTTTTTTATATCTGGGTGGACGCACCGCTGGCGGAGATCAGGTCCTTCACACCTTTTTCATCTGCATTCATCTGCGTTCATCTGCGGATCACACTTTTTTTGAACCTTCGGGCATTGGGCGGTGTCGATTCCCACAGGAGGATATTTTTTGACACCATCGGACGCGATTTTGATGCAGCGAATTGTGGCGCGGGATCAAGAGGCTTTTGCGATTCTGTTTGCACGCTACCAGGCACAGGTGACCGAGAGTCTGCGTTGGATAACGCGGGATCCGGTCGCTGCAGATGATTTGACACAGGAGGTTTTTCTCAGAGTTTGGAATCGGGCCGATCAATGGTCGGGGCAAGGGTCTTTTCGGGGATGGCTGTTTCGGATTGCGAGAAATTTGTCGCTGAATCAATTGCGAAGCCAAAGTCGCCGTCGCGAACAGCCTCTGGAAATGCCTTCGCTTTACGATGAGGAGGACGAAGAACAACCCGTTCCAGGGTGGATGATCGATCGGGCTGCGCTGGGACCCGATGTGCAATTAGAACGCGCTGAACAGCGGCGCATTTTGCAGGCGTTGATCGATGCGCTACCAGAGGAAAAACGCGAGATATTTCAGATGGTGTACGAAGATGAGGTGGCACTTCGAGAAGTTGCCGAACGGCTGGCGATTCCAGAGGGGACAGTGAAATCGCGGCTGTTCCACGCGCGCAAGCAACTCGCAGAGGCATGGGGAAGGATGTACAAATAACAGACAGGAGGAATTTGATGAGTCTTTCAGTTAAGGCACCGTGGCATAAAATTTCGTGGGATGCGTTTTTACAAAAAGGATTGCCCGAATTGTTGGCAGATCGGGTGTCGCTGGCGGGGTATCGGGTGGTGTCGGTGGATGAATATACCTG
>JAPPIE010000075.1:0-9587 GCA_028874765.1 Gemmatimonadota bacterium
GAGATCAACAGGTGATCGTTGCGATGTTGTGCAGCGGCGTTTGAGGCAGACTTCTGCGGCGGCAGAGCGAGGATCCTGGATTTGCGGTCGTTATACATATCATTCCATTGCTGATCAAAGAAGAAGACGCCATCCCAAAAACGCACTTTGCCCGTTCCTGGAATTTCTTGTAATCGGTCTTTTGGGATCATATAGCTGAGTTCGACTCGTATCCTGTTTTGTTCTTCAAAGGCAGCGATCTGATGGGGAAGGGTGTACTTTCGATTGAGATAGGGATCGACAAAGCGTTGGACTGTTTTTCGGAAGGTGTGATGCGAGGCTTCGTCGAAGTACCCCGGGTGAAAGCGGGCACCACTTTGTCCTACCTCAAAACCACCACAGAAGCTCCAGCGATCACTGCCATTCCCGCAATATTCGATCTTGAATGTTTCGTAGTACCAGGTTTCCATCATTCTGTGAAATGCCCTATACGGGTCCCCTCCTACAGAAAAGAAAAAGGTTTTTCTACGTCTATATCTTCCAAATTTGATATAGGTCTTCCCCATATCCGTCTGCCAGCCCTCGACATTATCTGAAAATCGCCTGAATCGCAAATTAGCATAAGCCATACGACCAAAGTGTGCCATCTTTCTTTCGTTAAAATCAGACAAATAGAGTGGGTCCTGACGCTTCCAAAACATCTCGCGTTCCAAGAGCGCATCTATCGTCTGCGTCGTATCGCGGGGTGCATGATCTTCTTCGGACACAAGCAGGTCAATTGATTCGAGTAACTCGCGTTCTTCAATACGCATCAAGTCAAGAGCGCGTTGATAGTATTCATGCGAGTCATCGAATTCGCCAATCTGATAGGCGGCAAGCCCACAGAACAAGAGTGCATTTTTGTCATCTGGATGTTGTGCGCGCAGGGCTTGCATCAAGGCATGGAAGGCATCCCAGTATTTATCTTCAAAGTAAATTATGCCCAAAAAATAATAAGGTTGCTGATTGGTCCCATCTAACCGAATGCTTTTTCGCAAGACCTGAATTGCCTCTCGTTTCGCTTCCTGGGCAAAACCCCTGAAATCCCGGGTTTGGGAATTATCTTTTGCTCTGAGAAACTCATACACCCAGAACATACCCAGCCTATTGAGAACATCTGTATTGTTGGGATCCTTTTCCATCACGTTCTCAAATTGGTGGAATGCGCGGGATCGAAAGCCTTGATGCCACAAAATCTTTCCGCGTATCAGCCGATACGCAATATTGTCGGGATCAATTGCGATTGCCTGCTGTATCATCCGCATTGCGCGCTGTCGGCCATTTACGCTGTGGTCCAGCAGATGCAGTTTGGCCAATTCGTTATATGCAGGGGCATAATTTTTGTCTTTGGAAATAATCTCTTCGAAAGCTTTGATACTTTCCTTTTGACTCACCTGACCAATTTGTTCCAGTGCATTCTGAAACAGCGCGTCTATTGCGGTTTCCCCTCTGGACGTGCCAGGTCCCAAAAGGCAAGCCAACGCGATCAATCCCATGCGAATTGTAAATCGCTTCTTCATAGCACATCCCTTTCTGTCTCAGTGGGGAAGGCGTGAACAAAAACAAAGGACGTGGTTTTTTGATTAAGGTTCTGGCGGCACCTCGACATTGAACACAGCCTGTCGATTCACACGTTGTCCCGAATTTAAATCATCAATGGCTACTTCCACCATTTTGAGACCAGGCTTCAGAGACTCTGTCTCCAATGCGAAAAAAACGGGTTCTTCTGTCGCATTCACAACCCGTTCATAGCTAATCGTAAACTCCGGTTCTTTCGCGCCAGCAAACAGCCGTCTCAATCCACCGATGACCACACTTGCTACCGCCTTGCTGCCAGACACATTTGGGCGAATGGTATAGGTCACCCGATATTTCGCCTGACCAAACGCATCCAGCGTCAGGTTGTACACTTCGTAATACAGGTTTGCATCCTTATGCAAATTAAAACTCCTCGTAGGAGACGGTATCACCACAAGCTCACCTTTTGTAAACTTTGATGTCTGCGATGTCTGTGATGTATCAGATATATTATAGGCCATTTCGATTTCACTAACGGCCAAGGAATCTTCAAATGTCGGGATTTCCACCTGCTGGCGATACATACCCCACCGGCCAGATACGCGATCTGCTAACTTTACACCCAGGGTATAATGACCAGGCGGAACATCCAGAGATGCCAATTCTACAAATAATCCTTTGTCTTGATTCTTTGCCACCTCACCTTCAAAGGCGAGCTCATCCGTTTTGCGATAGATCGAGTCTCCTTTGGCATCAGCCAGAACAATGGTTCTTTCTACCGCCATACGAACAACCCGATCATCTACATTTTCTAAACGAATTTGCTCTGGCGGAATACCAAAATAAACTTCCAGTGAAGAGCGTTCATTTTCTCCGCGAAAACTCACCGTATCATAATAAAATTCTAATAATTTAACACCTGGGGGAACATCAAAATACTCGGGCAACTCCGAAACTGTTTGCATGAGTTGATATGCAGGAGAATGCAAAGAGGCATGCAGCCCCAAAGACGCATGCCAAATCGTATTTGGTTGAAGCGGAAAATCCCAACTGCCACTCATATATCGATCGGTAAATACAAACTCCAATCCATCACCGATATTCAGATATACCCAGGATTCCCAGGGCACCCTGGTTGTCCCATCAGAAGAACGCTCAATCGGAGCAACAGGCTCAATACCCCATGATAATCCTGGCGGAATATTGAGATGCACTGTTCCAAAGGGCCCTTTAACTTCCCATAACCACTCGCTCAGAGGTACTTGATCTAAGCCAATTTTAATTTCCTCCCCAGCATTCTCATATTCAATCCGTTTCTGCGTGTCTAATTCGCGTGGATCTTCTACAGAAATACTCGGTTCGTACATCGATGGCGTTCCAGGTGTCCACGATTCACCAGGCAGCACCCGGGGCAATAAATATCGGCTCTGTTCTTGTGCCTTATATCCGAAAGTGCGACCAAATAATTCATCTATTTTACGCATCTTAAAATTCTGAACTGCCACACTCGGTATCGAATTCTCACCTCCAGAACTGGACCTGTAATCAGGTTCTCCATACCGAATATATACCTCACCGCGTCTATCCCACGGCTGATCCTTACGACCAAAGAATGTACGCGCATACCACACACGTCGATAATGTTCCATACGTCGGGCATCTCCACCCAACATCAAAGCACCTTCGCGACTTTCCCAAAATCGGGTTAAGAAATCTTCGCGCTCATCCTCTGAGATGGATTCCAGTGCCTCCAGTTCAGCATCCGTAGCGATAAGCGATAGATCATTGTAATAGGCGCGTTCATCCTCAGAAACACCTTGCAAATATTCTTCAAACAGGATCAAACTACGCTCTGTATCACCTCGCGAAGCGTACCCTTGCGCTACCAATGGCATCCATCTCAAGTCATCCGAAAAACGCGCTTTTGCTTCAGCACTTATCTTCAGGACTTCATCGTAGCGATGATTTTCAAGATGTGATAGTGTCAGGTGATAATATCCCATCGGATCATTTGGAAAGTGGGCGATGTATTGTTCGCAGTATTGTACTATCTCCCGCTTATAATTTAGGTGAGCTTGCTCGTACCATAAAATTAACTCGCGATATCCCGGGGCATAGTTTGGGTCCATTTCGATAACTCGGCGCAATGCGTTCTCTGCATCCTGATTACCTAATTCTACGTGCAATAGCGCAATCTGCATTTGGGCTTCGAGATATGCAGGATCTACACCTAAAGCTTGACGAAAAGCTACAAATGCCTTTTGATCCATTCTTTCCATCATTACATAAACTTTTCCCAACCCGGTGTATGCCTCAGCCGACTTTGCATATCGTACGCCTTTGTCGAAAGCCTTCTTAGCATCCGTCAATCGCTCTTCACTTAGATATACATAACCGAGCTTTATCCAGGCATCACCGTCTTTGGGGTTATCCTGTAAATGGAATGTAAGAACCTCAATGGCGTCTGTTACCGACTCGGCATTCGATTGGTCATGCGCCTCAAGCCCCCACAAGAGTTGCGGGAGTAAGAAGACGCAAAGTATCAACCAATGGTTCTTGCCAGTCATGTCATCCTCCTGTTGACACACGTTTGAATAATCAAATTCCTTACCCTTTATACAGTTTTATACAGCAATTGTTTCGTTCAATACCATTTGTGAACCGTATGTCCCTGGGGCATGAACCAGATCGCATCTACGATGAGGCCCAGGGCGGTTGACAGGACATAAGCCACGAGCATGCCGACGAAAAACGGTTTGGAGCGGCGGTAAAAAGGTGCCCCGCCGATGCGCAATAATGTGAATTTGATCAGCCAGGCGACAAAGATGGTGAAGCTGGTGAGGCGGGCGAGTCCGGTGCCCGATAGGGCGAGGCCAATGGGGTGCAGGGGCCACCAGGTGAATTGGTATCGCAGGAATAACAGGGCGTACATGGCGAGTGCTCCGATGAGAAAGAAATAGTAGTCGATCTCTTCCATCGGTTGCGGCGATACGATCGCGTTGACGGAATTTTGATATCCGCCTATGCCTGCGCGAATGATGAGCCAATTTGGCGAGAAATTGTACCCGCCAATGCGATAGCCCAGCCAGATTGTAAAGAGGGTGGATGAGACGATGCCGACCACAAAAGCCACACAGAGGCCACCGAAGAGGGGGCGTTTGTTGCCGGTGATGAAGTCGGACAGGCGGTTGATGTGCGTGCCCACGGAAAAGGTAAATCCGCGGAAGTGATCGATGGCGACAGATGCCGGATAGATCATGGCATGAGACGCCGCTGGTATGGCGCGGGCACCACCCATGAGCGCGGTTGTCAGTGTCCAGGCTCTGGATGGTGCCATGACGTAAATAAGTCCGGAATCGGCCAGGATTTTCGATACGGCACCATAGGTCAAGAACATGAATGGCAACAGGATGGCGAGGACTTTCCACGCCATGCCCGCTGCGGACAACCAGACCAGTGCGTAGGCGACCGAGGCGGCGAGGCAGCAGAAGGCTGCGCGATAGGATATGAGTTCTCGGCTGTCGTCTATGTGCGCGTTTTTTGGATAAAGCGCTTTTTGAAATGCCTGTTTCAGATGCGCCCGCGCTATCCACACCCACCACAGAGATAGGGCGACAAATGCGCCCGTTGTTTGCCAGAGGTAGCGTTTGGAGGCGTAGTAGCGGTTAAAGGCCGGTATGCCGAGTTGATCGAGGATGCCGGATTCTACGATGAATATGAGATCAAAGAGCCACATGCTGAACAATAATTCCAGGCTCGCAAAATACGAAAAGCATATTCCCACGGTGCTTACGAATACCCATTGCGGCGGAAAGTTCCTGCCAATGGGAACCCAGGTGCCGGCGGCGGTTGGAAATTTGGGCAGCGCGGGATGAAACCACGCGATGATGTTCCAGACGAATATCACGCCCACCACGCCAAATCCAGTCCAGAACATCCGTCCCTGCATAAACTCGGGCAAATAGGTCCGTCCCGTGCCCGGCTGTGTGGTCAATTCGACGATGGGCTCCATGGCGGGATAGACCAGTTTTTCGTGCTCTGCCCATTGTTTGCGCATGATGACCGAGGCACAAAAGCAGGCGAGTGCTATGGCACATACAAAGGTGAACCACCAGAAGAGGGGACCGATCCAGACGGACCAGGGCACGGGCGCACCGGCGGGCAAGCCGTCGTAGAACCAGTTCATTGCGCCGTCGCGATTGGATGGAATAATCCATTCGGGCAGGTGCGGGTGCAAAAACTCTGCCCACCGGTTTTCGGGCGAGGAAAAATAGTAGGGGGTTACGATGACGCCGACCAGATATCCGCTTACCCCGTATGTGGGACCGAGGGAACAGATAAAGCCCATTGAAAAGATCGCGAGCCATTCGCCCGGGGAAAAGGCAAAGGGTTTGCCAAAGTACCGCGCGAGCACACTGCACACAATCAGACACAGCAGGGTGAGCATCAGGTTGCCCATGGGCATGTGGCTGTAGGCCATAAAGGAGCTGTGCATGATATATCGCGCGACTGTTGCCAGTGCGTTGATTGCAATGACCAGCACAAGCCCAAAGATCAGCGATCGGACTGTGACTCCTTTGTTCGCAGGATCTGGCGAATTTGCGATTGGATATGTTCGTTCTGCGCTCAATTTTTAATTTTTACCTCTTACCGATTCTGAATATCCCCTCCCGAATAGCGGTCTGGGCGCTGTTGAGGTCTTTTACTGTCATGATTAACCGATACCGCCCGGTTTCAATGCGGCCGATGTCCAGTTCGACGTAGTCGGCAGTCCAGAGGTCGCGCCCCGTTTGTTCGTATTGTACGGTGATCAGTTCCCCATCTCTGCGCCGTATTCTGGGTTGCGAGGCGAGTTCGCGTCCTTTTTCCGGTGCTACGGCAAAGGCGACCTGGTAGCGCGTTTGCCCGAAGGTGTCTCGCGTCAGGTTGTAAATTTCAAAATAAACGAAGATGGGAGTCCCGAGAAAAAAGGTGCGGGATGGCGATGTTGTGATGCGCCATTTGTTGCGCGCAGTGTCGCTTTGGCTTTCGTTTGAGGAAGCCGGTTGTTCAATATGCTGTGCGATCTGTAGATCGCTGAGCATTAAACTGTCACCTGAAAAATCGTGCAGGCGCACTTTTTCCCGATAATTGCCCAGGCGATTGGTGTTGACGCGCCACATTTGTACGGCGAGGTCATATTCGCCGGGGGATAGGGGGATGTCGATGCGGTCTCTGGCGATCAGGCTTTTTCCCCGGAGTCCAGGGGGTATGGGGATGCCTACGTCTTCCCGCAGGCGTTTTGCTTCGCGGTTCTGGTCATCTACGAGGGCGATGCGCCGCTCGATTACGACTGTGGTATCCGGGTCGCTGGACATTGCCACTTCGTCGATTGGGAGGCCGATGTTGATTTGCAGGTCTGTTTTGCCATTTTTTCCGCGGAATGACAGGGCCTCGTAGTAGAAGTTGAGGGGATCGAGGTCGGATGTGTCGTAGCGTTCGGGTTTTTTTGCCGCTGCTGCTGCGACTTGTGATGCAGGCGAGAAGTCGTTCACCATTTGGAGGAATCTGAGCGGCGACCCGCGAGAAGCGACGTCATAAACATCTTCTCTGTCGATGGTCGGTACAGGGGCATAGCCGAAGATATTTGAGTGCATTTCGTCGGTGAATACGACTTCTATGCCGTGGTTGATGTCGGGATAGATCCACACTTCCCAGGGTACGCTGGAGAAATCGTTTCCGGCTGTTACGGGTTTCCATCCGCGCAAGCCGAGGGTGCCGTCGTCTTCTTCGAGGGGGAGGTTGCTTTCGACATTTCGAAGCGCAATGCGGACGGGAAATACGGGTCCGGTGTAGGTTACAGTTGTGCCGGGACGGCCGTAGAGTTGAAATGCCAGTTTTTCCTGGATGCGCTGCACGGGGATCGGTACGCTGGCATTGGGCTCGCGCCAGGTTGAGCGGTAATCCGGCTCTCCGTATCGGATATAGACTTCGCCCCGCTGATCAAAGGGGTATTTGTAACGCCCAAAGAAGGTTCGCGCGTGCCAGACGCGGCGGTAGTGTTCTGCGCGTCTCTGGCTTCCTCCGGTTGTGCCAAAAGGGTCTTTGCGGATCCAGAAGGCGTTCAGAAAGGCGTCTATATCTTCGTCTGAGATTGTGCGGTAGGATGCGATTTCTTCCGGCGTGGCGATCAGGGAAATGTCTTCATAGATTGCTTTTTCCCGTTGAGATAGAGTGTCCAGATATTTTTGAAATACGGATAGGGCGTCTTCATAGCGCCGCGAGGCCAGAAGTACTTGCGCCAATAGCGGAAGTCTTCGCGCATCGGTCATGCGCGAAGCGATCTCGGTTACGACGTTGTAGCGTTTTTCGGTCAAAAATTCAAGGGCAAATTCAAGTGCGGGCGTTTCGTCCTGTGCGCCATAGGACAGGTAGGTGTTGTAGTGGGATAGTGCCCGGGGGGTATCGCCTTTTTTGCGATAAAGACGCGCCAATAGCAGGTGGGCGGGACCATAGCGGGGATTGATTTGTAGTGCCTTGTTTGCCGCTTCTATTGCGTCTTTTTCTTTTCCGCGCGCCAGATGGGTTCTGCCGAGGACTTCGCGGCTTTCGGCGCGGTTGGAATCGGCCTGGATCGCCTGTTTGAGATGGGAGGTCGCGCGTTTGAGTTTGTTGCGATATTCCAGTAGAACGCGTCCCAATCCGAGGTGGGCATCTCCCTGATGCGGATCGTTTTTCAGCGATCGCTCAAATGCGGCTTCTGCGCTGTCGGGCAGTTGTAGCCGAAGATAGAGATGGCCGATACGGGCGAGTAGCAGGGTGGAGTCCGCAGAACTGGGCACTGCTTCGTTTAATGTGTTGAGGGCTTCTCTGATCAGGGTTTTTCGCCCGAGAGCCTGAGCTTTGAGATATACGGCATCCAGGTCTGTGTCTTCGGCGGAGGCATGTCCGGCAATGCAGAAAAGTAGAAGGAAATGTACCCAATAGCGAATATTCATAATTGTCTCACTGTACTACAAAAAGGGCATTTTTAGAGGCGGTCTGTTCGCTGTTCAAATCGGTTATCACGACTTCCAGCGCGTAGCGTCCCGGTTCGCGGTCGCCCAATTCCAATTCGGTATAGACGGTTTCCAGGTCCATTGTTCCGACCTGTTCATATCCCATTAACACTTTTTCTCGTTTGCCACCAAGCGTTCTCACCATGCGAGATACGGCACCGCCCACGCCTTTGCCTTTTGGCGCGATTGTGTATTCCACCTGGTATTTTGTCTGACCAAATTCATCGCGTTTCAGATTGTAGATTTCGTAATACACGAAAATGTTTTGTCCCTTCGGATAGGTTCGCGTGGGCATGGGCACCACGTGTAACTCGCCTTTGCGGAATTTGTCCTGGGGTCCGCCTTCTGCAATGCGCCATGCGAGTTCCAGGTCGCTCACTTTCATCGAGCGGGTCTGATATTTTTCCAGTTCGATTATTTGGCGATAACGCCCCTGCCGCCCGGACAGGCGGTCCTGTAGCTGTACTTCCAGCTTGTAATATCCCGGTGGGGCGTCCAGGCGCACGACATCGGGTACAAAGGCGCCCTGTATGCCGGTTTGATCGCCTTCATTGCGAAAGCGCACATCGCCGGTGCGCCGATATACGTCTCCGGTTTGTTCGTTCAAGAGGGATACGGTTCGCTCCACGACCAGTTCGGTAGTGTTGTTTTCGGCAAAATACCGCCCCAGTGTCCGCGGGATTCCCGTATAGACTTCCAGCGCGCTCACGTCATTTTGGAGGCTCTGAAAATCTGCGAGGTCGTAATAGAATTCTAGGGGGTGGGTGTTTTCTGGGGTTGCGTAATAATCCGGTGTTACCCGCGCGGCGAACTCGGTGACTCTGCGGGGATTGTACCGGTTCAGCAGGGCAAGTGTGCGGATGGGGATGTTGGGATCCAGGGGCGCGGGCGCGTAGTCGAAATTACCGTTCATTGCTTCGTCGGTGAAGGTTATTTCGATGCCGCCGTTCACATCGGTATAAATCCAGGTCTCCCAGCGCACCATAGAGGCGTCTTCCGGAACGGAGACCGCGT
>JAPPIE010000075.1:9687-19667 GCA_028874765.1 Gemmatimonadota bacterium
GCCACGCGCTCTTTCACCCGCTGTACGGATAGGCTTTGTTGCAGGTTTAACATGTTGGACCGGGACCGATAGTCAGGCTCTCCGAAGCGAATATAGACTTCGCCGCGCCGGTCAAAGGGCTTTTTTTTCTCTGAGAAATTTGTCAGGGCATACCATACCCGTCTGTAGTGCTCCAGTTTGCGTTCGTTGGGTGCCGTGATCAAATTTGGATCTTTCAGTGCCCAGAACTGTCGCAAAAATGAGGAACGCGCCACGTCTGTGCCGAGGCTGTTGTATTCTTCGAGTTCTTCAACGGATGCGAGAAATTGGATGTCTTCGTATAGTGCGCGGTGTTGCGGGTCCAGGTGCGCCACATAGCGGGAGAAATAGGTTTGTGCCCAGTTTGGACGCTTCAGTTCCAAACACGCCTGCGCCAGGATGGGCAGAGATGTTATTTCTTCGGGGTACTGGCGGATGTGGTTTTCCAGCAATTGGACGATGCGGTCGAAGTTTTTGCTTCGCAAATAGGCTCTTGAGAGCAGTTCTCTGCCTTCCGGGTCTTCGGGCGCGAGTGTTATATAGCGGGCATAGGCCATGGCCGCCTGTTCATAGTCTTCTTCCTGCTCTTCCCACCATTTGCCCAGCAGTTTGTAGGTCGGCGCGTAGGTCGGGTCCAGTGCGATGACGTGGTCGAGGTCGCGTTTGGTGTCGTATTCTTTGAGCTTATATCGCGTCTGCGCCATGTTGAAACGGGCATCGCGGTGGGTATTGTATAGCTGCGATAGCCGTTCATCTGGAGGCCACTGCAAGGCTCTTCTGAAATAGCGGATGGCGTTGTACATGCCTTTGGGGCGATTTTGAAAGACGAGTCCCAGTCCGTTGTACGCCTCGGATAGGCGGTGATTGAGGTCAATTGCTCGCTCAAAAGCGTCCCGCGCGCGGTCGTAATCCTCTATTTCTAAATAGGCATAGCCGAGGAGGCAATGGCCCAGTTCTATCTCGGGTGCGACATGGGTGAGTGCGGTTAGTATTGGTACGGCGAGGGTGTCGTTTTGCGATAGGAGGGTTTTGCCCATTTCTACGAGTGAATCTATCTGTGTTTTTCCAATGGGACGGTCCTGTACGCGATAGCTTTCGGTCTGTCGAACCAGTTCTACGAGGCGGCCGGGGTAAAAATAGCTTATGATAATGGCTTCACCTGTAGCGGCGTTGGGTCTGTAGAAATAGCTGATGGGCCGCGTGTTGTCCCGATCTGCGGGTGCGCGGAACAGACGGGCGATGGTCTCGGGATCTGCCCGGGATTCCGCAGCAGCCCATTTTTGAAGCGCGGACAGTTGGTCGGGCATTTCTCCGCGGTGGTCGCGGCGATATGCGGTTAATAGTCTGGAGATTGCGGTGAGGTGGTCGCGGCAAACCCAGCGGGATCCGTTTCTTCGAATTTCTTGCGCGGCGGTTTGAAAGGTTTGCACATAGTCCTGCATGGGGGATTTGGATAGGCCGTTTTTCGCGGATTGTCTGGCCAATGTCTCAAAATGGCGCGCGGCTTGTTTGTAATAGGCAGAGGCTTGTTTGAACTCCCAGCGCGAGAGGCTCAGTTGCGCCAGGCGCACGGCGTTGAAGCCCGATGTCAGGTTGGGTAGGGCGTTTTTGCCAATAGCAGGGGCGGCTGGTTTTAATCCTTTTATGGCTTTTTCAGTGGTCCAGATAATGGATTCCAGATCCGGATCATCTATTATGAGGATATCGCGTCCCGATGACGTCAGTTCCCAGTATCGGGATGGGGCAAGAGAGATGGTGTGTCCCCTGTGCAAGATGTCGCCGGGTGCGGGCAATAATAGGGGGATGGATTGGAAGACGATGGTTCCGGTTTCTGTTTTTCCCAGTTGACCTGGTCGCCCGGGGAAAATGCCGAGACACTGTTCCCGTTCTGCACCATTGGTCCACAGTTCCGTCAGTGCGATGCCGCCCATTTCTCGAGAATAGGTCCACACCTGACCGGTCGCTCCAGTGCGGAGGATTAAGTCCTCCTGGGCGTCTGCGGTGCTCCAGAGTACGACAGCCATGAGCAATGCGTATCTGACTATTGGTGAAGTGAACACGGTATGTCTCCTGGTACATCGCGACCCCTCCCCCGGCCCCTCCCCGAGACGGGGAGGGGAGACCTGGTTCCCCCCTTCCTCATAGGAAGGGGGGTTAGGGGGGTAGGTCCCGTTTTCAATGCAACTTTCGAAAAGCAGTCCAGCATACGCGCAGTAGCAAAAAGCCGTGCCGAAAGCGGTGGATCTGCGTGGTTCCGTACACCCGATCCCGATAGCGCACGGGTACTTCTACGATTTTGCGAACGAGTTTGGACGCGCCGAGGAGGAGATCAAAATCTCCAAAGGGATCGAAGTCACATACGTCTCGACGCGTTCTGGCCAATTTTTTGTAGTCCGAGGCAAACAGGACTTTGGTACCGCACAGGGTATCCAGGATGCGTTGTCCCAACAGGCAGCTCAATATCCAGCCGAAAAATCGGTTGCCCAGAAGGTTCAGGAATCGCATGGCCTGTTGTTCCATGGGATATACGAGACGAGATCCCACTGCGAGGTCAGCGCGGCCCGATACGAGAGCGTCGAAGAATTTGGGCAGTTCCTCTGGAGCGACGGTCAGATCGCCGTCCAGGATCATCAATATATCACCTCTGGCTGCGTCAAATCCCTGCCGCACAGCATCGCCTTTGCCCGTTCCGGTTTGCCGGATCAGGCGGATGTCTGTTCCACTATATGCCGCCATGCATCGCTCGACTTCTTCGGCGGTGCCGTCTGTTGAATGTCCCACAACAAAGATTAGTTCTGTATGCGCCCCCATCGCAGGTGTGCGCGCAATTGCCGCTTCTACTGTGCCGCACTCGTTTTTGCAGGGGACTATGACCGAGCAAGTGACTGCGGATGCTTCCCGTGCGGGAAAGACGGGGCGAGCGACGAGTGTTTGTATGAGACACAGGCGTCTCAATCCCGGCACTCTTGCCAAAAGGCGATTGGCAAGATAGGCGATAAGGGGGACGCGGCGGGGCAAAAACAGACGGGTTTCCCGTCGAATTTCTTCAAAGCCCGATAGATAAAGTAAATTCTGAATGTCCCGGTGTGTCAACCAGTTTTGCACGGGTTCGGGCATTTTTAAGCGGAATATTTCTCCGGTTTTTAGCACGGGTTTCCACAGGGGATTGTAGTGCGTGATCAGGACGCGGGAGCCGGGGAGTACGACTTTCCACAGTTCGCTGAATACGCGCTGGATGTCTGGCAGAAAACCCAGCAGGTCCGATAGGATGATCCACTCGAATCGCTCCCCTTCGGGCAAATTCTCGGCGCGTCCCACGCGAAATTCCAGATCGGGATATTTTTTGCGCGCGCGTTTTATCATTGGTTCGCTGAAGTCAATGCCGAGTCCCCGTCCCGGTTTCAGGCCCGCGAGCAGGTCGCCGGTGCCGCATCCTATGATCAGGACAGACGATCCTTCGGGCACAGCGCAGCGGCAAAATCGCAAGACTTCTTCGTGATAGGCGCGGTTGCGCTTGCGCCAACGGTCCCGGTTTTCGGCAGCTTTGTCGAAAAATTTCCGAATGGCACGGCTATCGGGAAGGGGATTTTTCATTGAGTTTTTCCAATTCCCGTCGCGCCAGTTGCGCGACTTGCGGGTCACCTCGCCAGAGTTCTATAAAGCGCGTGTACGCCTGTATGGCTGCGGTTTTTTCGCCGTTGTCACGATGGGCTTTTCCCAGGTTAAAATACGCTTCAGCCCAATTTGGACGCAATGCTATGGCACGGGCATAAGCGGTAGTGGCATGTGCGGGATGGCCCAATTTTTCGCGGACCACGCCCAGGTTGTAGAAAATTTCTGCGTTGGTCGGGTCGAGTATAGTTGCTCGTTCAAAGGCCGAATGCGCGTCGGTTATTTGTCCGGCCTGCATTGCTGCGAGTCCTTTGTTCATGTAGGCTTCGATGTAATCCGGTTCTATTTCTACTGCTTTTTGATATGCGGCTGTCGCGTTCTTAAAACGGGCTGTTGCGGCATAGAGATTTCCCAGGTTGTTATAGGTCAGGGCGCTTTTTTGCACTGATAGAGCATTTCTATAAGCTGTTTCGGCTTCGGACATCCTGCCGCGTTCGGATAGGGCGTCGCCCAGGGCGTGTTGCATTTTCGCGCTTTTGGGATACGCTGTTACTGCACTTTGATAAAGTGTTAAGTCGTCTCGCCATTCGGTGTTTCGGATAATGGTTCGGGTGCTATAGGCCACGAGGATGAGGGCGGCGAGGGCAATGGCGACTGTTTTGCGGTGTTTTTCAAGGTGTTCAAATCCCAGACCGCACAGCGTGAATAAACCCAGGACTGGGATGTATAGAAATCGCTCTTGAAAGATGGCGTTGATCAATACGAGCGTTTGCGATACGGCTGAATAGGGTACAAAGAATAATGATAGAGCAAAAAATACGCAGGGCCAGCGCCAGCGAAAAGCACCTACCCATAATAGAAGACTTGCGATGCCGAGGATTATGCCCGCTATTGCTTCGGGCGCGAGTATAGAGGTGGTGACGGGTATGGCGTTATAAGAGTAATCTACGGATAATTTGATGGGAAACAAAACGAGAACGAAATATTTCCAGAGTAGTCCGACGGCTGTCAAGAGTCTGTAGTCGAGGGGGTGGTCTATGAGTGGGTTGTTGAGGACGAGTATATTTTCGGCTGAGAATCCCAGGTTTGCAGCGACTTTTCGCATGGTTAGATAGAGGATAAAAGTTCCGATGAATCCGACCCAGCGCGCGCCGCGTTGCCACAGGAGATTGCGTATTCCTTTTGGGCGGGACAGGGCAAAGGTCAGATCGACGGCGATGACCAGTCCCAGTACGGTCAGCGCGCTTTCTTTGGAGAGCAAGGCGAGAAAGAACCCCGCGAGGGCTAACCCGTAATACTTTTCCGCGTTCCGGTTATGCCAGCAGATGTACAGGAACAGGGCGGATAGAGAAAACAGGCCAGCCAATAAATCTGCACGCCCAAATGTGATGCCGGCAACGACTTCGGCATGGATGGGATGTACGGCAAAGAGCAATCCGGCCAGGATCGCGCCCCGTTTTAGTCCCAGACTCAGGCAGAGGAGATAGGCGAGGAGGCTGTTAACCACGTGCAGGATTACGTTGGTGAGGTGAAATCGGAAGGGCCATATCCCTCCCAGGCCATCCAGCATAAAAGACAGGACCGTCAGGGGGCGATATTGCCCGTTGACGTTGGCTTCACCCTCGTATCCGCCCCAGTAATGCGTGGTTAAAATGCCCCATACATCGGCTTCGCGAAGCAATCGGTTGCGTTCGATCAGAAAGTGATCGTCATAGACCAATCCGTTGCCCAGGCTGTTTGCGAATACCAGAAAGGCCGCCAACCCCACCGCGATGAGAGGATAGGTTTTTCCGCGTTGTTTTATAGGCATTTTTTACACAGAATACAAAGGGCGATTGCCAGGGTGCAACCCCGGCAGTCGCCCGAAAAATGTACAAACTATGGTCATCGCAGAAACTGCGATAGCCGTTTGTTAGAACGTGCCGCCTATTGATATGCGCAACGGCGAGTCAAATAGCGCTACGCCGTCAATATCCTTCAGCAGCGAATAGGACACATCTATGGCGAATGTGCGCCCACCCACTGTCTGCTTGACGCCAGCGCCAAGGGCAAAGGATTCGAGGTCGTAATTCCACTTATAGCCCGCGCGCACAGCTACCATATTCTGGACCCATAGTTCGGCTCCAAAGTGATAGCGTTGCTCGAAATCTACGGGGAATACGCTCTCGGCTGCCAATGTCAAATAGGTCGGATCGCCTTTTTCGCCATAGACTTCGGCGGCCAGGCCCATGTTGTAGGTCAGGGGCATCAGGTAGGAGAATGCCTCTTCTCGAGCTTTCTGGTCTGGACCGAAGTTCTTGAACGACATGGCTACGCGCAGGCTTCTAAACCCGGTGTAGAAATGGCTGCCCAGGTCTATGGTAAATGTGCTGGTTTTTTGCGTGTAGAGTTTTTCCTGCACATAGTTGGCTTTGGCACTGAACGAGAATTTGTCCGTGAATTTTATGGCGTAGAGCAAGCCCACCGCCATGTAGTTCACATCGACAAACTGACCCGTCCCACTCGGCTGGAAGATGGTGGTTTCTTCGATGGGTTCAACCTGCTGTGTAATCAGGCTGATACCCAGAACTTCACCCCGAGACGAGTGGGTATTGAAGACGGCTGCCGCCGAATACAGTTCTGTGCCTGCCAGCCATTTGGTGTAGTTGGCCTGATAGGCAAATTTTTCCACATGGGTTAGCCCGGCGCCGTTCCAGAAGATGGCGTTGATATCATCGGCAATTGCCGTGTATGAATCGCCCATCCCCACGGCACGAGCTCCCTGTCCGATTTTCAAAAACTGCATGCCTGCAATGTTGACTTTCTTGACTCCTTCGATCGCGGTTACGCCTTCCCATTCAAGTCCCAGAGCGGGACTGGCGATCAGCAGCAGGCTCAGGAACGCTGTAAGTATGAGATTTTTTCGTTTCACAATGAATACCTCCTCCGGCTACTTGATCACTACAAAAGTACCGCGCTGGATCTTGTTTTCGCTGCCCGGGGTTTCGGATACGACGACGAAGTAGTACAGTCCGGTCTGGATTTCGCCAGCCAGATTATACGTCACCTGCCGAAACTGGGCTTCGCCCCGGTCTGGATTATCGTGCGTGATGGTATAGACCCTGTCGCCAGAAGCCGAAAAGATGTGGATTTTGCACTTTTGGGGAATCCCCACAAAGCGCAGATTTCGGCTTCTGGGATAGTTATGCTTGTCATCCACAAAATAGGGATTTGGTACCACTGTCACCTTTCGGTCGAGCTGATCGGTTTCGGTGGTGGTCGGTTGGAAGGGTCGTCTGTCATCGGCGTCGTAGGTGCGCGCAGTGGCAGGTCCCCAACCGCTCTCGTATCCACCCGTGGCATTGGCACGCGCCCTGCCCGTGGGCAGATCTCCTATTGCCATTCCGCCGCCCATCCAGTCGCTATATCCGCTGTTGTAGGGTCGCACCGAGTAGTGGTATGCAAACCCGGCGGCGGTATCCTGATCTTCATACGTGTATTTCCCGCCAGCGAGTGACCACTGACCGTTGATGCTGGAACCGCTTTGACCCTTCAACACGGTATCGTGCAATTCCCAGGGTCCCCAACCAAACCAGGTGGAGCGATAGACGCGGTAGCCCGCGATGTCCTGTTGCCCGGTGTAGGGATTTACTGCCCGGTCAGAAGCGTCTGTCCATGAAATCTGTTGCCGGGCAAATCCACTGGAAGTCAGATCATCGGGACCGATAAATGCGTTCGTCGGTGCCGGTGGATGGTGGAAATTGGAATCGTAAATAAAGTGCGCAAGTTGTAAATTCTCAAATGCCGCTTGTTCGCCCAGGGTTTTGAATTCCTGGATCTTTGTTTCTACCGACACATCCGAACGGTCCCAGGTCAGGATATCCTGGTTCTTTATCTGAGCCGGGTGACCGGCGACATAAGCCATCACGATCTTGGCGCTTTCGCCCGCCCGAAGCGTGTACGGACCATAGACTTGCGAGAAAATGTAAAATTTTCGGTCATCTACGTTGTTCTCGTTCGGGTTGTCTTTGGTTCCCCCTTTTAGCATGTCACCAAACATCTGGGACTCGGTGTCTTTTTCCGTATAGGGATCGTCAAAGTCGTCTTTGGATCGCGCCTGCCACCACTGCGCCGAGAAGGGCTGGTCGCCTTGTGGCTGGACGTATTTGCCCATGTCCCGGGTGTTAAAGGCGTGTAGCCCCGGTGCATCGGTAAACGCGATGGGTGCCATCACGATGTGTTGTGGTGCTCGAAGCTGGCCTTCGGTTACATCAATCGCATCCGAATCGGTATGGCCCAGTCGTTTGAAATACGGGTCGCCCGTGTCGTCGTATGGCGACAATGGGTTGTCGGAATCGCGGAAAATGCTGGCTTTATACCCGGGGGCAAACGCACCCGCGTAGTTGCTCGCATCGGAATAAAAATAGATATCATCCACACCGCGACCACCCGACGTCACATAACCATCCCAACCAAAGGCTTGCAGAACGCCCATTGCTGCGGATACCCAGGAATTTACAAACGAAAAATAGATATCGTGCTGGGTAGGCGTGCCGCCGGGATTGTCTTCTTGTCCATCCCCGTCGAAATCACCCGTATTGGTGAAGGTCAGATCGACGAGATAAAAATCGTCGAAGTCCGGATGGCTCCAATTATAGACCCGCCGCGTTACCTGAATGCCCTGCTTGATGTGTACCCAGCGGGTGATGATGGTCTCTTCGGGGAGCGACAGATCGATGATATACCCGTGGAGATTGTAGTTTGCGATTACGAGAGGAACAGACGAAGACGGATCCATGTCTTTCGAAAAATAATACCCGGGGTCCGCTGCTGTTATACCTGGCCAGTAATTGGACAACCACGGCAAGTCTTCGCCACCGCTCCAACTGGCAATGGCGGTTCCGGTGCTTTCAGACACTGGCACAGGCTGCACGCCCCAGTGTTCTTCTTCGTTGCCTCTGGGATCATAGGGCAATGGACGAATAAAATCCCTGATCCACGGGGAGGCCCTCGGTCCGGTCAAGCTGATTTGCCCGTCGGACGTCATGATCCACAAGCCATCGCCCATCGAGGTTTTGTAGTCGTTGTACACCTGGGATTTTGGACCGCTTGTAAATTGCGACAACACTTGTCCGAAAGAACCCGGCCCCACGCCATTGTGGGGATAGGCGTTTCGGTCGCCGCCGCGGTTGATCTCGGGATTGCCTCCCTGGATACCCATGTTGTTCCAGGAATTGGAGATCAATGCCCTGGTGTTTTCCCTGAAAGGGACTGTGTTCGGGTCGAATTGCGCTGTGGCATCGGTAGCTATAATAGCTCCTACCGCTGCGCATATTGCGACCCATCCTGTAAAAATTTTAAATCGCGTCATAGTATTCCTCGCCCTCCATGTCGGGTTTCGGAAAGGGTATGCGAGTGGGCTACAAGACCCACTCGCACAACCCGCTACCAGTTAAATCGCACGCCTACCTGGGTCAGTCTGGGTGTGCTCGCATAAGAGCGATCGCGCACGTCGCCGTATTCCAGATAGGTGCTGTCGGTCGGTCGGGGTCCGTCAACCCCGTAGTACGTGTAGTCATTCCTGTTGGTCGGGCTTGTCCGGTCTTTCTGGTTGAACAGATTGCGTATATCCAGGAAGACCGAGGTCTGAACCCGAGACGTCATGGCAAAAGTTCTTTCCAGTGCCAGGTCTGTGCGAGAGTCCATGGCCAGTTCGCGGTAGGGCCGCACGCCGCCTTCTGGCGGGCTGTAGAGGAACAACCCTCCCGTTTGAACCCGCGTGACCAGGTTGATGCGCGTATTGCGCAATACTCTGCTGACGATGGCACCACCCCGTTCGTAATCGGCTGGGAAGGATGCCAGCATTGAGGCACTGCCAAATTGTCGCCGGTCTCCGGCCCGGGGTTTCAGGAATAGCTGCGTATAACCGCCGGTGAGCAGGTAAATGCCCTTGCCTTTGGTCGGTCCCTCGAGGGGGCGCAGGCCATCCCATTCGCCCGTACCCAGAATCTTGCCATAAGCCTGATTCACAGTAGCGGACTCGTATCGGTTATTGGCCCGAACGGCAATCAGGTCGATGTCTTCCTGCGACATCAGTCTGGGTACTTCACTGCCGGAAGAATGGGCATCCCAGGCAACCCACACATCGGGAACCGGTACGCCGAATTCGGGATGTGTATAGGCGATGTTGACGGCAGCTTGTCTAACGCCTTCCTCATCCATGTAGATGTTGCGTATCACATTGCCTCGCTTGCCCGTGGTGAACGACGCCCACTGGTAGTTGTAGGACAAATTGAATGAGAAATTGTGGCTGAATCGCTTGCGCAATGCGAGTTCCACGCCCCGCGTATCCCCATAAGCACCGTTGTCCA
>JAPPIE010000075.1:19767-24604 GCA_028874765.1 Gemmatimonadota bacterium
CGCTTGCGCAATGCGAGTTCCACGCCCCGCGTATCCCCATAAGCACCGTTGTCCAGCGTGCGGGAATATCTCAGATGGCTGACGCGAGGTCCCCGCCAGTCTTCATTGGGATACCAGGTGAATTGCTCGACCTCGGAGCGATAATAAGCGGTTAGTGCTACGGTATAGTCCGAAACAAAGTTCCAGTCTGCACCCACTTCAAATGCCGTAGTTTTGGCGGGGCGCAACAGGTGCGTGCCATTTCGTCCGCTATAAGTGGTTTCGAGATTGTTGTAGCGTTCTGTATCGTCAATGCGGCCGTTGCCGTTGATATCTCTGTCTTCGGACTTGCCAGCTACCCAGAAGTCTTCGCCAAAGTAGAACCACAGATCGGCCCACTGCAGGTAAACACCCGACGAGAAGCGGAACTGCGCCCGTTCGGTGATGGGATGCGAAATCCCGATTCGGGGGCTAAACACCACGTGCCAGGGGGCTTGTGTTGACCATATTGACCCCTCATTATAGGCGTAATCTCGCGCCCGAGTATAGGTGCGAAGCATCTCGGAACCACGGAACCCGCCGTGCGTGATCCTGCGGGCATTGGGATTGAAGGCATCCATGCGCAATCCCAGGTTCACGATCATGCCTTCAAATTCCATCTTGTCCTGCACATAAGTATTGATGGAATACGGCTTGACGCCCTCGCCAAGTTGTCCCTCATCTGCTACAAACATCAGGTGTCGATCCGCAGGACTGGAATTGGCGATGATGGTCATCGCGATGTCCCGGCGCATAAATTCAATACCGCCCTTGAGCAGGTGGCCCTTTGTCACCTGAGAGGTCAGATCTACTTTAATACCCAGGCGATTGCGGTCGCCCACTTTCCAGCGGGCTGCGACTCGCCCGGTGTTAAACCAGTTGGCGTCGCCCCTGTTGTTGGCCGATGTTGCCTGATATACGCCGCTGGTATCTGTTAATGAGCGGCTGCGCGATATGCGCACTTCGTAAAATGTTTTGGGCGAGAGCGTGTGGGTCACAACCAGATATTGCATTTCTTCGCTTTCTATGCGCCTTCCGGCTGCCGACCAATCTGTGGGCAAAAACAGATCTCTACCGCCATTGCCCAGGCCCCGATGCACGCCCGGAACCGAATCTGCCGTGCGGATCCAGGGATCGGCAACCCCGTCAGACCAGTATTCCCATCCCTGGTAAAGCCCGCCCAGCTTGAGCTTCAGATTTGGGCTTGGCCTGAAGGTGAAGCTGCCGGAGAGCGTCAGGTTGTCCGGTCCTGTGGGGATAAATTTGTTGACGTCGTTATAAAATCCGGTCTGTTTGGATCCCGGATAGCGATTGGCCAGGCGGCCGTGTTTTGCCGTGGCGACAAAGGAGACATTGGTGCCAATGGGACCCGAGAGATTTGCCTCTGCATCCCAACCGCTGACTTCTGTGTAGTCTTCCCGGATATGCAGGGGTTCGCCAGCCAAATCTGTTAGCATCATGTTGTTCAAACCCAAATCGGGCCTGCGTTCCGTCAGCCAGTCGGGGTTGTCCCACTGCATTTTGTCCTGATGTTGGGGGGCGTCATAGACATTCATACCCCAGTGTTTTTTCCCGGCAGGCTCATAGCGAAATTCGCCCCAGCCATTGTACTGATTGCCACCGTCTTTTGTCACGATTTGTACAACACCGGCCTGTGCATTGCCAAATTCGGCGGGTGTTACGCCAGTGAGTACTGACAATTCCTGGATCGCTCCGCGGTTCACAGTTCGGAATTGTCCGCCAGCACCTCGACCATCGTTGTAGTTGATCCGTATGCCATCTACCATATAGGCAACGTCGCTACCCCAGGCTACTTCGCCGGAACTGGCGCCACTGCCACCGCGGCTACCGCGCAAGCGGTTGGCACCATCTACGGATACACCGGGTTGTAGTTGCAAAATTTCGGATGTGCTGCGCACGATGCTCAAAAGGCGTTCGGTTTCTTCGACGGTTACGGTGTATTTACTCGTGGTTTTGTCCGGTTCCACGAGTGGACGATCGGCAACGACGACCAGTTCGCCGAGTTCTACAGCGGCTTCTTTGAGCGAGAAATTCACTGTGACAGTCTGATCGACGATGATCAGGACGTCTTGAACCAGAACGGTCTCATAACCGACGAGCGAGCCGGTAAGGGTGACGCGCCCCGGGTCTGCCTGGATAATTGCGTAGTATCCATCGGCATCGGTGACAGCGCCGCGCTGAGTGCCTCTGATGACTACGTTGGCGCCCGGCAGTGGCTGCCCGTTGGCATCTTTAACGACCCCGTTGACCTTACCCGTGCTGCCCGCCCACAGGTCGCCGGTTCCCGCAAATAGGAAACCGACGGCTATCAAACTGAAAAACAACAGTCTGTGCTTCATAGCACGACCTCCTTAAAGGGTAAATGGTTTAACGCCAGAAATAAAACTTAACTCCGGCACCTATATCAAAAAACATTAACGGACGAGCGCGTTCCAGGTCGTAAAAGAGCATGGGTCTCAATTCGCCCACTACGAAGTTTAAGCGCCCGCGTACATCCAGGCTGATATTGTCGGTGACAAATGCCTCCATACCCGCACCCGTGGTGAGTGCTATGGTGGTGCGTTTGTCAACTTGCGGATCCATTACTGTATTTAAGTCTATTGGATCGCTGGTTTGAGCCGGCCATACCAGATTGCTATTTTCGGCGTTATAACGAAAAAAGCCACCGCCGAGGGCTATGTAATGGCGATAGTCTTTTGCCCGAAATCCGTGTTGTCGATTTTCCTCACCCACAAAGACGAGCGCGTTTACGGCTACGCTGTTGAAGGTCATTGTCGATGAAGCGTTGGGGCTGGTATATTCAAGGCCGTCAATCGGATATACAAATGGTTTGGACGCCAGTTTCCCGTTGTCGAATTTGGAATAGTGGTATTCCACTTCAACGGTCACGAGGTCGCTGGCTACATAGTTCACGTTTATGCCGTATTTCCCCGCCTGGTCGTAGCGGTCCCGCAAATTGGACAGGGGTACGTGGTAATTGGCAAATCCACCAAGCCCCCATCCGTTCTGCTGGGCAAACAAATCTCCCGATACAAGTACCAATAATACGCCCACCAGGAAAGTAGTCAATGTGCGTATCATAAACGCTCCTTTCTGCAGCTCAAAACTGCGGTGATGCAATTCTCTGTTATACGCTTGACGAGATACTACAATGTGTTGACCCGGATTATTCAGTGCATTGGCTTCACCCCATTTCTTTGTTTAGAAATTTTAATAAAAGTTTAAAGGAAAACTTAATAATACTTAAAAAAACAACAATTTATACATAGTATTTCAGGTCATGATAGCCCCATTTATATACACATGTCAAGCCTTTTTTGATTCGATTGTAATCTTTTGTAAAAAAATTCTCAAATCCTGTTGCGCGCTATCAGGACGTCAATTTGTCGAACAGGTGTTTTACCTCTTCTTCTTTTTCCGGGGTGCGCGTTCCGATCCATCCTTCGCCGAAATACAAACACAAGCCAACTATGATTTCGCCTCCGGTATAGATTGCGAAATTGTCCGTTATTTGTACGAGGATGGCGTAGGTCAGCAGCCCGCCTGCGAGGGCGAATATCGCGCCCCGCGCTGTGGGTTTTCGGAAGAGCATGCCGAACATGAGCGGTATTGCTATGGGGGATAGGAGCGCTCCAAATATCTGGACAGTTGCCGTGAATACTTTTTCTGCTCCTTTGCTTTCAGTGATGATAATGCCTGTGATGATGATGGCTATTCCAAAGATCAATGTGACGATTTTTCCGACGCGGAAGAGTGTCTGCTGTGTCCATTCGCGCTTGATGTTGCGCTGATAGATGTCTTTTGTGAATACGGCGGCGAGCGCGTTGAGGTCGCTGTCGATCATGGACATGGTGGCGGCGAACATGGAGCAGATGAGGAGGCCTATTAATCCGGGCATTAGTCCGGAGAGCATGTGTTGGGCCATTAATACGTAGGTTTGCTGGAGGTCAAAGCCGGGCAGGGGCGCGAGCGTTACGGGGTCGAAATATTCGGTGAGTAATAAGGGCGCGGCCCAGGCGGGTACGAAGATGACGATGGGGTATAGCAGGTAGAGGAATCCCGAGAGGAGCGCGGCTTTTTGGGTGTCTCGTGGGTCGGATACGGATATAAATCGCTGCGCTAATCCCCAGGTGGCGCCGTTATAACTGAAGATTACTACGATTAGATAGACAAACCAGAAGTCTATCCCAATGCCCGCTTCTGCGTTGAAGAATGCGCCGCGTTCGGCGGGTAGCTGTTCCCACAGGGGGTTCCATCCTCCGATGTTGTCGAGTACGAGATAGAGTACGATTGTGCTGATTACGAGCTGGACGACAAATTGGATCAGGTCGGTTAATACCGCGGCCCACAGTCCGCCTATGAGGACATAAACTACGGTGATTATGCCTGCGACCAGTACGACGGGCAATACTGCCCAGCCCGTGACGGTTTGTACGACGACGGAGATCGCGTAGAGTTTGATTCCGAGGTCTATAAATTTGACGCCGATGCCACAGAATGCGACCAGAAAGCGCACGGAGTTGCCGTATCGCGCTTCGAGATATTCTACGGGTGTGAGCACTTTGAGGCGAGACCAGCGCGGTGCCCATACGAGGCAGCCGATCATCATGGCGATAAAACACGATAGGGAGAATAGCGTCCACATGCTGAATCCGGCGGTTGCCGCCCGTCCCGCAAAGCCCACAAAGACGACGGCGCTGTATCCAGAGACGTGATGGGATATGGCTGCCATCCACCAGGGCAGGTTGTGGCCAGCGGCAAAGTACGCATCTATGTCCTGAGATTTTCGTTTGGCAAT
>JAPPIE010000075.1:24704-28397 GCA_028874765.1 Gemmatimonadota bacterium
AATCCCGCGATTAGTTCCTCAGATGTGAGAGAATAGTGTCCGAACATTTCCAGGAAGAGTACGGCTCCCCGCGTCTGTCCAAGGTTTTCGTGTGTTTCAAAAGATTCCATTCCCGTGGTGCAGTCCCGAAGGAGGATGATTTCATATCCGCGGCGTCCCATTGCGAGGGTTCCGTAGTCTCTCATCAAGATGCAGGCGTTGGTGTTGAAGCCGAGATAGAAGAGGAAGAGTGTGCCCTGTTGTTTGCACCAGCGGTGGAGTTCTTCGCCCGTGGAGATGACGGCTTCCTGCCCCTCGACCTGTACGAGGGGATGCATTGCGAGTCTGGCGCGAGTTTCAGTGAGTTCTTCTTCGCGCGGTTCTATGGGTCGCGCATAGTGTTCATATATTCCCGTTTTGCCGCGAAAGGCGGTGGGGGGCCAGTTGTTTTTGGATTTGGTGGATGTTTCTCCCTTTTCGATCAGGTTCACCCAGGATGGATGCGCTTCAGCCAGACGAGGTGCCGGGGCGTGGACGATGGGCATTTCCGCTTTTCGACAGGCGTTCAGGAGGGGGACGATGTTGTTGCGTACGATTTCCTCGGATCGAGCTTCTGTGTCTTTCAGGTAGTGATGCGACCAGATATCGACGAGGACGAGTGCTGTTTGCGCGAGTGGGATTTTCCAGTTGAGGTGGTCATAGCCCGTGTTCTTTTCGATCCAGACTACGCCTTTGTCAACGTGCCAGCGGTAGTAGCGAGGGGCGATGGTTATTTTGTTTTTCATGTATTCTCCTTCACGCTATTCGCCTAATTTCTCCACGGCCAATGGTGTGCGTTTTGTCTTTTCCTGCGATTTTCACTTTTGCATGTTCGGCACTGGAGACATAAAGTGCCCCGTCGGGTATGGCGTCTATCCGGGCGTCGCCTTCTATGTTCAGTATTTGGGTAGCGCGGAGCAGGCAGGCAGATTCGCCGCCGATGGGGATGCAGTATAGCACGCGGTCTCCGCGTGTTTCGAGGATGGCGCCGGGAAAGACTGGCAGTTGTTCGGTTCTGTTTGCGGTGAAAGTACATATTTGTTGTGTGGTGCCGAAGTTTGCGGCGGCGAGATATCCTTCGGCTATCAAGCCGATGCTATCTTCTGGTGCAGTTAGTATTTCGAAGGGGGTACCGGGTGTGTCGGCGGCGGTTTGTTCGGGGATTAGCAGGGCTGTTAAGCGGCCCGCTTCTTCGCCCGCACGAAGGGGTTTTTCGCCCGTTAGTCGGGACAGTGTGAGGTCGTCGGCTATGGCGCGGTAGGGGTTGAAGTAGTGCCGGTTGTGATAGACTGTGTCGCCATTCCCGGTAAAGTGTATGCCCAGGCGGTTGTCTATGTTGAGATAGGGGGGAGGGCCCAGGTTGTCGATTATGTCGTCTGCTTCGGTTTCGCCGTGCCAGCCCGCGTACCGGGTTTCGCCGTTGGGGTGATATAGCGCGCGTTCTCCGCGGCAGTTGGGAGCCATGTGTGAGAAGTGTTCGTTGGTGATGCGCAAAAATCCCTGGTTGAGTTCTTCCAGTACGAGGTCTTCCCGGGCGGTGAATCTTTCAAAAGATAGGATGCGGCCATCCGGCAGGCTGGCAAAGAGTACGTGTTGCCGCAGGGATTCCTGGCAGCGGTCTATTATTAGGGCTGCTGCAAAGCTGTCGTCGTATTCGGCTACGCGCACGGTTTTGAGGCGGTGGCTGTCGGGGCGGTTTTGTACGATGGGTGTGCCGAGCCAGGTGTCTGAACACGGAGCGATGGTGTAAATTCCTTCTCGCGTGAGGGGCAGGGCCATGATGGAGTTGCGCCAGGCAAATGAGGTCTGTCCGTGCGGGTGTCTGTGGTGTACAAATCCCGCGTGGGGGAAGTGGCGTACGCCCGAGAGGCGCGATTCCATTTCTGCGGTGGGTGCAGGCGATGGGCCTGGTCCAAAGAGGCGATGGAATAGATATAGACTGGCGGCGCCCGAGATTGAGACTTCGCGCATGATCATGGGGTCTTGCTGATCGTGGGCTTTCAGGGCGAGGTCCTGATCGTACATCCGTCCCCCATTTCCGCGCTGACGTAGTTCGGCATGTTCCAGTCCCAGGTGTTCCAGGGTTGCGGCGTCCGCGTCGTCGAAGAATACGGCGGCAATCGCGTGCGCGGAAATGGTTGCGAATATGTTTAGATAATGCCAGTCCATTCCCTGAACAGCCTGGGCATATCCGCCGCCGTCGGTGAGTGCTTTCAGGTTTTCGTACACGCGCTGTTTGTTCCAGAAGAGTTCTGGCGGCAACTCGCGGCCCCAGAGTTGATGCAGACAGCCTACGCTCATCAGGGGAGAGAGGCCCGAAGCCGTGTAGCTGGGGTGGACCATGCCGTGATTTTCCGCGAGATAATCGGGTAGGGCAGTAAAGATTTTTGCGGTCAGGGTTCGCGCGGTTTCACTACCTACGAGGCCGAGGTCTTTGGTGTCTTGCGGCGCGGCGCAGGTGGAGAACATCCATCTGCGGGCGGTTGCTTCCCATATTGCGGCGTCCGCGTGTTCGGATAGGAAGAGGAAGCAAGAGGTGAGCCCGTGAGAGGTCCAGGCATTTTCTTCCATCTGTGTGTCTGTATAGACGCCGCTTTTGGGTGCCATGTTGCCGAACCGCGCGGCGTAGTCTTCATGTACGCGGGCGACCATCATCCATGTTTCTTCATCGATCCATTCCCGCAGTAGCAAGCAGACGTGCGCGAGGCCAGCGACGGTGCTTCCGCACTGGCTTTCGCGAAAGAAGCCTTTGCCCCGTTCGCCCCATTTGGTGCCGCAGTTTTCCGAGCGGCCCAGTCCTTCTTGTGGACGCACGCAGTCTTCGGGACCAGAGTCGTGTGTGAAACAGAGGTAGCGCACGCCTTTGATCGCCATTTCCCGCAGGGCGTCGCGGGATACGCCCGTGGATGTCTCGTCGTATTCTGGCGACGTACTGGCGTAGGCAAACGTTTCGGCACAACTGATGGTTTCGATTCCGTACCAGTGACATCCGCCGAAGAAATGCCCGCAGTTGGGGCGGTCGGGCCAGTCGGCAAAGTACGCGATGCCCGTTGGAATCCACTGTTCGATCATCCGAAGATAACGGCGACTCATTTCGTTTTCCGTGTTGGGAAGGTGCGGATGCTGCAGGTCTGTGGTGTCGGTCATGCGTAGCATTTTGTTCTCCTAAAAAAAAGCGATCAGCTGTAGGGGACGGCCCCTGTGCCGTCCCGCCCGTCATCGCGGCATTGTTTTAGCCGCGATCCAGAAGTTTTTTGTCATTGATGAGAGGGTACTTTCACCCCTTCACCCACTGATAATCAACGCTCGCATACACGGTCTCGATTTCGCCATTGACTATGCGAAGGTGTACGGCGTTTTGTATTTCGCACGGGTCGCCTGTGGAAATATCATAAACAAAGCCTTTTTGGTAATCCTCGCGGGATACGAGGCCGCGGATGAAGGAGGTGTCGCCTACTTCTACGCGTACTTTATTTTTTTCTAAAGGCACGATGTCGGAGATGGTGTAACAGGCGTCTCGGATTCCGTCGTTTAAGACCCGAAGTTGTGTGCCTATTAGCCGTTTGTTCGGGGGGAGGTCGCCTTCTATTTCGATCCAGGCGGGTCCTGTTTCTTCGCGGTGAAAGTCCGTTACGGTGCCGCGGTGAGTTGGGTTGCTGATCTGCAGGGTTCCAG
>JAPPIE010000075.1:28497-33866 GCA_028874765.1 Gemmatimonadota bacterium
GGTTTGTTTTGCGGGGGATCGCCCCATGATAGGGCCGCGTTTTCTACGTCGGATAATACGCGGTAGCGCAGGTGCAGCGGGGTTTCTTCGTGCTGGGTTTTCCAGGTATCTATGAGTTTCCAGTCTGCCCACCATCCGGCTGCGGGTTTTGCGGCGCGGTGAACGCCGTATAGGTAGGCAAAGCCACTGCCGCGGTAGCGTCCGTCGGGTGGTCCGTCGTAGTGGGTTCCAAAGGGGATGGTTTCGCCCGCGTATGTTCCCTTTTTCTGCGGGGTGAGGTCGATTCCATGCGCGTTTACGTCGCCTTCTCCGGCGTGGAAGCTCATGACGTGATCGTTTCCGCCATGTACGCGGAAAAAATCGACGAGATAGGATTCTGTGGGCGATATGTCGATCATTGCGAGGGTGCGCCGATAGTCCTGTACACCGGGATATACTTCGGGGGATGCGATTTCGACGACGCCTATGCCCTGCGAGGCGGCAAAATATTGGCAGTGTCCAATCCAGTTCACTTCCTGTTGCTGCTGGTTTACCGTTACTGTGTTGTGCGAGATGGTATTTGTTGTCCAGCCCGCTCGTTTGGGCCATTTGCTGTCGGCGTATTCGGGGTATCCCAGGTCGGGCAATACGTCCATTCCGCGGTAGTACATTCCAAAGTTCAACCGGTCTTTGTGACCGTGTCCACCGTTGCGTCCGTAATATAACCAGGCCGCCCGCTGGTCTTCTCCTTTGCCATGCCGAAATACGGTCAGTCCGTATCCGTTCAGGTTTTCGCTTTTGAGTTCTAATTCGCCTTGTTGTTTTACGATTTCGAGGACGGTTTTCTGGATTGCTTCGGGGTCGGCGTCGAAGATGGAGGTGTGCAGTCCGTCGGTGCGGTTTCCGTTGAGTTTGTACGCGAGGCGCGCGAGGTCGGGGTCGCCAAGCCGGGCAAAGGCGCTGATGACTGTTTCGAGATCTACGCTTACCATGCCTTCGCCTCCGGTGTTGCCGGTGTCGCCGATGTGAGGGGTGTATCGATCGAGTGCGGTGAGGCGATAGGGCGCGCTGTACATGCGCTTGAGGCGGGGATAGTCGCGGTATAGATCGAAATCTCGATATTTGCGACACCGATCCAGTATCCAGGCACAGCGGGCAAATGCGTTCATCCAGCCGAAGCAATAGCCGGGGGCTGCTTCGTTGCCAACGCCGTCTCGGTCCACTTCTCCGATCAGGGTTGCCGGGATGTGTCCCCCACCGTTGCCGCGGGATTCTCCGGGTTCAAAGAGCCAGTCGAGTGCTTCGGGCGTTTCCTGTGGGTCGTCCAGTACTGCCGCCGCAGTGGCCATGGCGGTTTGGGTCATGCCTTCGTTGCCGCGGATGCGCCGGTCTCGACAGGAGCGTATGAATTCTCGGAGGAGTCCGCGTTCGATGTTTTCGCGGATGTGGGCGATGCTTGATTTGGGTTGTGTGATTTGCCATTTTTCCGCTTGTGCGGATAGGAATTTGATCAGGTCCTGGTCGTTTTCTATGCCTTCGGAGATCATGTCGCAGGATAGGGATAGGGTTTCTGCCATGCCGTTTTCCCATATACAGCCTTTGATGCGGCCCATGCCCGTGCCGCCGTGGGAGTTGTAGAGGCCCAGGTCCGAATAGAGGGTTAAGTCCATGTCGGGATATACGTCTGCAATGCGGTCGAGGATGACGGCTCCTTTGTGGGCATAGGCGGTGTCGCCCGTGTAGAGATACGCTTTGCCCAGGGCGAGTGCCGCTGCTGGCAATTCGGTCCATGTGCAATAATGGCTGTAGTAGGCGATGAACCACCAGCGGTTTCCCGATTCGTCGATCCAGCCCATGCCGTCATCTACTGCGAATTGGGGATCATTGGGGTGTTCGGCGTTGTATAGCAGGGATTCATCGGCGAGGCTGCGATCGAAGACGCCTCCGGATCCCAGACCGCTTTTGTAAAATGTCTCAAAGTCGTTTTTGGGCCAGATTTCTCCGCACGACGGGCATTCGAGTTTATAGGGGCGGTGCAGCGATACTTTCCAGGGGTAGTTGCCGAATGCATAGACGTCTCGGCCGCATTCGGGACAGCCGAGGTCGGGGTTGACGTGGATGCCGCGGGGAATAGATTGTCCGGTGATCAGGTCCCAGATTTCTTCATCGTCTCGCGCTATATAGGGCGCGCATGTTTTTATTGTGGTATCTCGCTCGGCTTTTGCCCAGGCGTAGCGTTGGATATTTCGCCGGGCATTGTTTATTTCTTCGGGTGTGTACAATCCCATCTCGATGCTCCTTATTGGGTACCAGCGATAAATTTTTATGGCTTGTTGCCGCTATGTGTGACTATATTAGCCCAACCCAAATGCAAAGTTACAAGACATATTTCCAAATTCAAGAAAATTTGGGCTTGCTTTAAATGCGAAAAGCCCATTCTTCGAAAATACTATGGCCCTTCCCGAATCCCTGTCTCCCACATCTGAAGATGCCCAACGAAGAGCGGCGCGCATTACGCCTCGCAGTGTCGCGTTGGGGCTTCTGATTTCTTGTCTGGCGAGTGCATGGGTGACGTATTCCCGCACGGCTGCCAATACTTCCGCGGTTAATATTACGCATCTTCCGGTTTCCATTTTTGCGATTTTTTTGTGCGTTTTTATTGTCAATACACTTCTGAAGATTCGGTTCGACAGGCAGGGTCTGGCTTCTCGAGAATTAGCTGTTATTTTCGCGATGGGGCTGATTGGTGCGATTATTCCCGCGCGTGGGTTGACCGGTGTCTGGCTGGGGCTGATGGCCGCGCCTTATTATCTGGCTACGCCGGAGAATGGGTGGATTGACAATGTTCAGCCCTTTCTTCCGCCTTATCTCTTTCCTTCCAATGATCACCAGCAGACGACGTTTTTGTACGAGGGGCTACCATCTGGGGTGCCCATTCCGTGGGAGGTGTGGGTCGGGCCGATTTTCTGGTGGATTACGCTGATTTTGGCCGGGTTTGTGGTGTGTTTCTGCCTGGTGGTTATTCTTCGCAAGCAATGGGTTGAGAGCGAGCGCCTGGATTATCCTTTGCTCGCGCCTATTCTCGAGATGGTTGCGGAGACTCGCGATTCTTCGGGGCGAAGCGGTTGGCCGATCCTTTTTCGGGGATATCTCTTCTGGATTGGTTTTGGGCTGGCGTTTGGGATTATCGGGTGGAATATTATTACTTATTTTTATACGACGGTGCCCCGCATTAGCATGAGTCCTAATGGCGGGCTTTTTTATTTTGCACGCCTTTTTCCGCCGTTGCTGACTCATATTAATACTTATACGATTGGCTTTGGATATTTTGTGAATCTGGAAATTCTTTTTTCGATCTGGTTTTTCCACTTTTTGTTGATGGGCGAGATTGCGCTTATCCGGAAGACGGGCTTTCAGTTTGGGCGCATGCACCAGAAGGGCGGCGGATGGGGAGATCCCCTGGTGCAGTGGCAGTGTATGGGCGCGCTTTTTGTGTTTGTGGCATGGGGACTCTGGACTGCGCGGCGGCACTTGAAGGCGGTTTTCAGGAAGGCGTGGCATAATGATCCCGATGTGGATGATGCGGATGAGCTTCTTTCTTACCGCACGGCTGTGAGTGGCTTGGTTGTCGGCGTTGCCTATATCATAGCCTATCTTTTGAAGGCGGGGGTCGCGCCGGGGCTTTTGATGATTACGATACCGGCGGCGATTGTTATTTATATCGCTCTTGCCCGTTTTGTGTGCGAGTCGGGTACGCTGTACCTGGGTATTCCCACGACGCCTCTGGATATGGGTTTTCAACTGATCGGTACGGTTACGATTGATCCGAGGACGATTGCCGTGGGTTCTACGGCTCACGCGCTGCGCTGGATGCTGTTTATGCCGGCTCTGTCGCAGAATGCCAAAGTTTTTGACCGCGTGCCGGGCAATAAGCGCGCGCTTTTTTGGGTGTTGCTTTTGGGGTTGGGCGGTGCGCTGGTGGTCAATATTTCGATGGTGCTCTATCTGGGCTATACACACGGGGCGTACAATTTTACGGAGTATCCGTTTACCCGGTACGCGCCCCGGCTGTACGACGCGATTGTCACGAAGATCAAATCGCCCGAGCCGGCTTCTTGGGAGCGGATGGTGCTGTTCGGCTTTGGGGGCCTCATTTTTGCGATTCTCACGGCGCTTCGGTACCGCCTGCCCTGGTGGCCCATCCATCCCGTGGGTTTTATTATTACGACGACGAGTATTCTCCACGAGATTACGTCGCTCATCCTCGTCTGGCTGTTCAAAGCTATTGTGATCCGGGTGGGCGGTGTGTCCCTTTACGAAAAATATCGCCCACTCTTTTTCGGGATTATTGCGGGGAGGGCGATAGGGGTGCTCGTTTCATTTGTTGTCGATTTGATCTGGTTTCCCGGTGGGGGGCACGGGGTACACGGTTGGGCGTGAGGGGAAGTGTAAAATAAAAGCCCCGTTTGACCTTTGTCAGACGGGGCTTTCAATATTGGCGGGTATATGCTTCAAGCGTTCTTCAAGGCATTTACCGCTTCTATCAGTCGCCGGTCGGCTTTGTAGCGCAATTCCAGGATCGCGTCTATATCCGATAGTGCGTTGGACTCAGCCTGGAGTCGGCACACGTCAATGCGGTCTGATAGGGCATTCATCACCACGTCGAGCAACATCAAATCTGTGACATCGTCGGCTACCATACACTCATCGGCCAGAACTTTGCGGATCATTTCCAGGGGCTTTTTGAGCCTCTCGGCGTCCGGGATGGTTTCGCTATTTCCGTTGTTGACCAGTTCGGGCGACAAGCTGCCGAGAAAGCCTTCGCTAATGAATTGCCGCGTTTTGTCTTCGGTCCAGGATTGCGCCAAAATTTGTGTCAGTTTGTTCGATGGTTGATTGGGTTTTTGGCTGCGACTGCGATCGCTTGTGCGCTTTGAAGACCGCTGTTTATTCTGATTGCTTTGATTGCTCTGATTGCTCTGATTGCTCTGATTGCGTCCGCTATGTGGGCGAGATACTTTGCGCGTGTCTTTTTGGCGGGGCACATTGCGGGTATCTTCTTTTTTTGGTTCATCCCGCTTGCCCTGAGCAGACGTTTCGGTTTGCGCTGGTTCCGCTGATGCTTGAACGGTTTTTTCCTCTGTATTCGCGTCCTGCCGCCGAGTGGGTTGAACAGGTGTGCTTACACCGGCGCGGTCTTCCCAGCCAATTGGTGCAGACCGCCTTGTTCGACGCCCCCATTGCATTTCTTCTGGTTGCACATCCTGGGGCGTTTGTGTTTGCGCGGTTTCTGCCTCTTTTCGATTCTGTTCGGCTGAAGCCTTTGCCTGGACCTTTTCCCTTCGCTGTCTGGATGGCGGCGATGAGATCACCGTGCGCTCTTCCTGTGC
>JAPPIE010000178.1 GCA_028874765.1 Gemmatimonadota bacterium
GCTGATATTTCGGATTTTGACGCGATTTGTCCGGCGTTTGAGGGGGTTGATACGGTTGTGCATCTGGCTGCTGCGATTAGAAGCGATTTTGAGGGGTTTGTCGCGCACAATATCGTGGGGACTTATAATGTTTTTGAAGCGGCGCTTCGCGCCGGGGTCAAGCGCGTTATTTTTGCCAGTAGCGGGTCGGTGACAGCGGGTTGGGAGAATGATTCACCTTATGGTGCAATTGTGTCGGGGCGATACGATGAGGTGCCTGAGACATGGGATAAGTTTTCCCACGGGACGCCTACGCGCCCGCGTGGGATTTACGGGTGTACGAAGGTCTGGGGCGAGGCTTTGGCGCGGCATTATGCCGATAGTACGGATCTGTCTGTTATTTGTCTGCGTATTGGTGCGGTGAATGCCGAGGATCGGCCCAATGGGACGCGCGGTTATTCTGTGTGGTGCAGTCAAAGTACGATTGCTGGCATGGTTGAGTCGTGTATTGAGGTGTCCGAGGATCTCAAGTTTGACATTTTTTATGTGGTTTCGAATAATAAATACAGCTATCGGGATATGACGCATGCGCGCGATGTGCTGGGTTTTGAACCCGAAGGGGATGCGGAGGATTATCGCTGATGTACAGGACGATTTTTTTTGATGGGTATGGGACGCTTTTTGACACAGCTTTTGATGCGTTGTACGAGACGTGTCAGATTATTGTCGATGATTTGCAGATCGATATGAGCAAGGAGGCGTTTCTCGATCACTGGGACCGGTATTTTTTCCCCCTGTTGAGAGAGGGAGATTTTATCTCGTTTTGGGACGCGCATATTATCGGTCTGGAGAAGACGTTTGCCGATTTGAATGTGCGGGCGAATCCCGAGTCTTATACGGCAGGTCTTTTTGACGCTTTTGGCCGTGTGCCCTTGTTTTGCGATGTGAAACCGACTGTTGATGCACTGTCCGATGTGAAAATTGGTGTGATTTCCAATGCGGATCACGGGCATCTCATGTCTGCTTTGCGTGCTAATGATCTGAGTTTTCCGGTTGTGATCAGTTCGGAGTCCGCGCGGTGTTATAAGCCGAATCCCGATATTTTCTTTTCTGCTTTTGAGGCTCTCAGCGCCGATCCCGATCAGACTCTGTATGTCGGGGATTCTCAGGAGGACGATATTGTGGGTGCAAGGCGGGCTGGTATCTCTATTGCATGGCTCAACCGGGATGGGGCTGTGCGGCGGGATGGTATTCCGGAGCCTGATTATGAGATCAGCAGTTTATCGGAGTTGTGCAATATTCTTGGGGGAAATGATGCGACCGACTGAAATGGAAGAGTACCTTTTTGATTTGCGCGGGTATATTGTGCTGAAAAATGCCGTGGATGCCGAGCATCTCGTCGAACTCAATGAGATTATCGATACGTATGACGATCTCGAACCCGATGGATGGCGGGGGTGGGTTCATCGGAGCGGGGGCGCACGACATTTGCACAATATTTTTGAGATGGGTGAATCTTTTGAACGCTTGATTGATCATCCATCGTGGGTTCATCACATGAGGCGCTTTGTCGGTGGGGATGATGGTCTTTTTATCGATGAGTCATTTATCGATATTCGGTCTCGGGGCGGAGCGACGCGCATTCATTCGGGCGCGCATAAGCGGCGTATCCGCACGCAGTTTCGCTTTCACAACAATCAGTTTCGGTGTGGACAGATCAATATTTTGCTGGCCTTGAATGATATTGGAGATGGCGATGGGGCGACGATGGCGATTCCCGGTTCGCATAAGTCCAATTTGCTTCATCCTGCGTTTAATGATCCCAGGGGTACGGGTAGTGGGCATTCGCTGGATCGCGTTGAAGCTGCTGTTCAAATTCAGCTCGATGCGGGGGATGCGATTTTTTTTGTGGATTGTATGGCGCACGGTTCGTCAGAGCGCACGCGCCCCGGTGAGCGTCGCGTTGCTATTATTCGCTATGGTCCGCACTGGGGCAATGACCGATACGGCTATCAGCCTTCGCCCGAGTTGATTGCGCGTTTGACGCCCGAGCGACGTAAGATTGTTCAGCCCCTGCCGCCGAGGATGCCGCCGGGTGTGCAGGGCGTAAGTTATTGAGGAGTTACTTGTGTTATGAAAAATGGACATGCCCCTCTCGCCCGTTTTACTGTGCTCGATTTGACCCGCGTGCGTGCGGGTCCCACTGCTGTGCGGCAACTCGCGGATTGGGGGGCGAATATTATTAAAATTGAGCCGCCTGAAAATATCGACGAGGCAAAGACTATGGGGGGACCGCGTCACGGGCCGGATTTTCAAAATTTGCACCGAAACAAACGCGGGATGACTTTGAATCTCAAAGCCGATGTGGGGCGCGAGGCGTTTTTCCGCATGGTTAAGCGCGCGGATGTGGTGGTGGAGAATTTTCGGCCGGATGTTAAAGATCGCCTCGATATTGGGTATGAGCGGTGCAAGAGAGAGAATCCGGGTATTGTGTACGCGAGTATTTCGGGGTTTGGACAGGAGGGTCCGTACAGATTGCGACCGGGTTTTGATCAGATTGCACAGGGTATGGGGGGGTTGATGTGGATTACGGGTTTGCCAGGGCAGGGGCCAGTGCGCGTGGGAGTGCCGATTGCAGATCTCGCTTCTGGTTTGTACACCGCTATTGGTATTCTCACTGCTTTGCTTCAGCGCGAGGAGACCGGGGAAGGTCAGTGGGTGCATACGTCATTGCTGGAGGCTCAGATTGCGATGCTGGATTTTCAGGCGGCGCGATGGCTGATTGCAAATGAGGTGCCCGAGCAGGCGGGTAATAATCATCCCACGAGTATTCCGACGGGTGTGTTTCAAACCCGCGATGGGTATATCAATATTGCCTGTAGTGGAGAGCTTATGTGGCAGCGTCTGTGCGATGTGCTGGGTGCTGGGGATTTGTACAGGGATGAGAGGTTTTCCAATGGCGGCGTGCGGTTGACCAATCGGGATGTGCTGAATGAGAGTTTGCAAAAGTATTTTGCGACGCAAGATAGTGCCTATTGGATTGATGCGCTGAATGCCGCGGGTGTGCCGTGTGGACCGATTTACAAGATGGATGAGATGTGGTCCGATCCGCAGGTTACGCATTTGAAGATGTCGCGTTCGGTGACTAACCGCGTTATGGGGGATTACGATGTGGTGAGGAATGCGACTAATTTGAGCAATGCACGAGATCTGTCTTACAGGGCGTCGCCCGAACGGGGTGAGCATACGGATGAGATTTTGAGCGAGTTTGGGTTTTCGGAAGGTGAAATTGCGACTATGAAAGAGGAGAATGTCGTTTGATGTTCTCTGTGGGGTGTTCAATGACAGATAAAATTATTGTGCAGAAAGATGGCGGTGTTGGACATATTCGCCTGAATCAGCCGGAGAAACACAATGCCATTTCTTATGAGATGTGGCAGGGTATGGCGCGGGCGATTGACGATTTTGAATCGGATGATGCGGTTCGCGTTATTGTGCTTTCGGGCGAGGGCGGCAGGGCGTTTTCTGCGGGGGCAGATATTTCGCAGTTTGAAGCGCAACGCGGGACGGCAGATGCGGTGGAGGTGTATAATGCGACTATGGGGCGCGCTTATGAGAAGCTCACGCATGTGCTCAAGCCCACGATTGCAAAAATTGCGGGGTATTGTATTGGTGGCGGGCTTGCTACTGCATTGTGTTGCGATTTGCGGATTGCGTCCGATGATTCGTCTTTTGCCATTCCCGCAGCGAAGCTGGGCCTGGGGTATGGGTACGGTGCGCTCAAACCGCTTGTGGGTTTGGTGGGTCCTGCCAATGCGTGCGAGATTTTGTTTACGGCGCGTCGGTTCAATGCTTCTGAGGCGTATCACATGGGTCTGATTAACCGGGTTTTGTCTCGGGATGAGTTAGACGCTTATGTAGATGATTATGCGGAGACCATTGCGGGCAATGCGCCGCTTACGATTAGCGCGACCAAGCAGATTATTGCAGAGATTGGCAAAGATGCGGATGAGCGCGATCTCGATTTGTGCCAGCGGGTTATCGATGCCTGTTTTG
>JAPPIE010000173.1 GCA_028874765.1 Gemmatimonadota bacterium
CCGTCTCCGGGCGGATTGCCGCCGAAGGTGACTGGCAGGCCGGTCAGGTCGCGCAGGAAGATCTGCAGGCGGATGATGTGTACATTGCCTGCTCCCATGCGCATATTCAGGCCATCAAGAACGTCTTGCGTTATAAAATCGAGATTTTGCTGAAGAAAAGTGGCCCCGTCGAGGTAATCTGCGAAGGCGGCTTCAAATTCCTCGGTGTGCAATCTGAGCAGATACGGATTTGCGGGACGCAGGCCGTGTAAGGTAGATTGAATGGCGTGAATCCGCGCGATCATGGTGTTTATAAATTCCCGCGACCAATAGGTAGGGATCAAGTTATTCGTAACCTCGACGGTTATGCCGCTGTATTCTATAAAAAAGACATCAATAGATGTAAACGCCTGTTGGATATCGGCGACATAGGCGTCGGCCTCATCCACGGTGACGTGGTCATATGCCTGTTCAGCAGATGGTTCGGGCGCAGGTGTCACGGGGTTGGACGAACCACATCCCGTGTACAACGCCAGCAGTGCAAAACACAAAAGCCATCGTTTCATAAAATGCCTCATTCGTGTTGTCCCATATAGAGCAGACGCCGTTTCTGATATCTTCTGGTATTGTTTAAAAAGCGCGCGATTTCGCCTTCTGACAATGTGCGACGCGGTTTGGCGGGTACTCCGGCGACAAGTGTGCGCGGCGCAACCTCTGCGCCTTCCAATACCAGCGCGTGGGCAGCCACCAGTGCAGATTCACCCACTGCTGAGCCAGTTAACACGGTTGCTCCCATTCCAATGGTCACGCCCTGTTCTATTTGACAACCGTGCAAGATCGCATTGTGCCCTACGGTCACATTTTTACCGACATTACAGGGATAGCCCGGGTCGGTATGCACGACAGTGCCGTCCTGGATATTCGATCCTTTGCCGATTACAATGGGTTCAACATCACCCCGAATCACGGCGTTGAACCAGATGCTCGCGTGTGCTTCAATCACCACGTCGCCAATTACAACAGCACCGGGCGCGATATAAGCCGACGGATCTATGTGAGGGTTTTTGTCCTTATAGGGCAAAATTGTCATTGGGTTATCTCCGCTTGTCGCCCTCAACAGGTCCCAGCGTGAATGTCTCGCCGCTTTGCGTGGCTCTGGCACCTGTCACCAGCCCGCTTACAAAACCAAAGATGCCAAAAATTGCTGCGGCCCAGATTGTTGTCTCTTTGACGTCGGCATTGGCCTGCCAGGCGGCAAGTGCCCCGGTTAATGCGCCCATTGCGGCACCTCCAATCCCCTGTAAAATTGCCCGTTCCATCGCTACTGTGCCGCGTTCCCCAAAGAATTGCACTTTGTGAATTTCATCTATAGGAACCTTTTGAACGTTCAATTCCGTCTCGATCAAAATGTTATTATCCTCATAGGCGGGCAAAAATTCGCCTTTGATTTGCTTTTGATCCTTCAGGGTGACCATTCCGGGAAAGCGTGTTTGTATCCGAAAACGCACCCTGCGTTCTTCAAAAGAGATGGCATCCTCGGTATATTGCGGGTAAGTATCGTCTATTTTGGAGGAGTCTGCAATTGTGTACTCGCCTTTTACGATTTCATCGAAGTGTTCGATGTATTCTCTCAAGCGGCGCAGATCATTTTCACTTTGCACATTCACCAGCCGCGTTTCAATGCGAGGACCTGATCGATACTGAATTTTTATGGCGAGTTTACCGTTGTCTTGTTTCATAAATTCGGCAAATTGAAATCCCGCTACGCCCAGATGTAAGATCGAAAGATCTATTTTTTGGGTATAAATGGTTGCTCCCTGAAACAAAGCGTAGCGATTGCTTTCTTCTAAGTCGATTTGAGGACCCACCCGAGAGCTTAACACGATGCGCGTGCCCGATACCTGCCGCACATCGACAATCTCCCAGCCCTCATGTCCCAATTGGTAAATCCCGCGCTCGTATTGTGTTTTCTTTTCGCTTTCTGCTGCCCGAACAGGACAAACCGCAAGCAAAAAGCTCATCGCAGTGATTAATGAAATCGATTTTTTAATCATACAAATTCTCCTTTACTCACCACAAATAGCCTCGGAAATGCCATCTAAAATATATGGGCGATACTTGCGAAATTGCAGGCGGGGGTGAAACCATGTACCTTCGGGATCTGCTGTGCCGGGGATCGGGACCATGCTGGTCAGATCAATTCTGGACAATGTCGCCTCTCCCAAAAACCATTCTGCAATTTGTCTGGCCGTGCGATTTGGCCGACCATTTTCGATGGTAATTTCTCTGTCCATAGGAAAAAATAGCGCGCCATCTCCCAACACAGATACATCGTTTTGATATGCCAGTGCGGCTTCGGTTATTTGGCCGGGTTCTGCTGTGACGACACCTGTTACACACGCAATATCCTCTTTGGATACCACGTCGCTAAATAGCGTGCGAATGCGATTTAGCAGACCGCCATAGTCATTTAAAAGATGTGATGACCGGGGGTTCACGCCAGCTTGGAGAAGGCCCAGTGTATTGTAGCGCGAACACTCGGATACAAAATCGTCTTCGTTGTCAAATAGTCCCACGCCAATCAGATTTTCGTCATCCATCACATTGAGTTGCGTGAGGCCCAAATCTGGTTTGTGCTGAAGCAAATCGTAAAAACGCCGCACATCCCGTTCGTGAAAACGCTTCATCCAGACGCCTCTCCATCGGTCAGCAAACGCCGTCCTGCTTCGATCTGTCTCAAAACAGAGTCGCGTCCTGTTCCGCCATCCAGATTGCGCTGTGCTGTACTGGCTTCTGCGGACAAAATTTCTTGTATATCGGTGTCGAATACTTCAGATGCTGCGCGCAATGTCGGCAGGTCCAATTCTTCCAATTTTTGTCCGCGCTCCAGAGCAGTTTTTACCAGTTCTCCAACGATGCGGTGACACCGGCGAAACGGTACGCCTTTTCGCACCAGATAATCGGCCAGATCGGTGGCTAAGATGGTGCCGTCTATGGCATTGGCCATCCGCTCGTCTTTAATTTTCATGGTCTGCCATACACCCGCAAAGACGGATAGAGACATCTGTACGGTTTCTGCGGTATCAAAGACGGGTTCTTTGTCTTCTTGCATGTCTTTGGCATAAGCCAGTGATACGCCCTTCATCACGGTGAGCAGAGACATCAGATTGCCGTACACACGTCCGGTTTTGCCGCGTACCAATTCCAGTGAATCGGGGTTCTTTTTTTGCGGCATCATGCTCGATCCGGTGCTGAAGGCGTCGTCCAGTTCGACAAACCCAAATTCAGAAGATGACCAGATAATCAGGTCTTCGCAGAATCGGCTCAAGTGTGCCATCAAGATGGATGATGCCGATAAGTATTCGAGGAAATAATCGCGATCACTGACTGCATCGATGCTGTTTTCAGTGATGCGATCAAACCCCAGTTCCTCGCGCAAAAATTCTCGGTCAACGGGATACGCACTTCCCGCCAGTGCGCCCGATCCGAGGGGCATGGCATTTGCGCGTTTCCAACAGTCTTCAAATCGCGAGCGGTCGCGTGACAACATCCAGAACAGGGCCATAGCATAATGCGAGAATCGGATCGGTTGTGCCTGTTGGACGTGCGTATATCCCGGCATCAGGATATCGAGGTGTTCTTCGGCAACGTCCAATATCACGCCCATTAACCGCTCGATTTGCGCGAGGGTGTTGGCGACTGTTTCGCGCAAGAACAGGCGTTCGTCCAGGGCGATTTGATCGTTGCGGCTGCGTCCCGTGTGAATTTTTGCGCCGGCATCGCCGATCAGTTCCGTCAAGCGCTTTTCCACTGCGGTGTGTATGTCTTCCAGATCATCCGTCAATGGCAAGGTGCCCGCGTCGAGTTCACGCGCCACACGATTTAGACCTTCGAGTACGCGTTCCAGTTCCTGTTTTGTTAAGACACCCATTCGGGCCAATGCGCGGGCTTGCGCTCGGCTGCCTTCAATGTCCATTTTGTACAGACGCCGATCAAAACCAATGGATGCATTGAATTTTTCCATTAGTTTTTCAGTCG
>JAPPIE010000306.1 GCA_028874765.1 Gemmatimonadota bacterium
ACAAACCCTCATCCCTCGCCCAGGCCTATCGCAGCGTCGGACCCTATTTAACCCTGGGCATTCAATTTATCGTGACAATTTTGCTATGTGTATTTGCGGGACACTGGGCAGACGGCAAATTTGACACATCGCCCCTGTGGACATTAATCGGTGGTCTAATAGGCATTGCCGCGGGATTTTACCACTTCTTTAAAGCCGTCTTAAAAATGGACCGCAAATCGGAGGAAGATACGTGAGGTCTTTTGTCAAACAAATTGCCGCCGTCCTGTTGGTCGCGTGGGTCCTCGGAGGATACCCTCTCTACCTGTGGCAAGGAACAGATATACTCATTGCCGCAGGCGTTGGTTGTGCAATCTGCACGCTAAATGCACTCGCCGGTGCCTATCTCGCAATATGGGGCATGCGCCGGGATAACCGCACATTTATGACCATCGTATTCGGCGGAATGGGGATTCGCCTAATTATTGTACTGATTTTCTTTTTTGTCGCACTAAAATTAGTTAAACTTCACGTTTTTAGCTTGACTCTTTCATTATTTTTATTTTATGTAGTGTTTCAGATTTTAGAGATTCGGTTCTTCGTCGGGCGCCCGCCCGACAAAGCCAATAATTCAGGAGTCTGACGGATGGCAGCACAGGCAGAGGAGCAAAGCAGCGGCAGTTTCATCCTCGAGCATATTACAGACCATCACGAGCTACATCTCGGTCCACTCCATATTCCCCTACCCCATATTGAACTTTTTGGCATTGATATGTCCATCACCAGCCATCTGGTCATGATGTGGGTCGCCTCTCTATTACTCATTCTCACCCTGATTATTTCCACAAAACGACGCGGACTCATCCCCTCGGGCTTTGCCAATGCGATTGAAGCCATCGCCATATTTATCCGCGACGACATCGCCCGGCCCAACCTGGGAGAGCGGGACGGGCCGAAATACATGCCGTTCTTAATGACCGTCTTCTTCTTCATCCTCTTCTGTAATCTATTGGGCTTGATACCCTTTGGACAAACCGCAACCGGCAATATCAATGTCACGGCTACACTGGCGGGCATCTCGTTTGCCATGATGCTCGGAGCCGGGATCAAACACAACGGCCTGTTCGGTTTTTTCAAAGGCTTGATACCCCCCAATTTGCCAATTGCATTGCTGCCGCTCATGATCCCCCTGGAATTTCTGGGCCTGTTGACCAAACCATTTGCACTGTGCATTCGTCTCTTTGCCAATATGCTGGCCGGTCATGTCGTAATATTGTCTTTGATCGGCATCATTTTTCTTCTCGGATATTTTGTCGCCCCCATTTCCATTGCCTTTACACTGGCAATGTACATATTCGAAATTTTCATCGCTTTTCTTCAAGCTTATGTATTCACGCTCCTGACCGCCCTGTTTGTGGGCCTGTGTATTCATCAGGAGCATTGATTGTATCAACTCACAAGGAGGAGTACTGTGGAAGGTCTTGGCGCTGAAGCTTACGGTTATTTGTCCGCTGGTATTGGTGCTGGATTGGCTGCACTGGGTGCTGGCGTGGGTATCGGTCAAATTGGTCGAGGTGCAGTCGAAGGCATTTCTCGCCAGCCCGAAGCAAGTGGCGATATTCGGGCAACGATGATTATTGCCGCAGCACTGATCGAAGGTGTGGCATTGTTCGGTGTAGTCATCTGCGTATTGTTGGTGTTTAAATAAAATAAACCGCGCGAACCAAACGCGGTGAAAGAGAGACATAACAATGGATTTGTTGAGTCCAAACCCCGGCTTGATTGTATGGACGCTCATCACATTTGTGCTCGTCTTGCTCGTCTTGAAAAAATTTGTCTGGGGACCGTTATTATCGGCACTCGACCAGCGAGAAACGCGCATCCGCGAAGCACTTGAGCAAGCCGATAAAGCGCGTGCCGAAGCCGAAAGGTCCGCCGTAGAGAACAAACAGGCACTCGCACAGGCGCAGGCCGAGGCGCAGGCTGCGATTAACAAAGCGCGCGAAGACGCCGAACAGGTCGCTCGGGACGTGCAAGAACGCGCCGAAGCCGACGCCCAACAGCTTCTCGAACAGGCGCGCCGCACCATTCAACAAGAGCGCAATCAGGCCCTCCAGGAACTGCGTCAGCAAACAGCCGAACTGGCCATTCTCGCTGCCGGACAATTGCTGGAGGAAAATTTGGACGACGAGCACAACAAAAAAATCGTAGATGACTTCATCAACCGCATGCCAGAACATTCCTGAGTTCGGAGTTTTTCGTGAGCCAGTCAGCCGTTTCCATCCGATACACCAGCGCATTGATCGATGCCGCGCAAGACAGCGGGGTATTGGATCGGGTTGAAGCCGATGTACAGGCATTATTGGACTTATTACACGCCTCGGAAGACCTGCGGGGATTTGTCGCAGATCCGATGATGCAATCCGCACAAAAGCGCGCGGTGTTGAACAATATGCTCGCCGGGAAAATCGAGGACATAACCCTCAGATTTTTGCTCTTACTGTGCGATAATCGCCGCGAGCGCGTACTGCCCGAGATCTTGTCGGACTTCCTATCCGTATTGGAAGACCGGCGTGGTCAGGCCACGGCTCAGGTGACGGTCGCTGCGCCCTTGTCGTCCGAACAGGAAACGCAATTAATTGCAAAACTCTCGACCTATTCTGGCAAGCAAGTGCGATTGGAAACCACAATAGACGAACAATTAAAAGCCGGGTTTGTGGTGCGACTCGGTGACCGTGTATTTGATGGCACACTGGCGACGCAACTCAATCGGTTGCGACAGCGCCTTGTGTCTGATTAAAAGAAGGCAGGCAAAACATGGCGACGAATTTACAGATTCGCCCCGACGAAATTTCGGCACTGCTCAAACAGCAGATCCTGGACTCCAGGACTGAAATAGACGTCTATGAAAGCGGCACCGTACAGCAGGTGGGCGACGGCGTGGCCCGCGTGCAGGGGCTGGGCAATGTGCAGACCAGCGAACTGGTCGAATTTCCCAACGGCATTATGGGGATGGCACTCAACCTCGAAGAAGACAACGTGGGCTGTGTGCTATTTGGCGATGACACATTGATCCGCGAAGGCGACGAGGCGAAACGCACCGGACGCATTGCCGAAGTGCCCGTAGGCGAAGCCCTCCTCGGTCGCGTGGTAAATCCACTCGGCATGCCAATAGACGGCAAAGGCCCAATCAATCCCGAAGCGACACTGCCCATTGAACGCAAGGCACCCGGCGTCATCGAGCGACAGCCCGTAACCGAAGCCCTGATGACCGGATTAAAAGTAATCGACTCAACCGTGCCAATCGGGCGGGGGCAGCGCGAACTGATCATCGGCGACCGGCAAACGGGCAAGACGGCGATTGGCGTCGATACCATCATCAACCAGAAAAACAGCGACGTAAAGTGCATCTATGTCGCCATTGGGCAGAAAGCTTCTACAGTGGCCAAAGTCGTGGCCGAACTGGAAGCCAATGGCGCAATGGAATACACCATTGTCGTATCGGCTACAGCCAGTGAACCCGCTCCGCTTCAATTCCTATCACCCTATTCGGGTTGCTCAATGGGCGAGTATTTCCGCGACAAGGGCGAACACGCGCTGATCATTTACGACGATTTGTCCAAACAGGCGTGGGCTTATCGCGAAATGTCCCTGGTATTGCGCCGCCCGCCGGGCCGCGAAGCCTATCCCGGCGACGTATTTTATTTGCACTCGCGCCTGCTCGAGCGCGCCGCCAAGATGAGCGATGAACAGGGCGCGGGCTCGCTCACCGCATTGCCCGTCATTGAAATTCTGGAAGGCGATGTATCGACCTTTATACCCACCAATGTAATATCGATCACCGACGGACAAATCCTGCTCAAACCCGAATTGTTCTACGCGGGTATCCGCCCTGCCATGGACGTGGGCGCGTCCGTATCGCGCGTGGGCAGTTCGGCACAGACGAGCGCAATGAAAGCCGTTGCCAGAACCATCAAAGCCGATATCTCGCGCTACAACGAAGTCAAAGCCTTTGCGATGTTCGGCACAGAAGG
>JAPPIE010000119.1 GCA_028874765.1 Gemmatimonadota bacterium
ACGACAACGACCTGTCGGGCAATCTCGACGCCGAAATCGAAGACACGCGACAAGTTGTTTCTGTGTAAACTAAAAAGGAAATATTAAATAGAAAAGCCCTCCTGTCTTTTTCAGGAGGGCTTTTGTTGCGCCTGTCGAAACATTCGAAGAAGTCATTTTTCAATGCCTTTTTTCAGATAAAAAATCATCCAGGGATCTCGTTCTGCCTTGTCGGTATTCTTTATATCCCTCTGCAATCTGCTTCTGCATCTCGGAATCCTGGAGTTCTAACCAATCTTCCATATCATCTATATCCATAATACCAGCAATGGGCGGTATTTTCTTCAAGATGTCCTCCTTTATGTAATCCTTGTTGCGGTGTTTACGGCATTTGATCTGATCATTTCATGGGCAACTATCTCTACAAATCGACAACTCGGGGTTTTGGTTGTCCTTTGCGCCCGTGCAAATACGCGTCGTTTTCCGAGGGCCATCGCATGCCGTATTGCTTGCTGCGCTGGCGTTTGTATCCGGCATTGTAATAATTGCTCGTCGCCATCCAGCCGAGCAAATCCGCAAACATCTCGCCTTTCACAGCGGCGTATTCAGACCTATCCCAAACATTCCACAACTCTCCGGGATCGCGGTTTAAATCGTACAACTCGCCTTCTGATTGCCCGATATAATACACCATCTTATGGGTCTGTGACCGCATCATAACCTGATAATTATCCTCGCAAAAAACGTATTTGCGAGGCACGGGCGTCTCCCCATTCAAATACGGCATCAAAGAACGCCCCTCCAAATAACTCGGAACAGCTACCCCCGCAGCCTTCAGAATCGTAGGACCCAAATCCATAAGCGAAACCAGATCGCGCGTTTCGCCTGGCTGATCAACAGACTGCGGCGTGCGAATCATCAGCGGAATATGCACAATCGGATCGTACATCAACCACTTATACGCCAACCCGTGATCGCCCAGCATCTCGCCGTGATCCGAACAAAAAACCAACAAACTATTCTCCAACCACCCCCGCTCTTGCAGGGCATCCATAATCTCGCCCAGCTTTTCATCAACCGTCGAAATATTCCCGTAATAATGCCGCTTCATCTGTGCGAGTTCATCATCTGTACGCCCGCGCAAATCGATTTGCGACTCGTGATCCGTCGTCGCGTGCATATCCAGATGCGCCGCATGTTGCGGTGGCTTCTCTTCCAACTCCCCATCCCGCTTCACACACGGCGGCATATCTCGGTCACGATACAGATCCAGATGCCACGGCAAGGGATCCCAGGGTTCATGAGGTCCCGTAAATCCAACCTGGAGAAACAGCGGTTTATCGCTCTGGTGATTGCGGATCCAGTTCAACGCGGAATTTCCGATAAACACATCGCTGTGAAACTGCTCCTCCTCGTGCCACACAACCCCCTGACACTTATTGAGCCATTCGGGATCTGCCTTATTGCGATCATTGGGTCGCTTCACATTGTGAAACGTCATGTACCTGCCCCAATCGTCATCTGCTCCGCCACCGTCCAGCGCCTTATTCGTGGGATTTTCCACAATAACGCGCTCGTGAAATCCGCCGGGAATATCGCGCGGCGTCAGATGCATCTTGCCAATATTCACGCAATAGTAGCCCGCATCCGATAAATCCTGCACCCAGTTCCGGTGATTCGCCCAGTGATCAAAACTATAAACGCCCGTCGTATGCGGGTACATACCCGTAAAAATCGCCGCCCGCGACGCCACACACGTCGCGCCGGGACAATACGCCTGCCGAAACGACACACTCTCACGCGCGAGCCGATCCAGCGTGGGCGTCACCATATAATCATATCCCCAGGCGTGAATGGTATCAAAACGTTGCTGATCGGTAATGATAAAAATGATATGGGGTCTGCCTTCAAACATACGCTCTCCTCATGTCCCCAGCGCAAAATGCGCCCCTGACAAAACCTGTGACGAAGCCACGCGATCGAGAATCCGCAAGCGCAGTTGATTCTCAACCTCAGCCATCTCGGGCAAACCCGCGAGATTATTCACCTCACCGGGATCTTCTTGCACATCGAAAAGCAAATAGGGCTGCCCTTCGCGATTCAGCACAATCTTCCATTCGCGATTCAACAACATAATCTCCCCGCCGTATTCCGATATCGCTTCTGTGCGGTGTTCTCGCGTCGGATCTTCCAGAACGGGACAGGCCGATTTGGCAAACTGTCTGAAATTCAGTTCACCACCGGCAAGCTCGACCAGCGTCGGTCCCACATCAAACCACTCAATCGGACTATCACACACAGCTCCAGCAACATCACCACTCGCCGTCTCGGGCGTGCGAATCAGCAGGGGAACCCGCACCGCGCCATTTAAGAGATTGCTCTTATAAATAAAACCGTAATCCCCATTCATCTCGCCGTGATCCGACATCAGCACAACAACCGTATTATCCATCTCGCCGCGCTTTTCAATCGCATCGAAAATCTCGCCAATCTGATCGTCAATCAACGCGACATTGCCCGCGTAATTTGCGCGCAACAATTTCTCTTCTCCCGGTTCAAACGGTATCTTTTGCTTGGCATCCAATAACCCCCGTGGACGCTCGCGATCATCCTCTATCGGAACAACCGGATCGGGCATATCTTCCGGTTTATACCGGCTATAATGGGGTTCTGGCGTATCCCACGGTTCGTGCGGCCCGCCAAAACTCACCCAGCAAAACCAGGGCTGATCGCGGTCATATCCCGCCAGGTACTTCTTCGCCTGCTGCCCCACATATACATCTGCATAATCTTCAAAAGGCAATGTCGATGGCCGCGTCACCCAGGGCTTATTGCTAAAACGCTCCTCGAAATCTGCCTGATACGCATCCCACAACCCCTTCTCTTCCCACATCGCCGTCATATACGACAGACATCGCGCGCTCGCCCTCGGCCCGCCAATTTCATCCACATCATCAAGCCCATAACTGTGCATCAGATGCTCGCGATCTCTCAAATCGCCTCCGTGCGGGTGTAAATGCGTCTTGCCAAACAGACTCGTGCGATACCCCGCATCGCGCACCGCCTGCATCCACGTTGGACAATCTGGCGATAACGTGTGGTTCTGATTATCCCACACGCCCGTATTGTGCGGATAGTGCCCGGTAGCCAGACTCAACCGCGTTGGAATACACACCGGTGAATTGGTCACGCAATTTGAAAACTGCACGCCCTCTGCCGCAATGCGGTCCATATTGGGCGTCTCCAGCCAATCGCTCACACAACTCAGTGCATCCCACCGCTGCTGATCGGTCATAATCATCAAAATATTCGGTTTGCCCATTCAGTGTCCTTTCTGAATTTGTTTTTTACTAAAAATTTTATTGACATGCTACAAGCTTTCCCAAATTGCCCGACTGACATCCGCTTGCTGCAAAATCCTGAGCAAAAGCCCACGATCGATATCACCCCGATGCGGATTGGGAATGGCAAGACGTGTTGTTTCTCGAATCATATAATGATGCTTGCCTCCAGGATACGGACCTTCAAATCCCAGTTGCCTCAAATAGCGAATGAGATTGCGGCGACTAATTGGCCCAAATTTGGGCATCACACGGACTCCAATACTGCATCCAAACGCACCCCATCCACTTCTGGAAGCGGATGTCCCATCCTCAAGCCGAGAATGATCCAACCTTCGAGCACAGATTGCAATTCCTCGCGACACATTTCTAAAGTATTTGCATTGGCATACACACCTTGAAAGCCTGTAATTTCTCCATAGAACGTTTGATCATCGAGGATCTCGTATTTCGCGTGTTTCATAGCCGATTGGATATATGTAGTTAGCATAAAACGCTCACTTCACTCTCTCGATATAAGGTTAAAACAGGAATCGTTTGCCCAATATAAACGCCCATCCTGAAATTGGCAACGTTCTTAAGAATCTGCATCAGTATCCTGATTCGCCTGCTGCAACAGCAAAATAATCTGATCTAATCGCTTCATAAATCCATAGAGAAAGGCAAAAATCGTACACCACAATCCCACGATAA
>JAPPIE010000278.1 GCA_028874765.1 Gemmatimonadota bacterium
CTACGGGAGAAGAGGTGTGGCTGAATTATCCGCGCATTTTTGAGATTTTGAATGGTGTGAATTACAACGGGTGGGTATCGATTGTGTATGAGGGACAGGATGAAGAGGCAGAAGAGACGGCAGTTCCCAAAGCCGTGAATTATCTGCGACAGTTCGTGCCAGGTGGGTGAGGGTGTGAAGTTGTCAGAAGTGTTTTACGAGGTACATTGTTTTGAATAATCCATTTTTCGAAAAGCCTGTCCTCAACTCGCCCTACGAGTGCCCGGACCAACACTGGGAATTGGACGAGACAGGACAGCCAACCCAGAAAATCATCAAAAGCCGGAGACAGGTCTCATTCATCACGGCGGTTCCGACGTCGAAGAAGCAACGGGGGGTGTCCTTGAATCAAGCCTCCCTTGTGTTCGACAGGGCCGCGAGGGAGTATGAGACTGATGATCAGCAATACGATTTGATGCAGACTATCAACGGTGTTCGCAGGCAGGTTGACCGATGGCGCGAGATACCGGACCAGAACCAGTGGCGTGTGACCCCTGAGACTGCCCGCTTGCTTCGGCATTGGCGGCACCACCAATTCAGTGGTATTCGACCCTTTTTCTGTCAGGTGGAAGCGGTGGAAACCGCAATATGGCTCACCGAGGTTGCGCCGAATATCGGGCAGGTGGGTAAGGACTTCCTCAGCCATTTGCAAAATGCCAATAACGACGCCAATCCCGAGTTGTCACGGCTGGCACTCAAGTTGGCGACTGGTGCGGGAAAGACCACTGTCATGGCGATGTTGATCGCCTGGCAGACCATCAACGCGGTCCGCCGACCCCAGAGCTCCAGGTTCACGCGCGGTTTTCTGGTGGTTACGCCCGGTATTACGATTAAAGATCGCTTGCGCGTGTTGCAGCCGAATGATCCAGATAGCTATTATCAGAGCCGCGAGTTGGTGCCGAATGACATGCTTCCCGATCTGGAAAAGGCGAAGATTGTCATCACCAACTATCACGCATTTAAGTTGCGCGAGCGCATGGAATTGTCCAGAGGTGGGCGTTCCTTGCTTCAGGGACGGGGCGATGAACTAACGACCCTTGAGTCCGAGGGGCAGATGTTGCAACGGGTGATGCCCGAACTCATGGGCATGAAGAATGTTATGGTTCTCAACGATGAGGCACACCACTGCTATCGCGAGAAGCCTGGTGAGCAGGAAGAAGGCAAACTTACGGGCGATGACAGGCAGGAAGCCCAAAAGAATACGGAAGCCGCACGGCTGTGGATTTCCGGGCTTGAAACAGTGGGTAAAAAGCTCGGCATCAATCGGGTAATGGATCTCTCCGCGACGCCTTTCTTTTTGCGTGGGTCGGGCTATCGGGAAGGAACATTATTCCCCTGGACAATGTGTGACTTCTCGCTGATGGATGCCATCGAATGTGGCATTGTCAAACTGCCCCGGGTTCCCGTGGCGGACAATATCCCTGGCGGCGATATGCCGAAGTTTCGCAATCTATGGGAACACATCCGCACCCGCATGCCCAGGAAAGGACGAGGCAGGTCCGGGAATCTCGATCCTTTAAACTTGCCCGTGGAGCTACAAACTGCACTGGAGGCTTTGTACGGGCATTATGAAAAGACCTTTGATCTCATGGAGGAAGCTGGTATTGACGTGCCGCCGTGCTTTATTGTGGTGTGTAACAATACCTCCACTTCCAAGCTGGTTTACGATTATATCTCTGGCTTTCACCGTGAAAACGAAGATGGCTCGACGACGTTCGAAAACGGTCGTCTTGAGTTGTTTCGCAACTTTGATGAGTATGGCAACCCATACCCGCGACCTCGCACCTTGTTGATCGACAGCCAACAACTGGAGTCTGGCGATGCACTGGATAATAACTTCCGCAAGATGGCTGCTGGTGAGATTGAGCGTTTTCGCCGGGAAATCATCGAGCGGACTGGTGACCGCCAACAGGCTGAGAAGATTACCGACCAGGAACTCCTCCGCGAGGTTATGAATACCGTTGGCAAACCCGGTCGGTTGGGAGCTCCGATTCGTTGTGTGGTGTCGGTCTCAATGCTCACCGAAGGATGGGATGCGAATACGGTCAGCCATGTGCTCGGCGTTCGCGCTTTTGGAACGCAGTTATTGTGTGAGCAGGTCGTCGGTCGCGCACTGCGACGGCAATCTTATGACCTCAACGACGAGGACCTGTTCGATGTTGAGTACGCAGATGTGTTGGGGATACCCTTTGATTTTACGGCGAAGCCTGTTACTGTGTCACCTCGGCCGCCGCGGGAAACTGTTCAAGTGAAGGCTATGCGTCCTGAAAGAGATGAACTCGAAATTCTTTTTCCGCGAGTAGCCGGGTATCGGGTAGAATTGCCCGAAGAGAGGCTCACCGCTGAGTTCAACGAGGATTCAGTGCTGGAACTCACACCGGATATGATAGGACCATCGCATACGACGAATCAGGGGATTATTGGCGAGGGGGTTGATCTCAATCTGGTTCACACAGGTGACCTTCGCACTTCGACCCTTCTCTTTCACCTCACTCATCGGTTGCTCTATACAAAGTGGCGCGATCCGGGCGATGAGCCGAAGTTGCATCTCTTTGGACAACTCAAGCGCATCACCAAACAATGGCTCGATGGATGTCTTGACTGTAAAGGTGGCACGTTTCCCGCGCAGCTTATGTATCAGGCACTGGCCGATATGGCTTGCGAGCGCATCACTGCTGCTATTACGCGGGCAAAAATCGATAGTCGTCCTGTCAAGGCGATGCTCGATCCGTACAATCCCGTCGGTTCTACCGCGCATGTCAACTTCACAACATCTAAGACCAGTCGCTGGCAGACCGACGCCCGCCGTTGCCACATCAATTGGGTTGTCCTCGATAGCGATTGGGAAGCAGAGTTTTGCCGCGTGGTCGAAGCTCATCCCCGCGTGAAAGCGTATGTGAAGAACCACAATCTTGGGTTGGAAGTGCCCTATCGCTACGGTTCTGAAATGCGGACGTACATTCCGGACTTTATCGTTCTGATTGATGATGGCCGTGGCGACGACGATCTGTTGCATCTCATCGTCGAGATTAAAGGCTATCGCAGAGAGGACGCCAAAGAGAAGAAGGCGACTATGGACACCTACTGGATCCCCGGTGTGAACAATCACGGTCGCTATGGCCGCTGGGCTTTTGCCGAGTTCACAGATGTTTATGAGATTGAATCGGAATTTGAGGCCAAAATGAAGGCGGTATTTGACGAGATGATCGAACAAAACGCCGCATTGCGTCCTCATGTGGAGTAGGAGACGATCAATGTCTAATGCCGATCAGGAGGTACGGGAGTGGCGCTTCTATGTAAACGATATGATAGAATTTGGAGAAAAGGTTCTTTCTTATACCGAGGGCCTGGATCAAGCCGGGTTCGTCACCGACACGCTTACTTATGATGCTACCCTGCGGAATCTGAAACTCATTGGCGAGGTGGCTACCCACATTCCAGGCGACGTGCACATGGCACATCCGGAGATCCAGTGGCACCACATTATCGGAACTCGAAATCACCTGGCACAGAACTATCAGAGTTTGAATGACGATTTCATCTGGAACGTAATCCAGAACGACATTCCAAAACTTCTACCTGCGTTGAGAAATCTTTTGGACACAACAAGTAAGGATATATAGATGGCTAAACGAAGATTACCCAAAAAAGTCGATACTATCCGACACAAAGACGCCTCACGAAAGAACATCCCCACAGCCGAGTATCAGGCTGTGATGGCGGACGATGAGCGAAGCCCCATTCAGGTTGCCTACAAACGCCGCAACCGTGACCTTGATCCCCAGTTGGTGTGGCGCGGCAAGGATGAGCAGGATTGGTCAGATCTGGTAGTACAGGCACCGCCTCTGTACATTCAGGAGAAGGTTCACCCCAAGGTGCTGATTGACGATTTGATACGCCAGAGCGAGGAAGACTCTGCGAGTGAGTCGGGTTTCCAGACTGATCTCTTCGCCGATTTCAATGGTTTGCCCTCTGAGGACGCTAAGACTGAATTCTATCAGCACGACGCCAACTGGTCGAATCGCATGATCCTGGGCGATAGCTTGCAGGTGATGGCATCGTTGGCTGAGCGGGAAGGATTGCGTGGTCAAGTTCAGTGCATCTATATTGATCCTCCTTATGGAATTAAGTTCAATTCCAATTTTCAGTGGTCAACCACCAGCCGCGATGTGCGTGACGGTAAGGCCGACCATATCACCCGCGAGCCGGAGCAGGTGAAGGCATATCGGGATACGTGGCGTGATGGGATTCACTCATACCTGACATATCTGAGGGATCGGTTAACCGTGGCACGGGATTTGTTGAAGGAGAGTGGTTCTGTATTTGTGCAGATTGGGGATGAGAATGTGCATCGGGTGCGGGCGGTGATGGATGAGGTCTTTGGGGAGGATAATTTTGTTGCCCAGATTACTTTTCGAGTAAAAAGTCCATTGGCGGTATCGGACTTGGCCCGAACCACAGATTTCATTGTCTGGTACTCCAAAGACCTAACGCAGATGAAGTTTCGCCAAGCTAGGTCGGCGAAAGAGCTTGATAGACATCCCGAATTTTCTCTCGCCGTTCTTCCTGATGGGACAGTAGCCTCAAGAAAAAGTATGGATGAACAAAGTCTTAAAGACGCACGATTCTTCACCGCACAGAACTTGGGTTCATCTGGATACACAACATCCTGCATGTACGATGTAGAAATAGAAGGTCAGACTTTCAAGCATCCTAGAGGCAAGAGTTGGAAGACAAACCAAGACGGCATGCGACGCCTTCATCGTGCGGGCCGTCTGCAGCCACTCAAGACCAGTCTCCGCTGGAAGTATTTCTTTGATGACGCTCCGAGTGAGGTAATTACCGACGTTTGGTCCGATACTTTCGCAGCATCCGAGAAGATTTACGTAGTACAAACATCAGAGTTTGTTATCCAACGCTGCATCCTCATGACCACCGACCCCAGCGATCTGGTTCTTGATCCCACCTGCGGCTCTGGCACCACAGCCTATGTCTCCGAGCAATGGGGGCGTCGTTGGATTACGAGTGATACATCCCGCGTCGCCTTGGTACTGGCTCGTGCTCGGATCATGGGAGCGCGCTATCCCTACTATTTGCTCTCCGATAGCCACGAAGGGCAGTTGAAAGAAGCGGAGATTGAGCGTAGGGCACCTTCAGAGGCTTCCACCTATAACGACGTCCGTCAGGGCTTTGTTTACGAACGAGTGCCGCACATTACGCTCAGGGCTATTGCCAACAATGCTGAGATTGACGTGATCTGGGAGGACTTTCAAAAAAAGCTGGAACCATTGCGTGAAAAATTGAACAGCGCGCTAGGCACGGCTTGGGAGGAGTGGGAGATTCCCCTTGATGCAAACGAAGATTGGTCCGAGGAAGTCAAAAAGCTACACGCCAACTGGTGGAAGCAACGCATCGCGCGGCAAAAGGAGATTGATGCTTCCATTGCAGCGAAGGCGGACTATGAATATCTCTACGATAAGCCCTACGAGGATCGAAATAAGGTGCGCGTTGCGGGGCCGTTCACGGTAGATAGCCTATCGCCGCATCGCTTGTTGGGTGTTGATGAGAACGACGAACTCATTGACAATGTCGCGGAAGCCAAGCTCGGATATGGAGACAGGTTCGATAGTAGTTCCAATCAAGACTTCGCCACTATGATCATGGAACACCTCAAGACCTCTGGTGTCCAACAGGCGCACAAAGATGACCGGATTTTGTTCTCTGGAATCAGACCCTGGCCTGGTGATCTTATCTGCGCCGATGGGACCTATTTTGAGGGTGACGAGGATTCCGGGATTCAAAAGCGCGCTGGTATTTTTATTGGCCCGGAATTTGGCACAGTTGCACGCCCCGATCTCGTGCAAGCCGCACGCGAGGCCGCAGAGGCCGACTTTGACGTTTTGATCGCCTGCGCTTTCAACTACGAAGCCCATGCCTCGGAGTTTAACAAGCTCGGTCGTATCCCCGTTCTCAAGGCGCGGATGAATGCCGATCTCCACATGGCCGATGACTTGAAGAATACGGGTAAGGGTAATCTCTTCGTAATCTTTGGCGAACCAGACATCGATATCCTCGACGCAGATGACAGCCAAATTAAGGTTAAGATCAATGGCGTTGATGTGTTTCATCCCAACACTGGCGAAATCCGCAGCGACGACGCTGGCGATATTGCATGCTGGTTCGTCGATACCGATTACAACGAGGAGAGTTTCTTCGCCCGTCACGCCTATTTTCTCGGTGCAAATGATCCGTACAAATCCCTCAAAACCACTCTCAAATCCGAAATCAATCAGGAAGCCTGGGCCACGCTCAAAAGCGATATATCCCGTCCTTTCGACAAACCGAAATCCGGCCGTATCGCCGTGAAGGTGATCAACCACCTGGGAGATGAGGTGATGAAGGTGTTTCGGGTATAACATCGTATGCAAAACTGACAGGACTGACTAGCCGCATGTCTTCTCAAACCGAACGACACAGCATTCTTGCTCCTCTGGGAATTGAACTACGTACAAAGCTGGCTTTGGCAGCTATCGAGTTTTTCAACCCACGATCTTATACACAAAACTGTGCGATCTCGGGCAGGACTCCCGATCTGAACACGTTACGCCCTCTGGCTGCTTTTGACTTTTTGGCTTACCTGGAAAATAAAAACATTCTACAGGAACCTCACAAGTACTCGCAACGTATTCGTCATTTATTAGAACAGATGGCGTCAAATGACATTCTGATCGACATGGGACATGGCCGTAGTGGTAATGTACTGATCCCTAAGCATTACTATTTTCTTAAAGAGCTGACCAAGTTACAACGGTCTGGCATTTTTTGGCTTGCGCCAGTCTTAGGTGCCGATTTTATCTTTCACTACGCTGCGCCGGGAATCGTTCAAATCTCTGGAACCAAAGAGAATGGAGATAAGCATGCAGGTACAGGGATCGTATTCCATCCCCACCACATTTTGACTTGTCGCCATGTGGTGTGTGATATGAAAGTCGATTCGCAACAAACCTTCCAAGGAGTTGAATGCACTATTGAGGATTCAAGCATACACACACATCCAAAACTTGACGTAGCCGTGATACATGTACCTCAGTGCCTACAACCTGTAGCCGGGCTTGCTTTTCTGTCACCGATAATTGCACAGTCAGTATTTACAATTGGTTATCCCAGGATACCGTTCACTCGAGAACCTGTCCTCACTATGCAGCCCGGTGCAGTTACGAGTGAGTCGGTTACCGCACTTAGTGGCGAAGATCTATTTTTGTATTCTGCAATTGCGCGACCTGGAAATAGCGGAGGCCCTGTTATTTCAAACGAAGGTTATATCGTGGGGATTGCGTTGCAGGATTTGATGTGCACGGATGACGCTTTTTCACCTCACTATGCTGGTATCCCTTCTCACGAACTTGCCAAAGCGGTTGATGAGCTTGGAATTGGCGTACAGATTCCGTTTGAACGTTTTAAATAACATGATAAGTGGCTCTACACGACGTTGGTTGCACTGCGCTTTAATCTATTAGAATCAGATATAATGAACTTCCGCATCTCCCATACTTTCACCGATAGCCTCGCCAGGCTGACTGGTAATGAGCAGAAGGCTGTGAAGACCACGGCCTTTGATCTGCAATTGGATCCAGCGCAGCCGGGATTGCGATTCCACAAGTTGGATAGAAGCAGAGATCCGAATTTCTGGTCTGTTCGCGTCAGCCGTGATGTCCGAATAATTGTGCATCGGACCCGGAATAGTCTGTTGTTGTGCTATGTGGCTCACCACGATAATGCCTATCAATGGGCAGAACGGCGCAAACTGGAAACCCATCCCAGGACTGGCGCAGCACAGTTGGTTGAGGTGCGCGAGGTCGTTCAAAAAATCACCGTGCCCCAATTTCAAGAAGTACAGTACAAGCTGCCTTTGCTCACTGATGTCTCAGAGAGCGATCTATTGAGCTATGGTGTGCCACCCGAGTGGCTGGATGATGTGCGCAATGCTGATGAAGAGGGCTTACTCGAATTGGTTGAGCATTTGCCGGGCGAGGCGGGGGAGGCGGTGCTCGAACTGGCTGTTGGTGGAAAGCCGCAGATAGCGCAGCCTGTTACCACTACCGATCCCTTTGATCATCCCGATGCACAGCGTCGCTTCCGGTTGATGACAAATGTGGAAGAATTGGAGCGCGCGCTCGACTATCCCTGGGAGAAGTGGGCGATTTTTCTGCATCCGGCGCAACGGGAAGTTGTCGAGAGGGACTATAACGGCCCGTTTCGCGTGTCCGGGACGGCGGGTACGGGAAAAACCGTTGTGGCTATTCACCGCGCTGCGTTTCTCGTGCGTAATAACCCGGATGCGATGGTGCTGCTCACCACATTCTCCGACACACTGGCTAATGCACTACATACCAAACTCAGGCGGTTAATTCAAAACGAACCCCGGCTTGCAGAGCGCGTGGAGATTAACGCTATTGATACGGTTGGCGAACGGCTTTATCGGGCGCAGTTTGGTGCGCCAAATATCGCAACTCAGGAGATTATTCAGGAGTTTCTGGCAAAAGCGGCAGGCGAGGTGGAGGCGCATAAATTCAGCCCTCGTTTCTTGCTGAGCGAGTGTGAGAATGTCGTTGATGCATGGCAGTTGGATAGTTGGGAAGCCTATCGCGATATCCGGCGGCTTGGGCGCAAGACGCGCCTGCCCGTGGCGCAGCGTTCGGTGCTGTGGTCTATTTTTGAGCGGGTGAAAGCCCAACTTCAAGATCAGGGGCTGGTGACCCGGGCTGGCATGTTTGGTTTGCTCGCTGAGAAGCTCAAAGATCGTCGGCATCCGCCATTTGACTTCGCTATTGTAGATGAGGCGCAAGACATCAGTGTTGCCCAACTGCGTTTTTTCGCTGCATTGGGCGATCAACGGCCCAATAGCCTCTTTTTTGCGGGCGACCTGGGGCAGAGGATTTTCCAAACGCCGTTTTCCTGGAAAGCATTGGGCGTCGATATTCGCGGGAGATCTCGGACTCTTAAAATCAACTACCGAACGTCTCATCAAATTCGGGTGCAAGCAGATCGTTTGTTGGGGCCCGAAGTCGCCGATGTGGATGGCAATGTTGAGGATCGCAGAGGTACGGTCTCAGCATTTAATGGCGAGCCTCCAACAATAGACTTCTTTGAGTCCGAGGATGAGGAAAGCAAGGCTGTTGGGGCGTGGTTGCAGGAGTGCAGAGATAAAGGCGTGGATGCTCATGAGATGGGGATATTTGTGCGTTCGGTGGGGGAACTAAACCGAGCGCGCGAGGCGGTGCGCGGTGCCGGGTTCTCTTTCCAGGTTTTGGACGAAAGCGATGGGAGAGGGAAGGACTGCGTATCGATAAGTACGATGCATCTGGCGAAGGGATTGGAGTTTCGCGCTGTCGCGGTTATGGCGTGTGACGATGAGGTTATTCCGCTACAGGATCGGATTGAAACAGTTGCAGATAGTGCGGATCTCGAAGAGGTTTACGATACAGAGAGGCATTTGCTCTATGTCGCATGCACACGCGCTCGGGACCATTTGTTGATCACGGGGGTTACACCTGCGTCGGAGTTTCTGGATGACCTGCAGATGTAATGGTGGAAGTGGTATAGAGGACTACCCATAAGCCATTTCGGGGTGTTTTCCGAGAACGCGGAGGAGGCGTTCGTCGGTGCCTTCGAGGACGTAATCGGGCATGTGATAGTTGAGATAGGGCCAGAATCGCTGGGCGACGAAACGCTGACCATAGACCTGGTGAAAGAGGTAGCGGATGCGGGCGGATGTATTGGGGGCGCCGCGGTGCCAGGTCTGGCTGCTGAGGAGGTAGAGGTCTCCAGCTTTCATGTGCAAGGATGTCGGACCTTGACCGTCGAAGGTAGGATTTTCTGGATCGTTGGGTTGTCTGCCCGCATAGTGGCTGCCCGGCACGAATTGGCTGGGCCCATACCGGTCTTCGTCCTGGTCTGTCAGGGCGATCTGGAACGACATGCGAAAAACGGGCATACGAAGACGCCTGTCATGGCTGCTGATATTGTCGTCCGTAATTGGAAATTCCAGGCTGTCATCTACGTGAAAGCGGTTAATGCCCAGATCTGTGCGGTTCAAGATGCATCCCTGCGCCATGCAATGGCACTGTGGTCCGAGGACTGTTTCGGCGATAGATATGATAGGCTCGCGCACGAGCAGGTCGCGGAACATTCGGTCGCATTCAAATAGCCGATGCACAACGATGGGTTCTTTGCCATCGTGTATCGGCTTTATTTTTACATTTCGCATTTCGGCGAAATAGGGTTCTGAAAAGATCTGATCGACGCGCCTGCATATTTGCTCGCATTCTTCTCGGGATAAGACGTTTCGGATGATGGTCGCGCCGTTTTTGTAAAAATCTCCGAGAATCGGCGATAGTTCTTCTTCTGTAAAGGGTTCGTGAAGTGACATGGGATATTCCTCTGTTCAGATCGCGCCTTTAGGGACGCCTTTGCCGACGTGGGGGAGCAGGCCCTGGATTGGTTGCCCGGGCACGAGTTTTCCATTCTGGACAAATCCCTCTGGGCGCCCTGTGAGTTCCTCGATCAGTTGATTGCGCCACCAGGCCAATCGGTCGGGGCGATCGCTGGACAGGTCGTTGATTTCGCGGGGGTCTTCGGTTAGATCAAAGAGCAATTCTCTTCCCGTCTGGGTAAACCAGGCATACTTCTCCTTGCCGTCCGTAAGCCATTGATTGGCTGATGTTGCGTGTTCCCCGTGGATGAACGGACGCCAATTATTCCCGCCACAATTCAGCACACTTTCGCCATCGAGATCGTCCGGGGTGTCGATTTCCGCGATGTCACAGAAGGTGGGGAAGATGTCCCGCAGTTCTACCGGCGATTCTACGAGGGATCCGCGTTCCACAGCGCCAGATGTTTTGGGCATTCGCAGGATGAAGGGCACGCGAGCGGAGCCGTCATAGGGCACGCCTTTTCCCACATGGTTGTGATCGTATAGCATTTCACCGTGATCCGCGGTGAAGAGTATGGCCGTGTTGTCCTGGACACCGTATTCGTTGAGTGCCATGATCATGCGGTTGATCTGGAAATCGATGTGTGAGATCTGTGCGTAATACGCTCTTCGGGCAAAGGCCACCAGCGCTGGGTCTCGCGGGATCGGACTGTCGTGGCCGCCTTTGCGGAGTTCGTGGTCAACCCAGTTTCCCATGGCGGGTGGGGGAATGTCTTTTTGCAAATAGCGATTCAAAAAAGACGCGGGAGGGTCCAGCGGCGGATGGGGCCGATGGTAGGACAGCGTGAGGAAGAAGGGCTTGGATGTGTCGCGCCTGCGCAAGAAGTCAATGCCCTGAGAGGTAACCCAACTCGTGGGGTGAAGCATTTCGTGGTAGGGCCAGGCTTGCGCCGCGTATCCATTGCACCCCACGCCAGAGTCGTTGTGATCGGCATAGACTTCGCCGAGTTTTTCCCGAAGCCAGGGGGTGTAATCGTCATTTAATCCAAATTCGCGGTTTTCCCGCCGGGCGCGATGCATATAGCCGTCGTGCAGTACGACGTTGTGAAAACCCACGAGATTGCGCCAGGGATAGACGTGCATTTTGCCGACGCACTGGGTGTGATAACCCGCGTCTGATAGGGTTCCGGGAAGGGTTACTGGATAGTCCCACTGTACGCCGCCGTTGGTGAGATAGCCGTGGCGCTTGGGGGCGAGACCCGTGAGGATTGTGGCGCGGGCAGCAACGCATACCGGGCACGAGGCATACGCCTGGGTAAATGTGATACCCTCGCCTGCCAGATAATCCAGATGAGGCGTTTCAACTGCGGGATGACCGGTATAGCCCAGGCAATCCCCTCGCCATTGATCCGTCAGGATAAAGAGTATATTGGGAGTGTTTTCTGTTGTTGGCATTTTATCCCCTTCGCTTGTTGGCTAAAACCCAGACATCGCGGAAGAAAGACTGGCGGCTTTCTTTTAGGCCATTGATCACGACCGGGTTCATGCAGGGCTTGGGTTCGTGGAAGCGCACGGTTACGTGATTGTACGCGATGAGGATGGCACGTCGCGGATTGTCCGGATTGGTCCAGGTAGATCCCGTGTGCCGCACGCCTTCGGAAAATACGACGAGGCTTCCCGGCGGGCAGCCATAGGTTTCCCAAACGCCTGAGTTCGGATTATCGGCTTCTTCGGGCCAGGTTCCGTCCTGAGCAGAAGCGAGATTGGCTTTGTGCGAGCCGGGAACGAGGCAGGTGCCGCCCTGGCCCTTCTTCACCTCATTCAATTCCCAGACAATGCGCGTCATTGCGCTGTAGATGCGACCGTTGTGGAAGCGAAAGGAGAACGAAGGGTGGAGGTTTGTTCCTCCCACATGAGGCCGCCACTCGTTGCCGGTTTTCTCAGCAGATCGGCCGGATATGAATACGCTTTCCAATCGGATGCGCTCTCGATCCGGATCTATGACTTCCTGGAGAATGCCCATGACCCGCGGGTGATCGATTAAAAATTCAGTGGGACCAGAAATTGGTGAGCGATGGTGTTCGGGAAGACTTTCGGGCGTTTTCATATACGTGTCGATATGGTCGCGTGCGACCGCGATTTCTTCGTCGGTGAGCACACTGGGGATGACGAGGAAGCCTTTTAAGTCGAAGAGGAATTTTTCGTAATCCGACATGGGCAGATGTGTTTTCTCAGACATTGGTTGCTCCTCTATTTTTCGGACTCTTGTAACTCGTCCCGTTAGTTCTTCCTGAATAGCAACATTGCGATTCGTCTTTCTCCTACCACGACCTTTACAATGGCCTTGATATAGATGGGTTTTTTTAGCAATGCGAGTTCCCGGACTTTTGCCTTGAGGTCCGGATGCGGGTCATCGATTCTGATCACGCCTTTAAAAGAACGCTTTGAATTTTCGGCATCGACCATCTGTCCGCTCTGGACCATCTCGTTATTCTCTGGCTCATCGGCATCCATCTCGATAATCATACTCAGATCTGTAATTTCATTTACGGATAGGGGCAGTCCGCCCGTGTCGAATTGCCGTTCCACAATGCGGTCTTGAAGCGTATTCTGGATTTCCTGTTGAATCTCGTTGGGAAGAGTGTGAATCCTGAATTCCGCAGTGTGGGTACCTTCGATGACTGTGCCGGTTAGCGCTATCCGGTTTAATGGCTCGGCTTCGATCTTTTCTCCGGGATCGAGTGGCTCGGCATTTTGCACGTTTAATGTGCTGTGGAGATCTATTTTTTTTACCTTGCCGAGTGCGAATACCGTATCGTCTTCTATGGCGACGAGTTTGCCCGAAAAATACTCTTCTAACTGCTTGCTGACCTGACCATCCGAGATGTCGTTGAATTGTGCAAATCCCGTGCTCCACCAATCCGGCGAATCGACGTCTGTTCTCAGTATTTCGCCATCTCCATAAGTTGTAATCAATTCAATCTGAGCCGGTTGACCGACGCGTGCGAGCCTTTGTCCGGCGCCCTTTAGACCTGCGGAAATTCGCAGATCGTCAAAATCCAGGATACGCGCGATTTCGTCCCCTTCCGACACGACCGTTCCGACGATTTCCTTTTCGAACAGGATGACGCCGGAGTGCGTAGCGGTCAATGTCTCCCTTCCGGAAAGTTCTTGTTCCCATCCGTAAGCCGTACTGCTAAGTACGCCTTGAAGTTCCCGTTCCGATAGCGTTAGAGAAGACGATATTGCAAGGCTGTCGAGTTCACCACTCAGTTCTTCCGCAACTTGTTTTGCGCGATAGCGGTTGACCTGGGATTTATCTCTGGAAATTTCAAATAGGGGCTGACCAATTGTTACGTCGGTTTTATTTTCGACGAGTGCTTCTATGACTATGACATCCTCATCAGAAGATAGGACATATTCGTGCGGCTTGATCGGTTCGGCATTAGATAACACGAGGTCTTCTGTCTTTGTAAACCACAGAAAGGCGATGGCTGCGGCAACCGCAAAAACAAAGCCATACCCGAATATTTCCAGATATTTGACGTACCTGGCGATAAATCTGCGGGTTCTCAAGCTCTGTGTTTTCGGTTTCTCTGTGGTTTGCATTTTTTTACCCGTGGTTATGAGGAGATCGCGTTACCCAACTTGTCTGGTATCATCCAGGCCGAGGTATCGCCGGTACATCTCTGCGTACTCGCCTCCATTGCGAATCAGTTCTGCGTGTGTTCCTTGTTCGAGGATCTGACCGTCGCCGAGAACGATGATCAGGTCGGCATTTGCCACTGTTGTGAGTCTGTGAGAGACTATGAATGTGGTGCGTCCTTCTGCCACGCGGTCCAGGCTTTGCAAAAATCGCTGTTCTGTGGCGCTGTCCAGGGATGATGTGGGTTCGTCGAGGATGAGAATTTTGGGATCGCGAACCATGGCGCGGGCAATTCCAATCCGCTGTTTCTGTCCTCCTGAGATTCGCGTGCCTTCTCGGAGATCGGTGTCATATCCGTTGCGTTGGGATGAGGCAAATGCGTCTATGTCCGCCAGTTGGGCGGCTCTGACCACTTCATCGTCAGATGCATGGGGCTGACCGAACAGGATATTTTCTTTGATTGTTCCGTTGAACAAATGCGTTTCCTGTAAAACCAGACCAACCTGGTCCTGATAGGTGCTCGATTTTACTTCTCTGAGGTCCTGGCCATCTACTATTACCCTTCCCAAATCCGGGTCGTATAGCCGGAGAAGCAGGTTCGCGACCGTGGTTTTGCCCGATCCACTGTGTCCCACCAGGGCGATTTTTTGACCTGCCCGAACGGTGAAGCTCAAGTTGCGCAGGATCGGTGTGCCATCCTCGTAAGAAAAGGAAACATTGTCAAAGACGACATCGCCCCTGACAGGTGGCATTGCCGGTGCATTGGGACGGTCTGTAACGGCGGGGACCTGATCCAGTGTTTCGAGAATGCGCTCGGCGGGAACCATTGCAATGCGAACTTGCTGAAAATACCGAATCAGGACTTGAATGGGGTTGGACAGGCGGTTCGTATAGGAGAAAATGGGGAAGACAGACCCATAGGAGAGGTTGCCCAGAATAACTTCTCTGAGGAAGTATAGTCTTATCAGCCGATTTTTTAAATAGGGAAGCAAGCCGCTATTGCGCGCGAGTTCTCCTTCGATGAGACGCATATAAAACAGGCGCATCGCGGCGCGATACCCTTCGATGGTGAGATTGACATATCGCTTTACTTCGTGCCTGCGCCGGCCAAATGTCTGTACGACGGCTGCCCCGGCAACGCCTTCTTGAAGCCCAGAGTCGCGCGCCTGCCATCTCTCTCTTACGCGGCGATCGAATCTGCGCTGTATGGTCGCGATCTTCTGGGCGACCATACCATAAGGAATCGAGTAAATCAGAATGACCAGCGAGACCCGCCAGTCCAACCAGGTGGTGAAGATGAGGATAAGTATGAACTCATAGACCGCACGCAATGTCGCTGGCAAAATGTCCGTAATCATGCGCATTACGGCTCCCGTATCTGCGCTGGCGCGGTACATGTGCTCGCCAATACCACGACTCTCGTAGAAGGTCATGGAGAGACGCTGGAGGTGGGTGAAGAAGTGGGTTTTGAGGGCTAAGCTCACGCGTAGATCTACATAGTGATTGAGTATGGTCGTCATGGTACCGACCAATCTCTGAATCAGGACAAGCACAACATAGGCGACAAAGATACTGTAGAACAGGTTCCAATCTTGATTTGGAAATGCATCATCGATGAGAAACTTGCTCAGCCACGGATTCACAACCCGAAACGTGCTGACGACAATCGTGCCCATTACGACGAGCAGCGCCTTATCCCAGACCGGGATCATCAGCCTGAGAAAACGCAGAAAGACTCTTATGAGTGACTGTTTTGCTCCCTTGCGGGGAGGAGGAAAATAGTTGAACATCGTCCGGCCTTAGTCCTGTCCAAATACAGGCGTGGAGGCTATTTCTACGAAAGATACCAAACCGTTTAAATTAGGCGAAGATATGTTCGAATGTCAATTGGATTCTCGGGTTTGTGGGAGAACAGAAAACAATTGCCGTCTGACAGAAAATCCACTTTTTTATACAGTAGTCTATATGTTGTGACACATTCATTGCATCTGCAGGAGCCTGATTCATGTTTAATCTGATTGGAAATTACGCCAAAATTGCTATCAGGAATTTAATGCGCAACAAAGTGTATTCCGCGCTCAATATCCTCGGTCTTGGGATCGCCATGTCCTGCTGTCTTTTGATTGTGTTGTTTTTACAACGCGAACTGCAATACGATCACAGATATGAAAAGGGGGATCGCATCTACAAGGTCGTGCGAGAAATAAATATCCAGGGCGGGGCACGCAATTTTTCCTGGGGCACATCGGGATCTTTGGCCCCCGCGTTGCAACGCGATTTCCCCGAAGTGGAGTCAGCCGTTCGAATATGGCCCTGGAATGTGAAGGTCGAACGCGAGAATATTTTGTTTCCCTCACGGCTCAATCGCGTTGACAAACACGTATTTGACGTGTTTGAAGCCGAATTTGTTCAGGGCAGCGCACAGACGGCTTTTGAAGATCCAACGAGTATTGTGATTACCGAGCGCATGGCGAATGTTATCTACGGCGAAGAAAACCCGATGGGCAAGGTGCTCACCGTTGTCAATTCGATTTTTGGCGGAGATTATATTGTGCGAGGTGTGTTGAAAGATCGCCTTGAGCCTACGACAATTCCATTTAATATGTTCGTATCGAGAGATCCCAATGCCCAATGGAGCAACAAATTGCACAGATGGGATCCGGCTGCGGGTTTTCGACCAGTACAAACCTATATTTTGCTTCAAGAAGGGGTTTCTCCCAAAACACTGGAGCAAAAATTTCCAGATTTTATAAAGCGCTATATGGGCGCGGAAATCCAAAAATACAATGCGTATCATCTTCAACCCCTGCATCGGGTCTATTTGCATTCGCGTGCGGATTACGACATACAGAGCTTCGGCGATATCGATCAACTCTATACGATGTGTGTGATTGCCGCATTTATTCTGATCATTGCCTGCGTGAACTTTATGAATCTGGCGACAGCCCAATCAGTCCGGCGCGCAAGAGAGGTGGGCTTGCGAAAGGTGGTTGGCGCCAGTCGCGGTCAGTTGATCCAGCAATTTCTGGGGGAGTCCCTGATTGTCGCCTGTCTCGCATCGTTGCTGGCAATTATTGTCGCCCGGGCGATGTTGCCCGTGTTTAATGATTTGATCCAGCAAAATCTGGTATTGGATCTCAAGGCTTATATGACTTTGATCCCGGCACTGATCGGCGTGGTATTGGTATCCGGGATACTCGCCGGGGGTTATCCCGCCTTTGTTTTATCCGCCTGGCAACCGATTGATACATTGAAGAGCCAGGTTCAATCCAGATCTGGGGGATCCTGGTTCTGGAAGGGTCTGGTGATATTCCAATTTTCAATTTCGATTTTTTTGATCGTAGGGACGCTGGTCGTGCGCAACCAGATCTCTTATATGCTGGATCGGGATCTGGGGGTTGATACAGAACACCTGGTCATGTTGCCCATTTTTACTTCGAGCCGGGAGGCGCATTTCGTTCACGCCAACCGCCTGTCGTCGCGATACCGTACTGTGAAGCAGTCGTTTTTGAGGCATCCCAATGTCGTTGGGGCAACAGCATCTCAATATCGCGCCTTCCCCAGCGGGGGTGGCTCGCGGCGCAAGCCCATTCGCCCGGAAGATTTGCCGGGAGATGACTGGTGGATTCTGGTCAACGAGGTCGATGGGGATTTTGTAAAAACAATGGGTATTGAGCTGGTTGCTGGCAAAAATTTCACTCCGGGCAAGGGAGATCCCCTCAGGGGATGGACGCGCGAATTTCTGATCAATGAGTCGGCAGCCAAATTATTTGGCTGGGATAATCCCATCGGCAAACAAATTCAGAGGCTGGATGGGGGCGGGGGTGCAGGTACTGTTGTGGGCGTTTTTAAGGATTACCATTTTGATTCCTTAAAGGAAAAAATCGCGCCTCTCGCATTTATCCAGTGGGCCAGGCTATATGCGTATTTAACGCTCAAAATAAAGGGCGGGCAGTTTGTAGAAACGATGGATTTTTTGGAAGAGGAATGGTATAAGTTCGTGCCCAACGAAGCGTTTAATCCCATTTTTATGGACGATGGATTTGCATCTGCGTACCGGAATGAACTTCGCCTGAGAAGAATTGCTGGCATTTCTTCACTGTTGGCGATCGCGGTGTGCTGTCTGGGGCTGTTCGGTTTGGCAGCTATTTCTGCCCAACGGCGCACAAAGGAGATTGGGGTGCGCAAGGTGCTCGGTGCGTCTGCCGGGCAAATTGTGACGATGTTTTCAGCCGAATTTGTCAAGTTGGTCGCGTTTGCCAGTCTCATAGCCTGGCCCCTGGCTTATTACATGCTCAATGACTGGTTAGCCGATTTTGCCTACCGCATTGGTCTGGATGTCTCAGTATTTGTATTGAGTAGTGTACTGGCTATCGCCATTGCCCTGATTACAGTGAGTTACCAGGCATGGAAAGCGGCGCAGACCAATCCGATTGAGGCGCTTAAGTACGAATAGTTTAATCCTCAATCGGCTGCATCGACGTCTGTTCCCAACTGCATCTGCTCATCCCATATTCTGCGGTAGAGACCATTTGCTTCCAACAAGTCATCGTGTGTACCGTTTTCGACGATTCTGCCCTGATCCAAAACGTAGATTCGGTCTGCTTTTTGAACTGTCATGAGTCTGTGAGAAACCATCACGGTGGTTCGCCCTTCCGATGCGTTCCAGATTATGTCCATGACGTGTTCTTCCGACCGAGAATCCAGGTTTGAAGTCGCCTCATCCAGAATGAAAACTGCAGGGTCTCTGATCAGGGCGCGGGCAATGCCTATTCTTTGCTTTTGTCCGCCGGATAATCTCGTTCCTTCTCCAATATCTCTTTCAAATCCCTCCGGGTGGTCGATAACGGCATCGTAAAGCGCGGCCATACGGGCTGCTTCCTCCACGTCTGCATCCGAAGCCTTTAGATTTCCATATCGGATATTCTCGCGGACAGTTCCGGAAAATAAGAAGGTGTCTTGAAGCACAACGCCGAGTTGATTGCGGTAGCTCAAGAGCCGGACGTTTTTCAGGTCGTGTCCATCTACGAGAACCGATCCGGTGGTGGGATCGTAAAGCCTCAAGATGAGGTATAGCATCGAGGTCTTGCCCGATCCACTCGGGCCCACGAATGCGACGCGCGCTCCAGGGCGGATTGTGATGTTGATATTTTCCAGCACGGGCTGTCCCGGTTCGTATTCAAATCCCACATTTCTAAATTCGATTGTGCCGCTGAGGGGCGGCATGGTGCTCGCATCGGGCGCATCGCCTATCTCGGGTTGAACGTCGAGGGTTTGCAGGACGCGTTCGGCCTGGACGAGTTGCAGGCGAATGCTCTGGATCAGCCTGATCATTCTCTCCATCGGGCCTTCAAATTGCCGGGCGAGGAAAAACACAACACTGAATTCTCCGATGCTCAACTCCCCGGTCATGGTGTGGTAACCCACGTAGAGCCACAGCACTTTTTCAACGCCCTCAGAGAGAAACCACAGAACGCCCTGGTGCGTAAAGATATGTAGAACGCGGTACTTGATCCAGTATCTGCGGTTCTCGATAAAAGTCGATGCATATCGGCGGGCAGACCAGCGCATGCGGCCAAAACCTTTGACGGTCTTGGTCGCGGCTATACCGTCTCTCAAGATCGTCCTCAGGTACTGTGCCTGCATTCTCATGTCCCATCGGACTCTCTGAAGGCGCGTGTAGAAGTAGTGGGATAGGGCTGTGTAGGGAAAGGAGTAGAGAAAAATTAGCACTGTGAGCCAGGGATCGACCAGACTGAGGATGATGCCCGTCCAGATAATCCGGTAGGCTATGGTGATTGCATTGGGAACATCGTCGGTGATCATGGTGATCAGGCCGCCTCCGACGTCTGCAGTACTGCGATACATGTGTTCGCCGATGGGCCGACTCTGAAGAAAGCCCAGGGAAAGTTTGTGGAGGTGGTCGTAGAAGATCGTGCGCAGGTGGATGGTGACTTTCATGTCGATATACCACCCGAGGATACGCCGTGTTATCTGAGAGACATTCGAGATGATCCACATCAGGAATTGGATACCAAAGACAAAAAAGAAAAGCTGCAAGCGGCGATCTACTGGCAGGTCGATGTTTAGGATGATTTCATCGACCTGATATCGATTCAAAAAGACGCCGATCTCACGGAGCGGAACGCCTACCATGATGAATAGCATCCCGAGGATGACTTTTGTCTTGTGGGGATACAGGTACTTAAAAAATCGCCAGAAGGTTTCCCATTCGCGGTTTGCCCGTTCCTGTTCTGGAGACCAGGCGGGGCCTCGCCATACTTCGGGCTTTTTCTGTCGGATGTCGAGAAGTCTCATTGCATCCTCAGGTCTTGTGAGACCTTTGTAAACTCTTGGCTTTTAGTTGTTCACTGCAAATCGGACGTTTTCACCAACCTTGATGTTCCCGCAAGGAATACACCACTTCCCTTTTTAATTTTTATTCCTATTCTCGTGATCTGGATACACAGCATTGAACACACGCGTTACTACATCGGGCGATGTCCGATTCTCAAAAGCCTCCAAAATTGGATCATTGGTTTCCCGCATTTGGGCCTGTAGAATCGCCCGTATTTCATCGGCTTTTGCACTGTATTCCGGGTCGTCAATCAGGTTTTTCAAACAATTGGGGTCCTGCTCCAAATCGTATAACTCTTCTGGCACGCGATACCGAAACATCCGCACCCGTTCCGCTATATCTGGATTGCCCGGTGCGGCCTCCTCCATTGCGTGCATCGTCAACCCTTCATTGTTATTGCGGTACCGATAGTCATCTCGCACCCACATATTAAAGATGTATCCAAACTGATGATCTTGCACACACCGCATCGGCGTTGCTGCGCCACCAGCCTTAGAATCGATCTGCGTAAAAACATGCTCTCGACCCTCTTGCTTTTCGCCTCTCAGCAGCGGCACAAAAGATTGCCCATCCACACCATCCAAAGCAGGTAGCCCAATCGCATCTAATGCGGTTGGCAAGAAGTCAATGCCCGACATCAGTTCACGACATGTTGTACCCTCTTTTGCAACACCGGGCCACCGCACCAGCCAGGGTGTGCGCGTACTCGCCAGATAGACATTACACTTGGCAAACGGCACAGCCATCCCGTTATCCGACAAAAAAGCGACCAGTGTATTGTCTTTCAATCCCGACTCTTCCAGAGCATTCATCACCGCCCCAAATGTATCATCCAGGCGTCTCACCGAATTGTAATACCACGAAAGTTCTTTGCGAATCAATGGAAGATCAGGCAAAAACCCGGGCACTTCAATTTCATCGGGGCTATACAACCGCGATGGCACCTCAGCACCACCCTTTGGTCCTTCATCTGGATTGTAAAACGGTCGATGGGGATCATGAGAGTTCACCATAAAATAAAAGGGTTTGTCGGCACTTTTACATTTCTCGAAAAATTTCTTACAATACGCCCCATACTTCTGCGGGCTACGGCCAAAACCCAGGTCTTCTTGATCCCGACTAAAATTCCATGTAATCGACTCTTTCGGCGTTGAATGATTCACTTTTCCGAGAAGACCAGTCATATACCCCGCATCGCTCAATGTTTCGATGATCGTCGGTGTGTCCTCAAATGTATGAAAAAATCCCATTCCGCCATTGTTATAACTATAGCGCCCGGTGTTCAACACATTGCGACTTGGCATACAAATGGCAACATTCACATGCCCATGACTGAACCGCACACCCTCTGCGGCAAATGCATCCAGGTTGGGGGAGATATCTGGCACGTTTGATCCAAAACAACCGAGTGAATCGCAACCCAAATCATCTGCTGTGAACAACAGGATATTTAATTTTCCTACCATACGATCCTCACTTCCTCCTATCAATTTATTCGATACTTTTCCAGGGCATCTTCATCGAGTTCACATCCAAGTCCCGGCTTTGTTGGAACAATGGCTTCGCCCTTTTCAAATTGGATGCCATCCACAATCAGGTCATCTTCCCGCGTCCAACTTCCGACAAAATCACTGGGCATAACGCAATTTCGCGGAACACTTGCCGCGTGAAGATAGGCCATTTCCATTACGCCGAGGTCATTTCCAGATCCATGCCAGCAGGGAATACCAGCGGCATCGGCAATTGCCGCGTTGTAGATAAATTGCCACATGCTGCCCCCCAGATTGAAAATATCTACTGCTTCCACCTTGATTGCGTTGATGATGTCGTGGGGATTTGCCAGGTGCAATGCGACCGGGATTGTGGTTGCTGCTCTTAGCTGGCAATACCAATCCAGGTTCCATTTCGCCATTGGATCTTCGAGCACGCCGACATTGCCGACTGCTTCGAATTGTTTTGCCAATGCAATGGCTTCTGCCGGGCGATAAAATCTCTGATTCGGATCGATTGTGCATTTGAATGACGCATCTGTGACTTCCAGAATTGCTTGGACACGAGCGACCATTGGTTCATCAGAGGTACATTTCATTTTGACACCGTGAAATCCGCGTTCGTAACCGAGCCGCGCATTCATAGCTGAGTCTTCGGGGGTTTGATGGCCGATCCAGTAATCCGCTGGCACGCGGTCTCTGTACGCACCGCCGAGCAGTGCGTGGACAGGGCAGTTTCGGATTTTGCCCACGATATCAAAAACAGCCATTTCAAAAGCTTCATAACCCGCGCCAGTTCCCCAGAATGATGCGCTGTGTACACGGCCGGGTATGGTTGGAACAACGACTGTCATGATGTCGATGGATGCGATTTTCATGGCGTTTTTCTCACAGTGATGCCTACAGTGATGCCTATATGCTCCGCCCGCCATCTACAATGAGGTTTTCCCCAGTGACAAAGGGGCTGAGGATGAGTCCGAGGATGGCGTCGGCACAGTCTTCGCCGGTTGCGACGCGGCCCATTGGCGTGGCTTCCAGATGGAGTTTGCGGAAGGCGTCCCAGCCGATTCCCCAGCGCGTATCGACAAAGCCCGGGGAGATGGCGTTGACCTGGATATCGGGTGCTTGACTGGTTGCCAGGGAATTCGTCAGGCAGATCAGTGCGGCTTTGGATGCGGAATAGGCAATTGAACTGCCCTTTCCAGAGATACCGGAGATGGAAGCGACGTTGACGATGCTCCCACCGCCACTTTCTTTCATTTTTGGGATTGCTGCCCTGGCTGCGAAGAAGGCGCCCTTTACGTTGACGGCCATTGCGCGATCCCAATCGTCCTCTGTCAGGTTTTCCAGATCCTCCAGCGGTACGAACCGCGTCATGCCCGCGCTGTTGACGAGAATGTCGAGGCGGCCGAGTTCTTCGACCACGCGATCTACCATTTGCCGAACGGCTGAGTCGTCCGATACGTCTGCTTTGACGGCGATGGCTTTGCGCCCCAGCGCTTCGATATCCGCACAAGTTTTGTTGGCGTCATCCTCAGATCGGCTGTAGTTGACGGCGACGTCTGCGCCTTCTGTGGCGAATAGCAGCGACGCCGCGCGACCGATGCCCGTTCCTCCTCCAGTGACAAGTGCTACTTTGCCATTGAGTTTTCCCATGGTAACTCCCTTCATAGTGTGTGTATGAAATCGCTTAAATTAGGCGAAGATATGCCCAAATGTCAATTGGGTTCTTAATGATCCCGATATTTGATAGTATATGCGAAAAGGTGAGTGTATTAAAGTGGAAATTGACGCTGTTCGATTCTGATGCGGCGTATTTTTTTATTTTATTTTTTAAATTTGATACCATATTGAGATTACAAGACAAGATCACAGGAGATTCGGTTATGACCCCCGAAGAAAAATTTATGTTTGACCTCGAAGGTTATCTGGTCGTCAGAAATGTGCTCTCCAAAGAGGAAGTTGATCAATGCAATGAAGTTGCAGACCGCATCGCGCGCGAGCAGTTTGAAATCTATCGGGATGACGGGCTAAAACTCGCTCGGAATATCACGTTGTGGGATCCCTGCGTTCAGAGTCTCATAGACCATCCCAAAATTATCCCTTATTTGATCGAACTTTTGGGACCGAGTATCCACTTTGATCAAGATTATTGCATTTTTTTGGACAAAGGCGGTTCCAAAGGTCCGTTGCACGCCGGTACGATGAAATCGAAAACGGAATTACTCCCATTTTTTTACACGTATCGCGACGGCATCATGCGCAATGGTTTGACAACACTGGTCTATGCGCTCACGCCCGTGCGAAAGGGCGATGGCGGTTTTTGCTGTATTCCAGGCTCGCACAAGTCCAACTTTCAACTCGACATCCCCGAGGATGTTATGTATTTCAGACGGCCCGCCCATTACGTCGTACAACCCGAATTGGAGCCGGGTGACCTGATCATTTTTACGGAGGCGACAGTGCACGGCACTATGCCCTGGACAGCCAATCACGAACGCAGATCATTTCTTTTTAAGTACAACCCTGGGAATACGGTTTCATGGGCGAATTATTACAATATAGATGACTACGATCACTTGACCGAGAACCAAAAACGCATGATGATGCCGCCGGGGAGCCACGGTCCAAAGAAGCCTCCAAGGCTTGAAGTTATTGCGCCATGATACACAAAGGAGACGGCGATGAAAGCAGCTATTTATTGCGGTCCGCATGATATTCAGGTGGCAGATGTGCCAGAGCCGGAAATCAATGCAAATGAGATTCTGGTGAGGGTGAAGGCGTGTGGGATCTGTGGATCGGATCTGCACGCTTATCGCATCGGGCTGTTTGAAGATTCTTTAGGACGTCCGATAGAGAAGGGCCTCATCATGGGGCACGAGTTTAGCGGTGAGGTTGTGGAAACGGGACAGGATGTGCAGCGGTTTCAGGTGGGTGACCACATTTCTGGTGGGGGATTGGGCGGGTTTGCCGAATATCTACCCCTGGAAGTCAATCCCAATCGTCCCTATAAGTTGCCCAAAACCATTAGCTTTGAAGAAGGCGCGATGATGGAGCCTCTCGCCACGTCGATACACGCAGTGGGTCTGGCAAAACCCGTTGAGGGAGAAACAGTGGTTATTTTAGGCGTTGGGATTATTGGCTTGGGGTGTATCCAGGTCATTCGGGCAACGGCGGGTGGGTGCATTATTGCGGTTGATACATCGCCAAAACGGCTGGCTATGGCACGCCAATTGGGTGCGGATGAGATCGTGAATTTGACGGAGGTAGATCCTGTGGATGCTGTTATTGAACTCACGGGTGGAGAGAGACCTGTGGAAAGATTCGGTGCGCGGGGAGGAAATGCCGATGTGGTTATCGATTCTGCTGGTGCGAAAGCTTCGCCGAATCAGGGGTTGACGATGCTAAAACAACAAAATGGTCGCCTCGTTCCCGTCGCATTATTTGAAGATCAACCCGAACTCGATTTTAACCAGGTGGTGCGCAAGCAGGTGACGCTCCAGGGATCCTGGTCATGGACCCCCGATGACTACAGGCGGGGGATTGAACTCGTCAGGACCGGAAAAATTGATCGGAAACCACTCGTTTCCCACGCCTTTCCTCTCGGTCAAGCCCCCGAAGCGTTTGCGACACAGGCCAAGCCAGGTGCTGCGATCAAAACCTTGATAAAACCGTAATTAAATGAGTTCAATATCGCGTAAGATCCAGGACAGTAGCGTAAATGTGACAAAGACGGGACGTCTTTGTGTATCGAATACATAGTGGATGGGTAATGTGCCCTGTCCCATGTGACGAAAAGAGAAGAGTGATTGGCCGTTGGATTCGATTTGTTCGGGACCGTGAAGTAGTTGATCTGTTTTGCAGTACGTAAGTTCATCGATGGTTGTAAATGCTTCGTCCAGGGGGTTGGTGCAATTGGCGAGCGCAAAGGGGAGGAGCCATTGGCACGATATGGGTGTATCCGCCGAGAGGTGCTTTTTACCGGCTGTGCCATTTATTTCTATGATCGCGTCCCGAACCGTGCCATTGATGAGCAGGCGTTTATCCGGTGTTTCTGCCTGGTACCAGGCGAGTTTCCAGTCCTGAATTGATTCTCCAATGCACTCATCCTGCGCTGTTGTGACGGTTGCTTCGTAAATTTCCCGCCCGCCGCCATTGCGTTTTTCAACGATCTGGTATTCTGCGCCGTTCTCTTTGTTGTAGCGCGAGATTTCCACTGTTCCTATTGGCCTGTCATCAGTCAATCCGTCGGGATGTGTGTTTGTCCACTGCAGAATTTCATAGGTCAATTTGCAATTGGAGTCCAATTGAACGGTTTGTTCTGGAGCATCGTAGTTTTGCAATTGCCCGGCGATTGCGTTGAGTTCGGCTGGTATGGTGTTCATGATCCCACCTCCTCTGTCCATCCTTTTCCCTGTTTGAGATTTTCCATTCTCTCTTCTCTTATTCGATCTCTTTCCCCCGTTTTATCAGGTCCGCTGTAGGGTGTGACGGTGTTTGCGTATTCGGCGAGGTATGTGGCGTGCCTGTGTTTGACGTCGTCAAAGCCGGGTTCTGGCGCGAGATTGAGTTTTTCCAGGGGGTCGTTTGACAAATCGTAAAGCGTGTGTTGTCCCGAGTCGTAGAGGATGGATTTGTACTGGTCGTCGCGGATGGCGATTGCACTCGCGTTTTCTCCTATGACGCTTTCCCGCCAGGTAATATCGTCTTTTCCTTCGAGAAGTGGGCGCAAGCTATTTGCATACGTGGTGTCGGGCAGGGGAGGTGCGCCAGCATAATCGCAGATTGTAGCGGGGATATCCACGCCCGATATGAAGTGCGAATCGTTTTGCCTATTGGGGATGCTGCCGCGTTGTGAAATGACGAGCGGGACTGCCCAGGCTTCTTCTTCAAAAAAGCCTTTCAATACTCTTCGATGATGCCCAGAGCCTTCGCCGTGGTCGGCTGTAAAGATGATGAGGGTGTTTTCAATGAGGCCATTGTTTTCCAATGTGTCGTAGATCAATCCGATCTGGGCGTCAACGGTTTCCACCATTCGGTAACACTGGTAGATATAATATCGCCAATCTGTTTCCGACCAGTGGCCGACCCGATGCTTCTGGTTTGGCGGCATGAGACTGATTTCGAAGTTGCCGGGTAAATCGGGCAAATCGGGCAACTGAGGCTCCATGCCGTATTTTCCCACGGGTCCGCTGACGCCGCAGACATAACAGCAGTCGTGCGGGTTTAGAAGACCGACTGATAAAAAGAAGGGACGGTCATCATTTGCGTGTTCGGCGATATATTGCGCTGCTGCTCTGGCAGAGCCGGAGTCTTGCAGTTCTCCGTAGGGATGTCTGTCGTAGATCACGTCAAAGCTGTTGGCAACATTTCGTCCCGTGACATGCCACTTGCCAGAATACACACAGTTGTAATCGGTGTGTTTGGTCAACCACTGGCCGAGGTCGGGCAGGTTGGGGTCGATGGGGAACGGATTGCTGATAACGCCGTGTTCGACAGACATGCGCCCGGTGTACCAACTCGCGCGTGCAGGACAACAGACGGGGTTGGCGCTGTAGGATCGTCTGAAAGATATGCCTTCTGCGATCAGGCGATCCATGTTGGGCGTTGATACATCTTTATTTCCATAGGCGGATATCGCGAGGTGATGTTGTTGATCCGTGTGGATGAATACAATATTGGGTTGGCTCATTTTTTCTCCTATTTTTTTTACTACAGAGCGGCGAAGGGCAGTGCCGTCACACCGGGACCGAGTGGGAGATGTACGTCACCGGGATGCACGACGTATCCCGGCATCGCTACGCTCTCCATGTCTTTTTGGAATATCTCAATGGCCGCGGCCATGGCCGGGCGCGGCGTAGCAGATAGCTTCACTTCGATCGGTACGAGCTTGCCGTCGGTCTCGACTACGAAATCTACTTCCGTTCCCGCCATCGTCCTCCAGAAATATATCTGTGGATCGATTCCCCGATGCGTCAATGTCCTGACGATTTCGGAGAGTACTGCTGTTTCCAGGATAGCTCCTCCCATGGGACCTGAGGCGGCATGCTCGGGGTCTTTGAGGCCCGCGAGGTAGCAGAGCGTGCCGACATCTGTAAAATACACTTTTGGGGTCTTGACGAGCCGCTTCCCAACGTTCACAAAATAAGGGCGTAGCACGATTATCTGGTAGGTGGCTTCGAGCACGGAGAGCCAGGCTTTGATTGTGTTGACCGCCACGCCGAGATCTCGGGCGACATCGGTCAGATTCAGGAGTTGGGCACTTCTGCTGGCCAGGATTCGGAGGAAATTTTGATATTGGGTCAGGTCCCCGACCTGTCGCAGCGTACGCACGTCCCGTTCGAGATAGGTCTGGATATAGCTGGCTTGCCAAAGGGATGCATCGCGGTTGGGTTGTGTTGCGAGTTCCGGGTACCCACCTCGGAGAAAGTTTTGCCATAGTTTGCCAAAGACGTTTGACGATTTCAAAGGTGACGGTTGCTCGCGCTCCCACGGAAAGGCGAGCTGTGGACGCCCCTCCATTTCCCGTCTGGAAAGCGGGAACAAGCGAAGCATTGCCGCGCGACCTGCCAAAGATTCGGTTACTTTCTCCGCGAGCAACAAATTCTGTGAACCTGTCAATAGATATTGGCCGCTTTCGCTTCGGTTCGCATCTATCCTCTCTTTGATATAGGGTAGCAACTCAGGGGCGTACTGTACCTCATCAAAGATAACAGGAGGCGGATACATTTCCAGGAAACTGCGCGGGTCTTGAAGGGCGGACGCCTGAATGTCCAGAGGCTCCAGAGATATATACCTGCAACGCCTGCCAAAGAGATGCTGGAGGAGCGTTGTCTTTCCAGACTGACGCGGTCCGGTTAAGACGACGGCGGGAAATTCGGAAGCAGCCCTTGTGAGGATGGGTTCCAGCGAACGTTTGATGTAATTTTGCATATCGCGGCTTCCTATCTCCGCATCAGATTGCGTTTGTGACGGTCCTCTGGGTCGATAATATGCATTTCAAATGCATATTGTCAACTTAAAACGAGACATCTTGTGATTATTTTTTGTCTGACAGATCAATTCCGGTTGTGTATTTTGTGCTGACTACCCATAACCTGAGAAATTCGAGATGAGTTATCGAGAACCTCTTGTAACTGTTATCACCGCAACAAATCCCGGCTTGCTCGCGGTGATCAAATCCGTGCTCGACGATGCTGAGATCCCCTGTATAACCCGAGGCGAGGGATTTCAAACCCTGTACGCGGCAGGACCTGTTGAGGTGCTGGTATTTGAAAGCGATGCCGAAGAAGCCAGGGCACTGTTGAAAAATCTGTAAATAAGGACATGATATGCAGAATATTCTGAAGTTGATGGGTTATATGCGGCCCTATTGGAAGCAGGCGACTATCGGGCCTCTGATGAAATTGATTGAGGTGATGCTGGAGTTGATGCAACCCCGGTTGGTGCAGCGGATTGTAGATGAGGGGATTGCCAAGGGAGACCTGGACCTGGTGATTGAAACCGGTCTGTGGATGCTCGGTCTGGCTATTGGGGGCGTTTTATTTGGAATTGGCAATGCCTGGTTTGGCGTGTGGGTGGCGCAGCGGGTGGAGACCGATGTGCGAAGTGCGCTTTTTGGCAAAATACAGTCGCTGTCGTTTGGCAATCTGGATAAGCTGTCAACGGGGCATCTGATTACGCGGCTGACCAATGATGTGCGGCAGGTGGGAGAGGTGGCGCGTTTGATATTGCGCATTCTGTCGCGTATGCCGATGGCGATGGTGGGCGGTCTGGTGATGGCGATTGTGACCAGTCCCCGTCTGGGGTTGATGTTTATCGGGCTGGCTCCCGTGATTCTGGGGACTCTTATTCTGGTGTTTCGAAAAGCCAATGCGATGTTTGGCGAAGTGCAGAACCGCCTGGATCGGGTGAATCAGGTGACGCAGGAAAATCTGGCAGGTGTGCGCGTGGTGAAGGCTTTTTTGAGGGCTGACCACGAGATCGAACGGTTTGGAACGGCCAATGACAGATTGATGGAACAGACGATTCGGGTGACGCAACTGGTGGCTCTGGTGATGCCGTTTATGATGCTGCTATTGAATCTGGGCGTTGTGGGGGTGATCTGGTTTGGGGGGATTGCCGTAACCCAGGGTGGGATGAAGCTGGGTGAGATTATTGCGTTTATCAATTATCTGCTGCTTTTCTTGCAGTCTCTGATGATAGGTAGTATGGTGCTTATCCGGATGTCCCGAGCAGAGGCTTCTGCCGAGCGCATTGTCGAGGTGCTGAATAGCGAGCCCGAGTTGCAGGATCGGGCAGATGCAAAGCGGGATGTGGTATTGGAGGGGCAGGTCGCGTTTGAAAATGTGACGTTCAGCTATAATGAGACGGCGGACGATCCGGTATTGCGGAATCTGAATTTTGTCGCCGAACCGGGGCAGAAGGTGGCGATTTTGGGTTCGACAGGCGCGGGTAAGTCGTCGCTGGTGAATCTTATTCCGCGGTTTTACGATGTGGATGCAGGGCGGGTGATGGTGGATGGGATGGATGTGCGCGATGTGGATCAGGGGACACTGCGACAGCAAATCGGGATGGCGCTCCAGGAGTCGGTCCTTTTTTCGGGTACGATTCGGTACAATATCCAGTACGGGCGGCCCGATGCGACCGATGAAGAGGTTGAGGCCGCTGCCAGGGCAGCTATGGCACACGATTTTATTGTCCAGTTTCCGGATAAGTACGAGACGCTACTGGGGCAGCGCGGCGTGAATTTGTCGGGGGGACAGAGGCAGCGGATAGCGATAGCCCGGGCGTTGATCTCCCGCCCGAAGGTGTTGATTTTAGACGATAGTACCAGTGCGGTAGATCTGGAGACAGAGGCAAGGATTCACGATGCGCTCGAACAGATGGTCGGGTGTACGAGTTTTCTGGTGGCGCAGCGCATCAGTACGGTGTTGAAGGCAGATAAGATTCTGGTGCTGGACGATGGGGTGCTGGTTGCCGAGGGAACGCATCAGGAATTAATGGAATCCAGTTCAGTATATCAGGAGATTTACGATTCACAACTCGGAGAGGGGAACGGATATGGCGGAAGAGCGCAGTGTTGATCAGCAGGGCGACGGTGAACAGCGAGGGCCGGGCGGAATGATGATGGGGGGGCGCCGCCGGATGATGATGATGGCAGACGACGAGCAGGCGCGGGATATTCGGGGAACTACCCGCCGTTTGCTGGGGTATATGAGGCGCTACAGGGGGACTTTGGTCGGGGTGGTGGGATTGGTGGTGGTCACAACGGGGTTGGAGGTGGCAGGTCCGTATTTGATGGGGCGCGCGATTGATGAGTATATCGCCTATAGCGACTTGCCGGGTCTTTTCCAAATTACCCTGTTGTTGGCGGGAGTGTATGTGGCGATGGCACTGACATCCTGGCTTCAGACGTTTATTATGGCGCGGGTATCCCAAAGTTCTGTGCGAGATTTGCGGCAGGATCTTTTTAACCGCTTGCAGATGCTTCCGCTGCGATTTTTCGACCGGCGTGCCAGTGGTGATATCATGAGCCGGGTGACCAATGATGTGGATAATATCAGCAGCGTGTTGTCGGAGAGTGTGACGCAGTTGATTAATAGCGTGTTGACCCTGGTGGGCGTGTCGGCCATGATGTTCTGGATGGATTGGCCGCTGGCATTGATTAGTTTGCTTACCTTTCCGCTGATGACGTCTTTGACCGGGCAGGTCGCCAAACGCGCGCGCCGCGGGTTTCGCGAACAGCAGGCGGCATTGGGTGCGCTCAATGGGATGATTGAGGAGACAATTGCAGCAGAACAAGTGGTGAAAGCTTATGGACGCGAACAGGCTTCTATTGAGGCGTTTGAAAAGTTTAATAACAGGTTGAAATACGCCGGTACGCGCGCGCAGTTTTTCGGGACGCTGATGCCGCCTTTGACCTTTTTTATAAACAATATGGGTCTGGTGATTGTGGCTTTTGCGGGTGGCTATATGGCGGTTCAGGGCGATGTGACAATCGGTGTGATTGCCGCTTTTATCAGTTATGTGCGGCAGTTTGGACGGCCTTTGGGCCAGGTTGCCAATTTGTACAATTCGATACAGTCTGCACTGGCCGGGGCAGAGCGGGTTTTTGAGACTATTGACGAGTTTTCCGAAGCGCCTGATATGCCAGATGCAGTCGCGTTAGAACAAGTTCGGGGAGATGTGGTTTTCGATCGGGTGTGTTTTGGTTATGAAAAAGATGTGCCGGTGCTCAAAGAGGTGAGTTTGCACGCAAGGCCGGGTGAGAAGATTGCGCTGGTAGGACCGACGGGAGCGGGGAAGACGACCATTGTGAATTTGCTGACCCGGTTTTACGATATCGATAGTGGGGCGATCTATATCGATGGCCATGATATTCGGGAGGTGAAACGGGGAGCGTTGCGGCGGCAACTGGGTATTGTGTTGCAGGATACTTTTTTGCTGTCTGATACTGTGCGGGAAAATATCCTTTATGGGAGGCTCGATGCTTCGGATGAGGAGGTGGTTGATGCGGCTAAATTGGCCAATGCAGATCCCTTTATTCATCGTTTGCCCCAGGGCTACGATACGGTGCTTTCGGAACGCGGCGGCAATTTGAGCCAGGGACAGCGGCAGATGCTGGCCATTGCGAGAGCCGCACTGGCCGATCCGTCGATTCTCATTTTAGATGAGGCGACATCCAGTGTGGATACGCGAACGGAGATGCGGATTCAACAGGCGCTTTTAAGACTGATGGAGGGGCGAACGAGCTTTATTATTGCCCACCGGTTGAGTACGATTCGCAATGTGGATGAGATTCTGGTTATTGACGATGGGCAGATTATTGAACGCGGGTCGCATCGGGCGTTGCTGGAAGCGGAGGGGTTTTATCACAATTTGTATATGAGCCAATTTAAGGGAGAGGTCACTTTTGTTTAAGGGAGAGGAAAAATGTCCTATCGATTAACACCAGAAGATGTGCGGTTCTTTCACGACGAGGGGTATCTCGGCCCATATACGATGCATTCGCCAGAAGAAATGGATCGTATTCGGCCTGTTGTTGAGCGTGAAATTTTTGAAGCCGAAGGCCCGTTTCACGTCAATCGGCAAAAAGCGCGGCATCTCGATAATCGAACGATCTACGATCTGTGTACACATCCGACAATTATGGATCGGATAGAAGGCATCCTCGGTCCGGATATCGTGCTTTGGCAATCCAACTTTTTTAACAAACCCCCCGGTGCCAAAGAAATTCCCTGGCATC
>JAPPIE010000228.1 GCA_028874765.1 Gemmatimonadota bacterium
ATTCCCGCCATTTTTGATAGCGGAGAAACTTTCTGAGTTTCTCCGCTGTCTTTATGTGTGACAGTGGTCAGCAGTAAGTGGTTAGTTATCCATCGTAGGGGCGAGGCATGCCTCGCCCGTCATTGCGGCATAGGGTTGTAGGGGACGGCCCCTGTGCCGTCCCATGTGTCATCGCGGCATGCTGTTAGCCGCGATCCAGAAGGTTTTGCCTTTCCCTCTGTGTTCATCAGTGTCCATCTGTGGTTGCCTATGCATTTACAGGAGGTATTAATGTTCAAACGATTTGCTATTTCTGTTTTGCTTTTGGCAGGGTTGTGTTCTCCCGCCCGAGGCTGGTTGCTGGAGGGGCATCATATTCTGACTTTGTCCGCTGTGGCGGCTTTGCCCGATGAGGTTCCGGCGTTTTTCAGGCAAGGGGCAAAGACGGTGGCGCATTTGAGTATTGACCCCGATATGGGCAAGAATCGAGGTACGCCGCAGGTGCGAGGGGCAGAGTATCCCGAGCATTTTTTGGATCGCGAGATGCTCGATGTGGAGACGTTGCCAGCGAGTCGATACGCGTTTGTCAAGTTGTGTTATGAGCACGGGGTGTCGCCCGAGAAGATGGGTTTTGTGCCTTATGCGGTGAATGAGTGGACAGAGCGGTTGGCGGTGGCTTTTGCAGAGTTTCGCAAGTGGCCCGATAATCCGCATATTCAGAGTAAGTGCCTGATTTATGCGGGTTTTCTCGCGCATTATGCCGAGGATATGTGCCAGCCTTTGCATTTGACGATTCACTACGATGGGCGCGTGGTGGAGGGGGGCGAGAAGTTACAGAGGGGTATTCACCAGAAGGTGGATGGTCTGGTGCAGTTTTTGAAGATGGAACCCGAGGTTTTGTCGCGCGATCAGGATGTGACGCCTTTTGATGATGTGATGTCTGAGATTATGCGGGAGTTTGAGAAGGGGTTTGCACTGGTTGATCGGGTTTATGAAATGGGGCCGAATATTCCCAGATATGACGAGGAGAATTGGGTACCGAATGCCGAGGTGATCGCTTTTGCAAAAGATCGCGCCCGGGCTGCAACGCGATTTACCGCGCGGCTTTATTTGACTGCCTGGCGATTGTCCGAGCGTTTGGAGATTGCAGATTATGTGAAGCGAGAGGTTTGGGACGGGAAGTAAAAAACGCGGAGCGGTGTATAACTGGTTCATGCCGGTTCATCAATGTAGGGGCGGTGCCCCTGTGCCCGCCCGTGGGTGTGGGGCGGAGTTCGTTGATTCGTCTATTCGTCTATTCGTTCAAGGAGATTTTCAATGCGTCGATTAGGTATGGTATTACTTATTCTATTTGTATTTGGATCTTCGGCCTGGGGCTGGTGGCCGCGAGGGCATGGCATTTTGACGCGGTCGGCTGTTCAGGCACTTCCGGCAGATGCGCCTGCTTTTCTCAGGGCTGGCACAGGTATGGTGGCTCATGCGGCTGTTGATCCGGATGTTGCAAAGAATCGCGGTACGCTTCATCTGGAAAAGGCTGGACATCCGGTTCATTATTTTAATATGGAGTTGTTTGAGGCGGAGGATTTGCCCGCGTCGCGGTACGCGTTTGGAAGGCGCTGTGCAGAGTTGGGGAAGAGGCCAGAGCAGGTGGGGTTGTTGCCGTATGTAACAGCGGAATATACCGAGCAACTCGCTCTGGCTTTTGCCGAGTTTCGCAAGTGGCCCGAGAGTCCGTTTGTTCAGAGTAAGTGTCTGATATATGCCGGGTATGTGGCGCATTTTGCTCAGGAGATTTGTCAACCTCTGAATTTGACGATTCACTGGAATGGTCGCGTTGTAGATGGCAAGTCGTCGAGGACGCGTATTCACGAGAAGATTGATGGGTTGCTTCAAAATTTGGATTTGAGACCCGAAGATATTGCCGAGGGTTTGACTGCCGCGCCCGTGGATAGTTTGATGGCGGGTATTGTGGCGCAGATGCACGAGAGTTTTGGAGAGGTTGAGTCTGCGTTGTCGATGGAGCAGTATCTCATTCCAAAAGATGTGGATTGGAAGAATGAGCCTGCGGTGCGCGCTTTTGCGGAGAAGCATGCAAAGAGGGCTACGGGTTTTACGGTTTCGCTTTATTTGACGGCGTGGAAGATGTCGGAGAAGATCAGGTTGCCGGGTTGGATTGATCGCGGCGAGATGGATCATTTTGGTGCGAATAAGAAATAGGGGTGTTTATGGGATATGATCGGGAGCGCGAGGTCGCTGTTGAGGCTGTGCGCGAGGCGGCTCGGCTTTGTGTCGATGTGCGGAAATCACTTGTTGGGGCGATGGAGAAGGAAGACCGCAGTCCGGTGACGGTTGCGGATTTTGGCTCGCAGGCGCTTGTGTGCCGCCGGTTAAAGTCGGTTTTTCCCGAGGATCCGATTGTGGCGGAGGAAGATGCGTCGGTGCTTCGGGATGCGGAGCAAGCTGCGATGCGGAAGACTGTGTGCGGGTTTGTTCGGACGTATGCACAGGCGGATGAGGGTACAATTTGCGATTGGATTGATGCGGGTAATGGGGATGTTGCAGAGCGTTTTTGGACGCTCGATCCCATCGATGGGACAAAGGGCTTTTTGCGCGGGGATCAATATGCGGTGGCGCTGGCGCTCGTCGATTGCGGTGAGGTGAAGGTTGCCGCGCTGGCGTGTCCGGCTCTGCCGGTGGATATGGAGGAGGTAGAGGGTGATTGTGGGGTGTTATTTGTGGCTGTTAGGGGAGAGGGTACACAGGCGATGTCTCTTGCGGGTGACGATGTTGCCGATGTTCGGATTGATGACCCTGCGTGGCGGTTTGCGGAGAGCGTGGAGTCGTCACATGGCGATCACGATGCACACAAAGCAGTGGCGCGTGCGGTTGGTATTGAGTCTCCGTCGCTCAGGATGGATAGTCAGGTGAAATACGGTGCGGTGGCTCGCGGCGATGCGGCGTTGTATTTGAGGTTGCCGTCGCCAGAATATCCGGGTTATCGCGAGAATATCTGGGATCACGCTGCGGGTGCTTTAATTGTTGAGGAAGCGGGTGGACAGGTGAGCGATATGTTTGGCAGGCCGCTGGATTTTGTGTCTGCTGCACAGATGGAAGACAATCGCGGGGTGGTGGTGAGTGCCCGCGAGATTCACGCGCGGGTGATTGACGCGCTTCGGGATATGTGATGGTTCAACGGGATTACGATGCTGTTGTTAAGCGCGTGGAAGCAGTGTCTGGTGTTGATGTGTATGAGTTGGGGGTGGTTGAAGGGTTGCCGGTGTTGCGCGTGTCTGCTGGCAGGGGAGACGCGCCTGTTGTTTATATCAATGGGGGGACGCACGGCGATGAACCGGCTGGCGTGGAGGCCGCGCTGGCTTTTTTGGAGGGGGTGTGGGAGTGCTGGGCTGATAGGGTGCGTTTTGAAGTTGTTCCGTGTTTGTGCCCGTGGAGCTATGTTCACAATGCGCGGCTCAATGCACAGGAGGTGGATGTGAATTGGGCATTTTTGCGCGATGATGTGCCCGAGATTGAGATTTTGAAGGGTTTTGTAGAAGGACGGGTTTTTGCAGGTGTGATCGATCTGCACGAGGATTGGGAGAGTCCGGGGTTTTATTTGTACGAGATGTTTGGAGATCAGAGATCTCTGGGGCGAGAGATGGTGGCGCGGGTGGCACAGGTGTGTCCGATTAACAAAGAGGCCGAGATTGAGGGCGAGGTTGCGGTCAATGGGGTGATTCATCCCAATATGGAGGTGTCGAGGCGGAAGTACGGGGAGGGCATACCGATCGCTTTGTATCAGAGAGGCCATACAGGGCATCTGGTGACGTCAGAAAGCCCGACAGCACAGCCGATGGATGTACGCGTTGCAGCGCATTTGGTAGCTATTGAGGTGATGGTGGAGGCGCAGGTTTAGGGAAGCTCAGAATACTAATTATTGAAAAAAAGCGTGGGATCGTGTCCCGCGCTTTTTTAATATGGCCGAAAACCGCGTACCATGAATCCGTTTTCGT
>JAPPIE010000074.1 GCA_028874765.1 Gemmatimonadota bacterium
CAGCTTCTTTGTCCGGATACATGTGAATACTCCTGTTTTAAGTTGGTTATTGTAAAATGAATCTCGCATGGCTTTGACCCAGCTACCGCTCAGGATCTACTGTAGCGCCTGTTACAAATAATAAAGCATCTTTGGAAAGTTTCTTGCCTCCTACGTACATTCCCCATCGAAAGGCACTGCGACCACTGGGTCTTGCCCAGTCGTGGCGTCCTACAAATTCCCCATTGATGTAGCATTCAGATGTGTGGCCGTTGTCGCGAATGCGGACATCAAAAGACTTGCCTTCCATGTTCTTTAATACAGTCTCAGGGGTCGCTCTGCGCGGCTGGAATACGACGTCACCTTCAGCGGTCATAGCCAAATGTATGGACCAGTCTTCGCCATCGTTTTTCACCTGAAAAATGGCACACCCCTGCGCTTTCACAATCGTGTAGGTGCCAATCCATTCATGCCAGGTACCGCGGTCCCACCTCTTTTTGCTAAACGCCTCTATCCGAGCCGCATTGGCACGTGCATTGCGCACATTGTGCTCACCATCAAAAAGGCGAAACACCTGTGTGTTTCCGTCCTCCTGATACCATCGCGACCAGTTGTGAAAATCGCGTCGAGGAATCAAACTATTGCCCAGCGTGTGAATGTTGATTTCACTTTCTATGGGGCGAAAGGCATGAGGTCCCTTTTCTACTACCTCGTTATTGACGTCAATTATTGAACCTGTTATTCCCGCATATGAGTTCGTACCGATCGGAATCTGTTTCTCTTCGAGAATGGACGACCAGGAAGGATCACTACCCTGCCTGGTGTAAAGGAACCGATCAGGGCTACCACCGCCACCACCGCCAGAGGTGGCGATAGCAAAGGCATTGACAAAGAGCAGAAAATCGCCAAAATCTATCATACCATTTCCGTCCAGATCAACCGGGGCGTCATACCTGTCATCGCCTTGACTTGCTCCAAACTTGCTTGCTAAAAATAAAAAATCTGCAAAGTTAACCATCTCATCGCCATTGAAATCCCCAGGCTGCGCAGTATCATCTGTCTGATTGCCCACGAGACCATCAGAGGCTTGCCCCGCGCATAGCAGCAACACAAGAGCGGCAATAAACGCTATTCCTCTGTTCAAAGACATTTGCGACATCCTTTCTCAATTTTTTTGAAGACCCTGACAAATCCAATCTTTTGGACATGTTGTGTTTTTCTATGAGGTGTTGCACAATGAAATGTCTTGATTGAGGTTCATTTTGTATGTTTATACATATACGCAGTAGTCCTTTGTCTTGCGCCATACCGATCCGGTAGCGCGGACTCAACTCGAAACAATAGGAAGAATATATATGACACAAGAACGACCACACATACTCATTCTCACGGCGGACCAGCTACGGGCGGATTCCATGGGCTGCGCCGGTCATCCGCGGGTCAAAACGCCGGTCATCGACTCGCTTGCCAACGACGGCATGCGGTTCAGCAATTGCCACACCGTGTCACCGGTCTGCCAGCCGTCGCGGGTATCGTTCATCACTGGCACCTACCCTCACAACCACGGCATCTGGTACAACCGCGGCGAGCTGCCGATCAACTACCCGACGCTGTTCTCCCAATTGCGGGACGCTGGCTACCACACGGCAACCGTGGGCAAGTCGCACCTCTGGAGCCACAAGAAGGTGTCTCATTTGCGTGAGGGTGAGCCGTACCTGCAAGCGCTCGGCTTTGACGTCATCGACGAACTCGGAGGACCGCGGGGGAGTCTCAACTCGGACTCGTACTTCACCGACTACCTGCGCGAGAAGGATCTGTTCGAACTCTTTGTCAGCGACACGCGCGAACGGGTTCGCGACCCAAAGCTCGTCAAACCGGCGGCGTTTGAGGAGGACGATCACATGGACGGGTACGTGGGCAGGCGCTCGGTCGAGTTCGTCGATTCTGCGCCCGAGGACCGTCCGACCTGTCTGTTCGTCAATTTCCCCGGACCACATGACCCGTGGGATGCGCCGGGGAAGTACGCCACTATGTATGATCCGGCTGATTCGCCGCCCGCCATCGGCGTGCCACCACGCCCCGCCACGCTTCCCGACGAAGTCGCCCAGAAGGAGGACTTCAAGACGGAGCCCGGCCTGACCGCCGAAATCGCCGCCGCGATCCGGGCAAATTACGATGGCAAGATCACATTTGTCGATCACTGGTGCGGTGAGATCCTTGCGGCGTATGGACGCCGCGGCTGGCTCGATGATCTCTGCGTCGTGTTCTGGTCCGATCACGGCGAAATGACCGGCGATCACGGCAGGGTGTTCAAACGCACCTTTCACGAATCTGCGTTGCGGGTCCCCCTGATCCTGCGCTGGCCTGGACGGATACCGTCGGGTACTGTCTGCGACGCACTGGTGGAAACCATCGACGTCGGTCCTGCCTTGCTGGAAGCTCTGGGGCTCGACCAGTTGCAGATGTCCCTTGGGCAGTCGCTGGGGCATCTGTTCGCGGAGCCGACCGCGCACCACCGCACCGAGGTGCTGTCAGAGATTTTTTACGGCGGTTCGCGCAATACGATGGTGAAAACCGAACGCTACAAGTACGTCATGGATCAGCACGGCAGGGGGTACATGCTATACGACATGCAGCAGGACCCGGATGAGCAGCACAATCTGATCGGCGATCCAGAGCATCGGGATACGGAGAACGAGATGCGGGACACGCTGCTTCGCCGCCTCGCGGCCAGCGCGTTTGTCATGGACAGCGTGAACCTTTGAAAATAGCCTCCGAGACCGGCACGTCTAATTAGCAACGACTCTCTGATCAGAAGTACGCGTTTCGCCATCTTCAGCCCCAAAAGCCGCGTTGTCTTCGTCGTAATACCTGTTGTATCGTATGTTATTCCCTCCGCTTACCCACACGGCGCGAAACAGCGTTTGTCGTTTTGGCGGCATTGTAGCAATCACTTCTTTGGGTACGCTGCGACCTCCCCATCTGCTGTTTACGGCATTGTAGAGGTGGAACAAGCTCAACCGCTGGCGATTTTTGTTTGTCCACCGAGTACCGGTATGGCATAGTGCTTCTGTGAAGATCAGCGCAGAACCTGCAGGACACGTATATGTGTCCCAAATTTCGCTCTCGCGGGTGCTCAATGACTCAGGTCGTTGAAATGCTGCCTTGTGGCTGCCAGAAGCCAGCATGGTGCCCCCGTCGCCCGGTCCGATCTCATTCAATTCCCAAACCACGCGTGTCAATCCCGAATGCACCTTACCCGGAAGCATCTGGTAGATGTGTGAATTTCCGATGAGATTGAAATAGCCGCTGCCCCCGTGAGGCTTGAATTGATCGTATCCCGCCTCGCGATAGTCCGTGCGTGTGCGCTCAAATGTAAATCCATAACAGTCCTCGGTTGCCAACTGCTGACTTGCAACGATCTCATTCAAAATCCCGACAATCACGGGATGATCCAGCAGTGCTTGAGAAGGTCCTCCCACCGGATTCCGTTCTTCTGGCGGAAGCGACTCAGGCTCCTTAACGAGCTTCATCTGGTGTTCGTGGATCTCTGCCAATTGATCGCCTTCAACCAATCCCGGCAGACAAATCCAGCCCTTCATATCAAACAGGTACTTGTGCTCTTCGGTCATGGGAACGATCGGGAGCCCATCGGCATTGGTGGTCGGTAACATTTTGCCCACATCAGGCTCCAGGTTTGGACGTCCTCGATTCATAGCTAACTCCTTTCTTTTTTGGGTGAAAGCAGAAAATGGTCAAACCATGCGACCATCTGCTCGAAGTACTCTACGAGAAAGCGATGATTGCCTTCGGGTTGATAGACTTTGAAACGATCGTCGTGCCCTGTTGATGCATAGGCTTTTTGTACAATGGGTATAAGAGCATCGACACCTTGACGCGGCATGTCTTCGTCCCGGGTGGGCGAGATCATCATAAAAGGTCGCGGGGGCATGCAGGTGGCTACGACGCGCGGATGATCAAAATGACACAGGAAGTTGGGGA
>JAPPIE010000271.1 GCA_028874765.1 Gemmatimonadota bacterium
GGATACGCGCTATTTTGCCGATATGGTGGCGTATGCGGATAAGCTGGTGGGGCGGATTGTAGAGAAGCTCGAGGTGCTCGGGTTGCTCGAGAATACACTGGTGATGTTTACGAGTGATAATGGTACGCATCGCACGATTACGTCCCAGCTTGAGGGTGGTGTTGAGATTGTGGGTGGTAAGGGTACGATGCCCGATGCGGGCACGCATGTGCCTTTTATTGCTTTTTGGAAGGGTGTGGCGCCCGAGGGCGTGGTGTTAGATGATCTGGTGGATTTTAGCGATTTTTTGCCGACGCTGATGGATTTGGCCGATGCGCCCATTCCAGAGGGTATGCCGTGCGATGGGCGGAGTTTTTTACCCCAGTTGCGAGGCGAACGGGGCAATCCGAGGGATTGGATTTTTTGTCATTATAATCCGCGTTTTGGTTTTGGACAAGATCACGCGGGTCAGTTTGCGCGGGAACATCGGTTTAAAATTTATCACGATGGTCGGTTTTACGATGTGCCTGCGGATCGGCTGGAAGAACACGATATTGTTTTGGGGCAGGGCGATGCCGATTCTGAAGCGGCGCGTGAACGCTTGCAGAAGGTGTTAGATATGATGCCGGAATTCGTCGATGATTATGTTCCGGAGAGGTGATATTTTTTCCAAATGGAGGGTTTAATGTCTGATTCGCGTCCCAATATTCTCTACATTATGTCTGATGATCACACTGTGAATGCCATTAGTTGTTATAACGGATGGCTGAATGAGGTGGTGGATACACCGAATATTGACCGCATCGCCAATGAGGGCATGCGGTTTGACAATTGTATTTGCAATAATGCGCTGTGTTCGCCGAGCAGGGCGAGTATTATTACGGGGCAATATAGCCATAAAAATGGGGTGTTGCGGTTGAATCAACCGCTGAGTGACGATCATCCCAATTTTGTGCGGCAGTTGCAGGCTTCTGGATATCAAACGGGTATTGCGGGTAAGTGGCATTTGGGGTCTGATCCGGATGGGTTTGATTATTGGGAGGTGTTGCCTGGGCAGGGGGCTTATTTTGATCCGTCGTTTACGCGCAATGGCGAGCCGACGCAGTACGAGGGGTACGCGACGGATATTATTACGGATTTGTCGCTCAACTGGTTGAAGGCTCGCGATCCGGATAAGCCCTTTTTGATGCTGTGCCATCACAAAGCACCCCATGGTTTGTGGGAGTACGCGCCCCGTCATGCGGATTTGTTCACGGATGGAGATTTGCCCGAGCCGTCGAATTTGTATAAGCCGTTTGACAAGGTGTCCAGCGCGTTGGAGAATCATCACCGCACGATGCTCTCGCAGGCCGAGCGGATGGATGAGGGCGTCCGGGGAAGGGAGTGGCCTACGGGGCGGCTGGATACGACGGGGATGAATACGACGGAGAAGATTCACGCGGCTTATCAGAAATATGTGAAGGATTATTTGCGGTGTATTGTGGCGATTGATGAGGGTGTGGGGCGGTTGCTGGATTATCTGGATGAGGAGGGGTTGACGGAGAATACGATTGTGGTATATACTTCCGACCAGGGTATGTTTTTGGGCGAGCATTCGTATTTTGACAAGCGATTGATTTTGGAGGAGTCGCTTCTCATGCCTTATGTGATGCGGTATCCGAGGGCGATTGCACCGGGTTCGGTGAATGAGGATATTGTGGTGAATGTGGATTTTGGTGCGACGTATCTCGATTTTGCCGGGTTGCAACCCGATGCACAGGTGCAGGGCAGAAGTTTTCGCGCGCTGTGCGAGGGAGAGACGCCAGAAGATTGGCGGCAGTCGGCTTTTTATGCGTATTGGGATGGGCCGACCAAGCACTATGGCGTGCGTACGCAAAATTATACGCTTGCAGTACATCGAACGGGCGAGCGCGATTTGTTCGATTTGGAGAAGGATCCCTGGGAGATGACGAGTGTGTACGGCGATCCGGCGTATGCCGATGTGCAGGCAGAAGTGGAAGCAGACCTGGCGCGGTTGATCGAGGAGATCGATATTAGTGCGGAGGAGTTGCCGCAGGAGTGATGATGTTGGATGAACGAGATATTGTGATAGCAGATGAATGGGATGCGGGACACATGGGGTGCGGCGAGGTTATTATTTTGCTCAGGATGCGGATGCAAAAGCTCGAGGAGGGCGAGGTTTTGAAGCTTACGGCGTATGATCCTGGCGCGCCTGTTGATTTGCCCGCCTGGTGCCGCATGACTGGGCGGCGGATGGTTCGTGCGGATCACCCGTTTTACTGGATAGAACAGAAACCAAAAAAGTAAAGGAGTAAAAGTGGCTGGAAAATTCTGTGTTAGTTTGACTTGTGCGAAGGACGATACGGATAAAGCGACTGTGGCTTTTGTAGTTGCCAATGCCGCGCTGGGATCGGAGAAGGAGACGCTCCTTTTTATGACTACGGAGGGCGTTCGGCTTTCCCAGAAGGGCTATGCCGACGATGTGGCAGAGGAGGGTTTTTTGCCGCTGAAGGATCTTATGGATTTGTTTGTGGGTGGTGGTGGGACGATTTACGTGTGTGCGCCGTGTTTTAAGAAGCGCGGTTTGGATGAGAATAATCTGGTCGATGGGGCAGTTATGGTTGGGGGCGCTGCGCTGGTGGAGTTTCTTTCCGATGGGACGCCCTGTATTACGTATTAGGAGGCGCGTTGGAGCCGATAGAACGACACGAATACGCGCCCGATGTCAGTTTTGATGGTGGGGATTTGGATTGTGGCGGCGGTTTGTTGCTGCTGATTCGCCGACATATCGATCCGCTGGCGCGCGGTGGGTTGTTAGAGATTTTATCGACGGATGCGACGGTTGAGGTCGAGTTGCCCGCATGGTGTCGGTTGACGAGCAATGAACTGGTGTCGTGGACAAAGGTGGGGCGGCAGCGCAGTTATCTCGTTTGCAAGGGGCCGTTTGAGGACCGCGGGCGGGCTGTGGCTTCTGTTGGGGAGCAATTTCGGGTGGCGGTGACGATTCCCGAATCGCTGCCGGATCCTGCGCCCGCGCCGGAGATTGCGCCGTTGTCTGTTATGGGGATTGGGAGTTGGCCGCGTCCTCGCTGGATGCTGCAGGCGGTGCATGATCGGCTCGAGGGCAGGTTGGATGAGGCAGAGTTTCAGGCGACGGCGGATGATGCGGTGCGGCTTTGTATTGGGGCGCAGTCTCGCGCGGGGGTTGATGTGCTGACGGATGGGGAGCAGCGTCGGGATAGTTATGCGAGTTTTGTGGGTGGGTTGCTGGATAATTGCCAGCTTATTCCGCTGAGCGATTTGACGGCGATGGTGGATAATTCGGAGAAGTTTGAGCGGGAGTTGCGCGCGCTGGATGTTCCGGCGGCTGAGGTGCGGCATCCGGTGGTGTACGGGCAGTTGGGGCGGAGTCGTCCACTGGCGGTTCACGAGTTTGAGTTTGCGAGTTCTTGTGTGGATAAGCCGGTGAAGGTGGCGCTGCCCGGGCCTTATTTGCTGACGCGTACGATGTGGCTGGATTGTCTCAGGGAGCGTCCGTACGAGTCGCGGGATGAATTGGCGCGGGATGTGGTGCGGGTTTTGCGGGAGGAGGTTCATTTTTTGCTGGCGGCGGGTGCTGCGCTGGTGCAGTTCGATGAGCCGGTTTTGACAGAGGTGGTTTTTGGGAGTGCGACCGGGAATCGCAGTTTTATGTGTGGGGCTTTGAGCGAGAAGTTAGAGGCGTCGATGGAGCTTGACTTTGCGGTCGGTTTGTTGAATGAGGTTGTGCGGGGTTTGCCGGGGGAGCGGCTGGGGTTGCATATTTGCCGGGGCAATTGGACGCGGGATGAGTCCGCGGCGCTTTCCGGGGGGTATGGGTCGCTGATGGATGTGCTGAAGCAGGTGGATGTGGGGACGCTGTTTCTGGAGCTTTGCACTGAGCGGGCTGGTGATGTGGATGTGTTGAAAGCGGTTCCGGAAGATAAGCGCGTGGG
>JAPPIE010000453.1 GCA_028874765.1 Gemmatimonadota bacterium
TTGGGGTGATTGTGTCTGTGGATGGGCGCGGTACTGTGACGCGGCATTTGCCCGCTTCGGGAACAAGTGCCGTGCGGTTGATACAGGGCGATCCCGTGCCGCTGGATTATTCTTATGAACTGGATGATGCCCCGAAGTGGGAACGGTTTTATTTTTTGACAGCAGATGCGTCTTTTGATGTGCGCGATGTGGTACAAGTGGCAAAGGAAGGGCTCGATTCACTGCGGGTGGGAAGAGAATTTGAGCAGTTTGCCATTACGCTTTACAAAGGGGGCAGGTGATGTTGCGCCGATGGACAGTACTGTTGGGGGTCGGTCTGCTGTTATGTGCTCAGGGAATTGAGGCATCACAAGTTGTGCGGCGTTTTGTGTTGGCGGCTGGTGCAAATTTTGGTGGGGAGAAACGCACGCCTCTGCGTTATGCCGTATCGGATGCAAAACATTTTGCTCGTGTTTTAAAGATGATGGGTGGGGTTGAATCTGAGGATCAATTTTTGTTGGCCGAGCCGAGTTTGGAAAATTTTAAACGGGTTTTGGTGGATTTGCAAACCCGGGTCATAAAAGCATCCCAATCGTCGAGTCGCATCGAAGTTGTCCTGTATTATTCCGGGCATGCCGATGAAAATGGGTTGCTGTTGGGAGAAGATCGGTTGACCTATCGCGCTTTGCGCGATGCAATGAATAGCGTTCAGGCGGATGTGCATATTACTGTGCTCGATGCGTGTGCTTCGGGCGCTATTACGCGCCTGAAAGGCGGGCAAAGGCAAAAAGCCTTTATGGTCGATACGTCGTCGGATATGCGGGGGTATGCGTTTCTGACTTCGAGTTCTGAAAATGAGGCTGCACAAGAATCGGATCGCATTCGCGGATCGTTTTTTACGCATTATCTGGTGTCGGGATTGCGGGGTGCAGCAGATGTGACTGGTGATGGTAAGGTGACACTCAGCGAAGCGTATGCGTTTGCATTTCGCAATACGTTGAAGCGGACGGAAAAAACTCAGGGAGGGGCACAGCATCCGGCTTATGATATTAAGATGACGGGTACAGGTGATGTGGTGATGACCGATGTGCGAGAGACGTCGGCGAGTTTGATTTTGTCAGATGAGTTGAATGGCCGATTTTTTGTGCGTAATTCGCAGGAGCAACTGGTGGCAGAGTTGGACAAGTCCGCCGGGCAAACGCTCGAGTTGGGATTAGAACCCGAGGTTTATGACGTTCATTTTGAACAGCGAACGCAATTGTTGCATTCAAAGGTCGCTTTAAAAAGGGGTGAGCGGTTTTTGCTTGAGAATCGGCATTTTCGCTCTCAAGTGCGCGAAAAAACCACGAGCCGAGGGCCTGCGTTGAGGAAGCCGGCAACCGGGACATCTGCCCGCTATCCACACAGGCTATCCGGCAGATGGCGTCTGGAACGCAGCAGGGGTGCATGGCAATTGGGAGATGATAGCAAAGCCTGGATTTTTGGATTCTGGCCCACAGAACATGTTTCGATCAACTATTCTCGTTCGGGATTTTCGGTTGCTGACGATACAAAAACGGGTGTGTCATCGGAACTGGTCAGTCTGCGTATTTATATGCCTTTGAATATGTGGCGTTCACCTTTGCGCCCTTATGCCGAAGGAGGCGTCGGTCGATACACGGGTAAAGTATTGGATGAGAATGTCGATGAAGTGAATGGGTTGTATTGGGGTGGTGGACTGGATGTGCCGTTTATGAAGTTTTTTGTTCTGGGTGGACGCATAGGCTATAACCGGTTTGTCGAGCCTTTTGCTGTGCCGGTGGATGGGCAAACGGATTATAGTGGAATGGAGTACAGCGTGGGGTTGGGGTTGTTGTTATTCTGATTGGAGGGGAATATGTGCCGAATGATTTTGTACGCGATTGTCATTTGTTTTTTCATTTCTGAAATTGCGAATGCACAAGAAGATATTTCCAGTCATTTGGGTTATGTGGAGGTTGAATCACTGGATGCGTTCGAGGCCCAGGATGTCACTGTGGATGTGTCTATTGGACAGTTGATGTTGAAGCAGGTCGCTGAAAGGGTCAGGAGTAAAAATGAAAAAGTCTGGGAAGCCTTATCAGATCTGAAGCTGGTGCGCGTGCATACTCTGTCGGTTGGTGAGATTGCAATGCGTATGGACAAAGTTGCGCGATATTTAGATGCGATGGGTTGGGAGATAACCGTTCAGTCGTGGAAAAAACGCGAGCGCGTATCGATATATTTCCAGAAGGAAGCGGATGATATTATTGGCCTGTTTGCAATGGTCCATGATCGCAAGGCTGGCACTTTAACGCTGGTCAATGTGGTTGGCGTTATTCAAGTTGATAAAATGGGAACTGTTGGTAGAGAATTGGAGGTGGAGGCGTTTGGGCGCATTGCTCGTTTATTGCCCGGATATAAACCGCCTGTCTCCCACATAGCACACCACCGCCTGGGTTCCTGGAAGGCGCATATTCCCCCATTTTCGAATATTTGGCGCATTGATCACGAAGATTTTTTGGTGCGTTACAATCGCGTGGATGGCGTTTTTATTGGCTGGCGCTTGCCATTGAAATATCGCTCCTCGCGCGGGGTGGCACACTATGGCGAAGTGGGGTATGGGTTTGGAAGTAATCGATGGGATTATCAGGCTGGTGCAGAGTTTTTTACTTTTTCTGGTGCGTCAAAGGACAACATCGCTGGGCTGGGTTTTGAATTGCACGGGTTGACAAATACGCAAGATAATTGGCGAATTGATGAGATGGAAAATTCGATTTTTGCCTTTTTGTTGCGACGCGATTTTAGAGACTATTATCGTCGGGAGGGTGCCAGTACTTATATTTTTCGGGATTTTGACCGGATGGTAGAGGTTCGGGCACAAGTGGGTGTAGATGTTTTTGAATCGATGCCCAATAGCGTTTCCTGGAATCTATTTGGCGATCGATGGGGCAGTCGAATGAATTTTCGGCCCAATCCAGAGATTGAGGCCGGGCAAATGCGGGGTGTAATGGGTACACTACAGTTAGATAGTCGCGCGAGCCGAAGGTCTCGACAGGGATGGCGTTTAATGGCACAGGCTGAGAAGGCAGGTGGTATTTTGGGTGGCGATTTTGATTTTGAACGCTATATCCTGGATGTGCGCCGCTATCAGTATGCGGGGCGTGGAACCCAATTGAATTTGCGCGTTCGCGCGGGTACCGGACGAGGACATGTGCCCGTGCAATTTCTCTATCGTCTCGGGGGTCCTTCTTCGCTCAGGGGTTATGGATTGAATGCTTATGAGGGAGATCGCATGGTGTTGTTTAATGCGATTTATTGGGTTGATGGCGAAGCGCATTTTAGGGATGATTGGCCTCTGGATGATGTTGGCATCGGTGTGTTTTTTGATGCGGGTAAGTTTGCAGATGGAGAGCCTGTTGGAACACGGGTTGTGACGAGCGCGGGGTTTGGATTAAAGACCGATAATTTGCGCGTGTTTTTTGCCCGTCCGCTGGATGCGAATGATCCGGTTGATTGGCGGGTTTGGGTACGGTTTCGGCGGGCTTTTTAGATTATAGCACACATGGAGGAAGAATCGCAATGTTTGGTCGCGTTTTGGCTCTTATGGTGGTACTCTGTGTTCTGATTGTTCAAGATCTGTTTGCTGTAGATGGCGTGCAGCGTTGGGTTCTGGCGGTGGGTGCCAATGATGGCGGGGCAAAGCGCGAGACCCTGCAATATGCTGTATCAGATGCTCAAAATTTTGTGCAGGTCATGGAAACAATGGGCGGTGTTGATGCTGGCGTTTTGTTATCCGATCCGCACATTGACGATCTTGAGACGGCTTTGCGCGTATTGCACAATCGGGTTGCATCTGCGGAAGCAGCGCGGAGAGAGGTCATTATCTATTATTCGGGGCACGCCGATGAAAATGGCCTTCGGTTGGGTGAATCGC
>JAPPIE010000402.1 GCA_028874765.1 Gemmatimonadota bacterium
GAGTTCGGCCAGACTTATGCACGTATTCCACTGGAAAAGTCGCCGCATATTTGGCACGGAGACGCGCTGGAGACAGATTGGAACGACCTTCTTCCGTCCGGCGAATGTTCTTATGTGCTGGGTAATCCGCCGTTTGTGGGTGCAAAATACCAATCGCCAGCGCAACGCGAACAAGTGCGCCACATCGCCGCATTGGGCAAAAGCGGAGGCACTCTCGATTATGTTACCGCGTGGTTTATCAAGGCTGGTGAATACGTGCAACAGGGCGCGGCACAGATCGGTTTTGTAGCGACCAATTCCATCACGCAGGGCGAACAAGTGGCGCAACTCTGGCCAATCCTATTTGACCGCTACAAGCTGGACATCGCCTTCGCGCACCGCACCTTTGCCTGGGGATCGGACGCCCGTGGTATGGCGCATGTTCACGTCGTCATCATCGGACTGACCAAACGGGATAATGCGCCGCGAGAGAAGCGATTATTTTCCTACGACCATCCCAAAGGCGAGCCACACGAGAGTCGCCACATGGCCCTTTCACCCTACCTGTTTGACGCGGGTGGACTCGCCAATCCGCGCATTGTGGTAAAATCAGAATACCGGCCGATTAACGGGCTGCCGAGATTGATCAGTGGCTCTAAGCCCATAGATGGCGGACACTACATTTTCGACACCGATGAACGCGCCGCGTTTTTACACGAAGAATCAGGTGCCGAGCCATATCTGCGCCCCTTTGTGGGAAGCCGCGAGTTTTTGCAGGGCGCAAAACGTTGGATATTGCGCTTGACTGATGCGCCGCCCCAAGTCCTGAAAATCCTACCGAAAGTCCGCGAGCGCATCGCCGCTGTCCGCGTCTATCGGTTGGCGAGCAAAAGCAAACCCACCCAAGTCCTCGCCAAAACGCCGACGCTCTACCACATCAACGTTATTCCTACCGCGCCATTCTTGGTCGTACCAGAGGTCAGTTCCGAACGGCGGGAGTATGTGCCGATTGGATGGCTGGAGCCACCGGTAATTCCAAGCAATCTCGTCCGCATTATGGAAAATGCTAGCAAACCCTTATTCGGCCTGCTCACTTCCGCCATGCACGTAAGCTGGTTACGTTACATTGGTGGGCGACTAAAAAGCGATTACCGATACTCCATTGGCCTCGTGTACAACACCTTCCCCCTCCCCCCTATCCCTCCAGAAAGACTACAACGTCTCACGCCCTATGCCGAAGCCGTACTCACCGCCCGCACTGCCCACCCCAACGCAACTCTTGCAGACCTCTACGATCCCGACCTCATGCCGGTCAATCTCCGCAAGGCACATCAGGCCCTTGACCGCGCGGTTGATCGACTGTACCGTCGTTCCACATTTCCCTCCGACCGTGAGCGTGTCGAACACCTGCTCGTTTTATACGAAAAAATGATCACCCCCCTCTCCGCGCCAAAACCAAAGCGAAGACGAAGGCGACCATAGCACACGCACCGATTTGCCCTACAAAAATATCATGAATGCTGTAATCTTCTCAGCCGAACTTCAATTTCCCGACCCGGCAGAAAGACCGCGTGATCATCACGCCAGAGTTCGAGTGCTGAAATCAGAGTGGCATTGGCGCAAGCACCGACGCTTTTTAGTTCGTCAATAACCCACAGTACTCCGTGGACAGAAAAACCTTCGCTGGCCGCCACTTGACGTAGCAACTTATCCCCCGTAAGCAAAATTGCGGTCTCTTGACACCGTGTCAAAGCCAAACACAAACAATCGTTTGCCGAAAGTTTGGGATATGCCTGCTTGATATTCAGTGCATCCTCAACCTGTTCAGGCGAAAGATCTAACGTTTTCAAGCCGCCCTGATCTAAAATCTGCCATTCCCGATCCGTAAAATCCAGAACTTCTGAATGGCGAATTGGGAAAGGCACGATCAATCGGTACGGCAGTTCCAGTACAAAATGCAACAACTTTCCCTTGTGCAGATCAATGAGACAGGACGCATCATGGACAATAGTGCCCCTCATTTCTCCGGCCATCGTCCTCCCCTGATTGATCTTTCCACCTCATTCAGAGGGCGTTTGAGCAGTTGTGCAGCCCTCACTGGAGCGATCAGTTCGTCCCCAATAGCACGCCAGACTAAACGTTCAAATCGCAACGGCTTTTCAAAAGCACCCAAACCTTCATCTTCCGCGATCGGCTCCGGCTCATTGGTGCGCCAAGGTCGGGCATAGGTGCGAAAGGCATAGCCAACAGTGCCTTCAGACAAGATACCGACATCGCGCAGGCGCATCAGCATTCCCGCCGCTGAAATGCCGTAGAACCGCTTCAGTCGGATCAACTCGCAATAAGGGATTCCTCGGCAGGGGCCTCCCACCTCTTCACGCAGGCTTTCCGCAGGCACGAGAAATGCGCTGGTGAATCGGTGCATCGCCTTCTTTATCTTGATGTTCCGATTGCCCGTACCCCGGATTACGTGATATGCCAGTTCGTGCGCGAGGTTGAACCGTTTGCGCTCAATATTGGTTCGGCCAGAAACGAGGATGGCTTCGGTATCGGGTCTGCCTCCAGTGCGCTTCACGCGACAGACCAAGCCATCGCAATATTCCGGAAAGTCCGCCTCAATTACCTTGATGCCCTTGCTTTCCAGTAAGCCAGCCATGCTGAGAATCGGGGCATACCCGAGATGCCAATAGTCTCTTAGAGCTTGCGCCTGCAAATCAATTTCCTCAAAACTTGCAACCCGGTCACATCGCAGTTCGCCAAACGGATCGGCGGGCGGTGCAATTTCGAGGATGTCCTCAATCGTTAGATAGTCTTCAAGTTGCTCAATCACCATCGCTTCGACAAGGGCGCGGTCCTTTGCCGAGGTGCGGGAATGCTTGCGAAATTCAATGCGGGTCAGGGCTTCAACCTGCCCTCCCATTAGGAAATCCAAAGACACACCGAGGGCCTTGCCGAGGGCCATCAGGACTGAGGACCGCGGCATCATCATTCCCGCTTCGTACTTGCTGATCGCCTGTACAGAAACCGATGGCGACAGGTGATCGGCAAGTTGTTGCATCGAAAACCCCGCTTTCTTGCGTGCCAACCTGAGCCTTTGGCTTAACATGGGTCCTCCTTGATGAAAACCGGCACTTTTCTCAGCCTCTTGATGGATAGGGACGTGTCATTGTTGACAGAATATTAACTCTAAGTTGAAATATATCAGAAAAATGTAGAATGTCAACTTCACAGGTACAGATTATTTGAGGCAAATCGGTGCGTTTTATCGTGTACTGTGCACCTTGACAATCAATCACTATCGCGCCATATTTCTCTATGTTTTTTTAATAGCGCACAACAAGGATCACTGCCCCGTAACTCAGCCTGCCGCGCAGGACAATCTTGCAACTTTGACAAGCATCCCAACCATTGGAGAAAAAACTGTGGCGAAACCCAATATCATTGTCATTCTCGTAGATGACATGGGCTATTCGGATCTCGGTTCTTATGGTGGCGAGATCCGGACGCCCAATCTGGATCGCCTATCGGCAAATGGCCTGCGATTCACGCAAAGTTACAACTCTGCCCGCTGTTGTCCTTCGCGGGCTTCGCTGCTCACAGGCCTGTATTCCCATCAGGCTGGCATCGCCAATTTTACGGGACCTGACCGAACCGCCGAACTGGGACCAGCCTATTTGGGTCGGTTAAACAACAACTGCGTAACACTGGCCGAAGTCCTCAAAACCGCAGGCTACAGCACCTATGGCGTTGGAAAATGGCACGTTGGCGATCAAGTGAACCCAACAGACCGGGGATTTGACGAATACTACGGATTCATCAAAGGCCACAGCGCCCCGCAATGGGATCCGTCTTATTATCATCGCCATCCCGAAACTCGAACACCCGAACTCTCTTTTGATGACGATGCATACTACGCAACAGAAGCATTCAA
>JAPPIE010000464.1 GCA_028874765.1 Gemmatimonadota bacterium
GGGCGTTTTGTTAATTCGGCCATAAAAACCACCTCCTGTTCAAAGAATAAGCGTTCCATGAACTACTGTCAACCGCATTGAGCTTCATTCGACAAAACGCCCTGTTTCCATTATATAATAAAAAAGATGTGAAATCTAATACGGGAGGAGCGTTATGAAATTGCAAGCAGGGGCTGCTACGTCCAATATTACACCCTGGCTGGGGGTTACGATGCCGGGAAGTTTTCATCCGCGATACGGAGAGGATGTACACGATGAGCTTCTGGCCAAGGCGCTGGTGATTGACAATGGAGATGTCAGGATTGCGATGGTGACCTGCGATTTGATCGCGGTGCCAGAAGCGATTGTGAATGCAGTGAAGGCGCGCATTCAAGAGCGGTGTGGAATATCCCCTGAGTGCGTGATGGTGAATGCGACACATACGCATTCAGGGGCAGGGGTGAGCAATCTTCTGGGTGTGGGCGAGGATGAGGGTTATACGACATGGCTTCCGCTGAAAGTGGCCGATGCCGTGGAGCTGGCTGTCAAGAGAATGCAGCCTGCCCGAGCGGGGTTTGCCAGTGTGATGGAGGATCGTATTTCGTTTTATCGGCGCTGGCTGATGAAGGATGGGACGGTGCGGATGAATCCGGGTTTGAATAATCCGGATCTCGTGCGGCCAATGGGAGAGATCGATCCGGAGTTGGCGATGATGTATGTGGAGGGAGTGGATGGTACGCCGATTTCGGTGGTGGCGAGTTTTTCACTGCACTATGTGGGGACGGGTAGTGTAGGGGAGGTGTCGGCGGATTATTTTGGACAGTTTTTCAATTTGCTGCGGCATTATATAGGTGGGAACTGTGTGCCGATTTTGTGGAATGCGGCGTCTGGACAGATTAATAACAACGATTATAGTGGCGAGCGGATTTGGCGGGATCGGGGGCACCCCCGGGCGCGGCGGATGGCAAATGTTCTGGCAGGGCATGTTTTGACGGAGATCCAGTTGATGGATTTGAATGAGGAACTGGCATTGGAGGCTGTGACGGGGACGCTGGAATTTTCGAGAAAAGTGATTACAGAGACGGATCTCGATATTGCCGAACAGATTCTCGCAGGTGGATACGATTACGAGGAGGGTCCATTCAGTTGGGTGGTGGGGCAACCGGTGCGGAAGGAACGGGTAGGTGTGTATGCCAGGCAGTGCCAGCGGTTGGCGGCGTTGCCGGAACAGATGACGGCACCCGTGCAGGCGATCCGGTTGGGCGATGCGGCGATTCTGGCGTTGCCGGGGGAGATTTTTGTGGAGACGGGCCTTCGGATCAAGGCGCAGACGTCGGCTTCGCCGTTGATGCTGGTGAGTCTGGCAAACGGGTCTATCGGGTATGTGTGTACAGATGAGGCATTGACGCAAGAGGGAGGGTATGAGACGTGGGCATCTCTGTCGTCTTTGGGTGGTGTGGGTACAGTGCCGGCTATGGAGAGTTTGAGTCTGTCGCTTTTGGAGAGGCTGGGGTTTGGGGGGTGACTGTCTCAGAGAGGGGTTACTCTGTTTTTTTGTCGGGCGGTGGGATGGGGTCGAGGCCGTGGCGCGCGATGAAGCGATCGACCTGACGGAAGACGCGGTGGATGGTGGCTACGTCGCGGTGTTCCATGTCGATGCGGCTGAAGATTCGGCGGATGGATCGGATGAAGGTCTGGGGGCGATGCCGCGAGACAAAGCCGAGTTTGTCGAGTGCGGTTTGGATGTGGTCGTACATGGATTCGAGTTCGCGGTGGGTAGCCAGATCGACTTCCGATGGTTTGTAGGGGATTTCGGAATGGGTTGCGCGAAAGAGTTCGTAGCCGTAGATGAGGGTGGCTTGCGACAGGTTGAGGGAGGGGTAGCGCACGGCTGAGGGGATGCGGGAGATTAGCTGACACAGTTGGATTTCGTTGTTGGTCAGTCCGTTTTCTTCCCGGCCAAAGACGATGGCGCCTTTGTGATTTTCGGGAAGGGATAACAGTTTGTCTGTCACAGTTTGAGGCGGGTGTACGATGTCGAATTCGCGGCGTTTGCGATGGGATGTGCCCACGGCAAGCGATACGTCTGCGAGTGCTTCGGACAGTGAGGATACGACGGTGGCGCCGTAGAGGATGTCGCCCGATCCGTGCGCCATTGCGCGGGCTTCGCCGCTGGTGTGGTCGGGGGGATTGACGAGGTAGAGGTGCGATAAGCCCGTGTTTTTCATCGCGCGCGCCACGGCGCCGATGTTGCCGGGTTCTTTGGGTTCAACGAGTACGATTCGGATGTGGTCGAGGGGGTTGGACATGGTGGTCTCCATTTGATAGCCCGAAGCGATGTGACCCCTCCCCCGGCCCCTCCCCGACGCGGGGAGGGGAGACCTGGTTCCCCCCTTCCTCGCAGGAAGGGGGGTTAGGGGGGTAGGTCCTGATAATTAAAAAATTTATGTCGCACTTCGGTCATGGCGTCTAATAATTGTGCGATGTCGTCGTCGGTATGGGTTGCCATGACGGAGAGGCGCAGACGGCTTTGGCCCTCGGGTACAGTGGGGGGACGTATGCCGTAGAGGTAGATGCCGCGGTTGTAGAGGTGTTCGGATATTTCGACGGTTTTCTGGGCGTCGCCTATGAGTATGGGTATGATGTGGGTTTGGGATTGTGCGAGGTCGAATCCGAGGGTTTGAAGATGCCGGCTGATGGTTGTTGTGTTGTGCCACAGGCGTTGGCGCAAGCTGGTATTGTGCTGGATGAGGTCGAGTGCCGCGGTGGTGGATGCACAGGCGTCGGGCGGCATTGCGGTGGTGTAGATGTACGCTGCGGAGCGGTTGCGGATGAGGTCGATGAGGTCGCGGCTGCCACAGATAAAACCGCCGGATGCGCCGAGGGCTTTGCTGCCGGAGGTCATGTGGATGTCGATGGTGTCGGGGGAGAGGCCGTAGTGTTCAAAGGTGCCGCGGCCATTGGGGCCGAGGACGCCGGTTGCGTGGGCGTCATCGACCATGAGGATGGCGTTGTGTTGTTCGGCGAGGGAGACGAGTTCGGGCAGTGGGGCGATGTCTCCGTCCATTGAGAAGACGCCATCGGTGACGATGAGGCGACGGCGATGGGCGGACGAGGTTTTGAGTTGGGTTTCGAGGTGGGCGATGTCGCAGTGGTTGTAGATGGCGATTTGTGCGCGGGAGAGACGGCAGCTATCAATGATGCTGCGGTGGTTTAACTGGTCGCTAAAAATGATGTCGTCGCGGTTGATGAGGGCGGGTATGACGCCGAGGTTGGCCGTGTAGCCCGTGGGAAATGCGATGGCGGCTTCTGTGCCGAGGAATTGCGCCATGCTGCTTTCGAGGTCGGCGTGCGGGGGCATATATCCCGATATGAGTGCCGATGCTACGGTGCTGCTTCCATAGGTGTTGAGCGCTTCGATGGCTGCACCTTTGAGGACGGGATGGTTGGCGAGGCCCAGGTAGTTGTTTGAGCAGAAGAGGATGAGTTCCCGCCCTTTGATGCGGATGCGGGGTTCCTGGCTGGTTTCCACACTTCGCACCGAGCGGTAGAGGTTTTGTTCGCGCAATGCCTGGAGTTCTGAGTTGAGGTCGGGTAACATGTTATAGACCGGGTTTGTTTTTTGGTACGGCAATTGACAGGGATTTGACCCGCCTTTATATTCCGTAATCTTTGTGTTTTTTGCAATAGGGATTTTTAACCACAGATGAACACAGGTGATAGAATGGCGCAGGACAATACGTGGGGTTGGAAATTGGTGCTCGGGTATCCGATTTTGTCGGGTCTGCTGATGGCAGCGGCATTTCCCCCTTTGCCGCTCGGTTTTTTGGCTTGTATCAGTTTGTTGCCCCTGATTCCCGTTGTCGAAAATCTGCGTGGGCGCGTGG
>JAPPIE010000441.1 GCA_028874765.1 Gemmatimonadota bacterium
TGCGTAGCCAAATGCGAGGCGCAGGTAGGGCACGTCGTCGTGGTGTACGTGAAATGCTTTGCCGGTGGCGTAGTCAATCCCGTGGGATTCGGCGATTTGTTCGCATTTGATCACATCGGTGGCATCGGGCAATTTGACCCAGATAAATAATCCGCCTTTGGGACGGCTGAACCATTCAAAAGCGTCGGGAGATTGTCCCAGCATTTCAAACATCAAGTCGCGCTTTTCTTTTACGATTGCGTTGATGTTATTGACATGGGTCCACAGATGCTCGCGGAAGTATTCGTACACAATGGCTGCGGCGAGCGAACTCGTGCCGCCATCTCGACGAATTTGCAAAATTTTGCCCAGGAGGGGTTGTTTGGTGAAAAAGCACCCCAGGCGCACACCTGGCCCCAAAATTTTGGAGAGGGATTCAATATGTACTACGGGCACTTCTGCTGGGAGGGTATAGAGGGAAGGGACGTAATAATCGTCTTCGTACACCGTGTCGGCATAGCAGTGATCTTCGACGACGGGGATCTCGTACTGTGCGGCTATTTGCAACAGTTCTTTGCGCCGTTCGAGGGGCATGATCGCACCTGTGGGATTTTGGAATGTCGCCAGTACATAAATGAATTTGGGCAGTTTCCCATTGGCGCCCCGTTTTTTTAATTCGTCGGACAGCGCGTCCATACGCATGCCGTGCTCATCCACGGGAATGCCCACCAATTCTGCACCTTCTTTGTTATACGCACCAATTGTGCCGGAATAGCAAAATTCCTCCATCACCACCCCGTCACCGGGTTGATCGATAAACATCTGCGCCATCAGGGTCACGGGCTGCATTGAGCCATTGGTCAATGCGATTTCTTCAACGGGAGGGGCGATTCCTTCGCGTCGCAACAAGCGATCGGCCAGGACCTGTCGCATCGGTTGATATCCCAATGTGCCGGGATAAAGTGCCAGTTCATTGCCCATTTCGGGCAAGATACGCATGGCGGCTTCGGCCAATTCCCGCTTGGGAAACGATGACGGATCGGGACGCCCGCTGCCAAAAGGATATCTCTCCATGTGATTTTCTCCTGAGTATTTGAATTCGCTGGCTACACTAATACCCTTTTTCTCGCGCCTTCATGCGCGGATCGTACAGGGCCAGCAATCCTTCTTCAACGATCTCAATCATCCGAACACTGGCTGCAGCCGCGCCCTTTTTGTTAATTGTGTATCCGACTGAACTCAGATAATCCGGCGCGGCCTCGCCGAACTCTTCTTCTATACTTACCCATTCATTGCCCTCTGAGTGTACCCGAGGGGCTGCGACTGACCATTCGGGGTCTTCGTCGAGCACTAATCTTCGCGCCAAAACCTGAAAGACAGACGATGGGATGCGTGTTCCGCCGGATGCACCCACAGTCAGGACGGGTTCGCTATCTTGCAACACAATGGTTGGGCACATGTTCATAATGGGGGCTTTGCCAGGGGCAATTGAGTTTTTTAAGCCCGAACCGGGGTCAAATCGCGACATGCCCGCATTCATCAACAAGCCCATGCGGGGAATTGTTACAAAAGACCCATAGCCCGGTCCATGCGTGAGGGTCAGGGCGACCATATTGCTTTGCGCGTCTATTGTGCAAATATGCGTCGTGCCACCCGTATAAAACGGTCGCAACAGAGATTGTCCGCGTTTTCCTTCGGCAATATAGGTGGCAATTTCTTTTGCATTTGCACCGATATTGATATCCGACATCAGCATGTCTGTATCTACCGGCATTTGCTTTGGATCGCCAAAATGCCGGTATCGGTCCATCCAGGCTGCACGGATAATTTCGACCATGCCATGGGCCAACCGGGCGGAATCTCTCGCGTAGAGGTCTAATTCGGCTTCGTCGGCTATGGCACACATTTGTGCCAGACTCAATCCAGCACTGCAAAGGGGCGAGCTGTACACATCGTATTCCATACAAGCCGTTTTTACGGGGTCAACGATCTGAGCTTCGTAATTTGCCAGATCATCTCGTGATAAAATCCCACCGTTATCTTGAATGTGTTTGACAATGCGCTCTGCGATGCGTCCCTCATAAAATTCACGCACCCCTTTGTCTGCAACCTGACTGAGCATTCTGCCCAAATAGGGATTTTGCGCACGATCTCCACTTTTGGGCACTTCGCCACTGATCGTCAATAAGCGGGTTGTTTCTGGAAACTCGCGAATGCGCGCTTCGCTTCGAGCAACGCCCGTAGCGAAGTTTGCAGATACCCGAAACCCGCGTTCACATGCGCGAATAGCGGGTGCGAGTACTTCAGATAGTGGCATTTTGCCAAATTTTTCCAGAGCCAGAGCCAGACCCGACAGTACGCCGGGAACGGAGATGGCTTTATAACCGATTGAATTGGCATAACCGCTGACAGCAGAACCAAATCGCCCGTCGGAGCGCGTTACGCGAAACATCCTGTCATGAGCATCTTTGGGCGCGACTGTATTAAAGTCAACGCAGACGACTTCGCCGCCAATATAGGCGGTCATCGCGCCGCCATAACCTCCGATTCCGCACGATTTAGGTGACAAAACACAGGCGAGAAATGCCGCTGTAACAGCGGCATCAACGGCATTACCACCTTTTCTCAATATGCTTACAGCGGCAGAATCGGATTCGGGTTGTCCAACTACTGCACCGTACTCAAACATTGCTGCCACAGGCAAAAACCTCCTTTTGTATTTGTCAAAGTTATCCCGCTGGTCAGGTTCGCAGCGAATTGTAATCGATAACCACTTTAATGGCCCCGTCAAGGCGATCGGTAAATAACTCATACCCGTGCTGAATCTCTTCAAAGGGCAATACATGCGTTACCAGAGGTGCCATGTCAACACGTCCTTGTGCGATCAGGTCGCGGGCAAGGGAAAAGTTGGGCACTACATTGGGACCAACTGTGGAGATCAGGTTGAGATTTAATCTGAAAAATTCGGGATATGCAAATGGGTAATACGCATCGTCGGGTACGCCAAAGCACAGCAGTGTGCCCATGTGGCGCACGAGTTTCATGCACGAATTGAGCGTTTTTGTCTGGTGACCGACTGCTTCGACTACCAGGTCCGCCATTTTGCCGTTTGTGATCTTGCGGATGGTTTCTACAGGATCGTCTTTATCGACGTTGACGGTATGGGTTGCGTGCATTTTTTTTGCGGTGTGTAAGCGGTAATCCAATTTGTCGAGTCCAATTACGGTTCGCGCGCCCAGATTGGCCAGCATGCGCGTGAACATCAATCCCATAGGGCCTTGTCCGACAATTGCCACATCACTATCGACGATGTTGCCGAGTTTTTGACACGCCCATACGACTGTGCCCAGGGGTTGTGTCATCAGAATTTGTTCGTCGGGTACAACCCCTTTTGGCAGTGGAATGGTTCGGCTATCGGGAGCGCAAATATATTCGCACAATCCCTTTTGTGCATCGGGTAGTGCAAGAACAAAATCGCCGGTTTGAAATTGGTCAGATGTCGATTCAACGACTGTGCCCAGGCATTCGTGAATTGAGAGGCCAACGCGCAGGGGATACGGGTCTCCGTTGACGTAATCGACAAATGGTGCGCGTTTTGCTTTGCGCGGGTTGAGTCGCGCCCTTTCTGCCAGTTCGTTGTGGTCGTAATCCCATAATGGCACGTCTGAACCGCAAAGACACGCCCGTTCAAGTTGAATTTTTACTTGCCCGGCACCCAGGAGTTGTGGTTCGTCTGTTTCGACGACCACGATGCGTCTGGGTGCGACGATTTGTGCTGCTTTCACTTACATCTCCCGGTTTAAATTTACCCACTATTTTTTAGAACGCGTAATATAGCTTGTCACAATCGAAAAGTCAATTTACCATTGGGCATATGTTTAT
>JAPPIE010000284.1 GCA_028874765.1 Gemmatimonadota bacterium
AACGCGGGTACACAGCCGTGATACGATGCCATTTCATAGTCGTTTCCGTAGCCATCGCCGCACCTTTGGCGCATTTGGTCAATCGCTTGCGTACTTTATTCACCTGTTCACGGTCCTTCCCCCGCACATAGTACCACACCTTCGCATAAGCCGGTACCACATTGGGCGCATCTCCACCATCTCGAATCACGCAGTGGATACGCACATTTTCGGGAACGTGCTCGCGCAAATAATTCGCAGCAACATCCATCAACATCACACCATCTAACGCACTGCGCCCATTGTGGGCACTCGCGCCGTGAGACGTCTTGCCAAAAAACTCATACACCAGCGAATCCAGCGACGAACCGCCATAATTGCTAACACCCGTACCCGATCCCGGATGCCATGCCAGCACCGCATCCAGATCTCGAAACGCGCCATCGCGGGCCATATACACCTTACCCGCCAGCGTCTCTTCGGCCGGACAGCCGTAATAAATAATCTGGCCGGACGACCTCAAATTTTCCAATACTGTCTTTGCAGCAACCGCACCTGCGGCCGGGGCAACGCCCAAAAGATTATGGCCTCAGCCGTGGCCCCAGGTACCCTCCTCGGCACCGCAATTGGGCAATGCGTCGTACTCCCCCAACATACCAATAGTGGGTTTACCCGTGCCCCAGATGGCGCGAAAAGCTGTCGGGATCTTTTTAAACGGAAACTCAATTTGAAATCCGTTCTCCTCCAAATACGCCGCCAACGCCTTCGACGACTCGTATTCCCGAAACGGCCGCTCTGCCCAGCCGTGAATACGCCGCGACAGATTAAACGCCCGCCGCGATTGAGATTTCACAGCCTGATCCACCTGCAACTTTTTGGTTTTTGCATCCATTTTCATCCTCTCTCTAATGACGGCCCATTGTAGATCATAATAAATAAATGGACAAAGTGCGGGAATACCGTCACATTCCCCACATCTCAATCTCGACCCCACTGCTCAATGTCCTGCGATCGTGGAATACTTTGTCCGCCCAACGTCTCCCCTCACGACGGTCAAAAATCACCAGATGACCCGCCTCTGCATCGCACCGATCCATGTACTCCACGGTCTGTTCCAGGCCATCGGCAATGGTCTGCTCCAGACTCCTGTGGAGAATTTTGCACTCAATCACAATTTTCCGCGTCTGATCGCCCTGCGGCCAGACAATCAGCAGATCCGTGCGTCCACGTCCCAAACCATACTCCCGTTCAATGCGTCCACCACTGTTCACAATGCGCTGGAGAAATGCTTGCAACAGCAACTGTGGACCGGCTTCCCTGTACTGAAACCTTTCAACCCAGTGTTCCGAATGTTCGCGGAAAAAGGTCTGAAACGCGGTCAGCAGCTTGACCACATTCAGGCTGCCATCGGCATTGACATACCATGCTGTGTCCTCGTTGAGCCCGACCTGCGCTGCGTAGGTCAATTCGCGCGGGACGACTTCTGCATAGATCGGATTGGCAATACGGAGTGGATCTTCAGATGCGATCAGACCCAGGTCGCGGACGTATTCGAGGTCGCGAGTGGAAAAGTCGCTGTCCTCACCCCCACTCAGCAGCGGTTCAATCACGCGCTGCACGCGCTCTTCCTGTAACTTGTCGGCTAACTGGTCGAGGTGTATCTCCCGGCGCAGGATGAGTTGCTCCCGAGCGTCGCGGATGGCGTCGGCAGTAATCGAGATACCCCGGTCCTCTGCGGCTTCGCCATAGAAACAGGTTTCTTCCGCCAGTGCGTTGACCAGCCACGGCTGCCCCTGGGTCTGTCTCCAGATCAGTTCCAACGCAGCAGGAGTGAACACCTGTCCTGTCTCGTCCGTATGCTGGTTGAGCAGGGCGAGCACCTCGTCACGCGAGAAGTCGCCCAGGCGCAAAGATCGCGCTCTGATATTAAACGCACTGCCACCGGCAATGATCGCATTCTCTGCCGTTGATTGGATGCGGTAATCGCGCACATCGCGCACTCCACACAGTACCACACTTTGCGGAAAACCCTCCGGGCGACGGTCATAGCCAGCCCGCAACTGCCGTAGCACGGACAGCAGAGAATCGCCAATCAGAGAATCGATCTCGTCAATGAGCAACACCAATGGCTTCGGGGCAGCCTGTGCCCAGCGCATCAACGCCTCGCGCAGTGCAGCGTGAGGCCCGTATTTCGCCAGGAGGTCGAACCAGATCTCGTCCAAAAATTCGTCACCTACTGAGCGCGCCCGAGATGCCAACTCACCCAAAAAGGTGCGCATCACCAGTTCCACATCTTCGCGCGCGGCCTGTCCACCTTCAACGTTGACGTACACACAGCGATAGGTGTCCTGAGCGTTGAGCAGGTCGCGCAGTGCCAACAATGCCGAAGTCTTGCCTGTCTGCCGAGGCGCGTGTAAGACAAAGTATTTCTCGTCTCGGATAAGTGCGAGCACCTCGTCCATATTCAAGCGTTCCAGAGGCGGGACGCAATAGTGCCTTTCGGGCTTGATTGGGCCAGCAGTATTGAAGAAGCGCATGATGCAAGTATCCTCTTCACGGCCTGAACGGTCTGTGATTTAAGTTTTCCTGGAAACTCTTGCCCTGTCGATGCATTGCCTTCTCCACATCTGCATCAAGTGTGATTGTCGTTTTCATGTTAGCCAAAATAGCCTCGCGTTGTTTTGTGTCAAGTTATTCTACGGATATCTTGCTTTCCCATTGAATTTGATTAATAAGTGATGCAAATAGTGCAGAGTGCAAGCAATTCCTAAGTCTTCACCGCATTCAAAATTCGCGCAATCACCTCATTCTGACTCCCGACCTTATCTTGCTCTTCCCTGAACTGATCCCACAGCCCTGGATTTTGCGCAATAACCAACCCCAACTGCGGGCACATCCAGATATGCTTCGCACCTGCACCCGATGCAGCAAAGGAGTCTCTCGGTGCATCTTTCCACTGCATCCCGCGATCATTGCACCAGAATCCGTGCCCGTATTTCCAGTTCTCCTCGGGTTCGTTTTCGAGAATAAAGTCATTTGTTACGGTTGCTTCTTTTAAATAACTCTCGGGGGCAACCTGAACCCCATTCCAATTGCCGTAATTGGCCCACAAGTGTCCCACTCGCAATTGATCGCGCAATGTGGTATGTACTTGCGTGTAATACCCAAAGATATTTAACCTCGCACTGGGCCACAGATCAAAATTGGAATGCGAATGCGTCCAGGTCCCGCCAATTGGATCACGCAACTTTTCTTCTATAACCTTCCCACATCCCGGTAAACCTTCGGGATCATCTGCATCGTAACACCCGTAAATTTTAGCCATTGCGTGGGTCAGAATATTCATCCCATAAGTCTGATAGTGAAAAACCTCGCCCGGTTTCTCCCCTGGTTTCATATAGCCCGACACATTGCATATCAAATGCCGAAAAGTAATATCGCGATCTTTTTCAAACGCATACCGCCCGGGTTTTGGGCCTTCCTGCTCGCCCACATCCATCATCTCTGGGAAATAATCGACAACTCTTTCATCTGGCGAAGACAACTTGCCCTCCGCCACCACAATACCCAAAAGCGTCGAATAATACGACTTTGCCGCGGATGCCTGCGAGGGCATCGAATCCGCAGCAACACCTTGCCGCCACTCTGCCGCGATATACCCGTAACGAGCAATCCCCACCTGAAAGGACCTGTCACCCGCCACTTCGCGCAACCACCTCTGCACCCGCGCGAGTTTCTCCGCATCAAACCCGAGATCACCAGGCAGTCTCGTCTCCCATTCTGTGCCAGGAAATGTCATATCCATATTATTATCTCCATTACACCCTGAACCCATCTTCCCGCTTCACGCCCTCTTCAATCACATCTGCCTCGAGG
>JAPPIE010000007.1 GCA_028874765.1 Gemmatimonadota bacterium
AATCAGAACCCCATTTACACCCAGGTCTTTGCTTTGGATGATTATGCGCCAAGAGATAATTTCGGAACGCGGGTCACAGACAGCAACGATGCGAGACTTGCATTTTATCTCATGCCAGATGACCGCCTGAGCAATCCCAACGCCTTGCCGATTGAAACGCTATCCGGATTTTGGAACACCGCCACGTCGTCCATCCCGGCATATTTGCCCGGCGAAATGGCTCTGATACGGGCAGAGGCAAACGCAATGATGGGAAATATCACAGGAGCGATCGCCGAAATAGACGCCATCCGCACAAAAACACCCGATCGCGATCCCTTTGGCATTGGGGCATCGCTACCACCCTACAGCGGTCCACAAACCGTCGAGGCCGTGACAGAAGAGATCTTTCGGCAGCGCAGAGCCGAATTATTCCTCAGCGGTACTGGATTGGAAGACAGCCGACGCCTCGGTCAACCCGGCCCCTCATCCAACCCCTTTGAGCGAAATCGAAATTTCTATCCCTATGCCGACCAGGAGCGATTAAACAACCCCAATACGCCTTCCGATCCCACAAATTAGCTCCATCAAAAACAAAAACAGAGAGCCGCGCAAATAGCACAGCCCTCTGTTTGGGAGAGAAGTGGTTCTATGATCCGTTTTAATCCGCCGCCTGCGCCGGGTCATCCCCCCACGGCTCAGACCTCTGGAAACTCACCGCGGCAATCCGCTTCAACAACCCGCGCAAATCATCCAACAAAACGTAAAACAGCGGAATCACAAACAGTGTCAACGCCGTTGATACAATCAGTCCGCCCATCATCGTAATCCCCAGTGGCGCATAGGGCATCCCCATCATCGTGCTGCTGCCAATCGCCATGGGAAATAACCCGAACACCGTCGTGCAGGTCGTCATCAAAATGGGACGAAAACGATTGTGACCCGCCGCCATAATTGCCGCCGCGCGATCCATACCCGTCTGGCGCAACCGATTGATCATATCGACCAGCACAATCGCATTGTTGACCACCACCCCAATCAGCACAATTGCCCCCACATTCGACATAAAATCCATCGTCGTACCCGTCAACCACAACCCCCAGTACACCCCCAAAAAAGAAAACGGAATCGAAAAAATCACAGCAAAGGGCAAAATAACCGACTCAAACAACACGCCCATCAGCAAAAACACAAAAACGACCGCCATAATCACCGCAAATGTCATCGCCTGACTTTCCCGGCTGTATTGCGAATACCGCTCGCCCTTGTTCCACTCATACCCCCTCGGCAGCGTGAACCCCTCCATCACCCGATCAATTTCCCGATACAACCCTTCCACATCATCCTTGGTCGTATAAACGCGCACGCGCAACCGGTTGCGACCATTATGCCTGAAAATATGGCCTGGACCTTTGGTTATTTCAAAAGTTGCAAAACTCGATAACGGCAACTTTTCACCCGTATCGGTCACAAACATAAAATTCTTCAACTGCATCAGCGACTGCCGGTCGGATTCATCCAAAATCAGTTGCACATTCACCTCGTGATCATCCGTCTGAAACCGCGGCAACGTCGCACCGCGCAATTGATATGCCAGTGTGCGACTGATCCGCTCTGCCGGAATACCGTGCTTTTTTGCCTGAGCGCGATTCACGCGAATGCGAATCTCGTCTTTGCCAAACTCCAGGTCGCTTTGCAAACTCGTCACCGATGGAATCTGCTGCAACCGCCGCTCCACTTCCCCCAGCATATCTTCTAATTTTTCAAAATCAGGACCGTACAAATACACGCGCACATAGGGATCGCGCCCGCCCGAATTTCTGGATTCCACAGAGACCCGAAATCCAACATAGCGCGGCACCTCCTTATTCAACTCGTCAATGATCTCTTGTCGCGTCATCCACCGCTCAATGGGAAAGCCAGTCAAATTGCATACCCAACGATACACAGCATACCACCACGCTTGATGGGGATCTTCCTCCAGATTCATTCGCAAATTGATATACCCGCGCCGAAAATACGTCATAACATTTTTGATTTTATACCTATCCCGCCGCTCATTCACATACACTTCCAGATCGCTCGCAATTTTATCCATCTCTTCCAGGGAAAAATTATTGGGACCATACATGCGAATGGTCACGCGATTAGAAGAAAAACGCATCTGATCGGTCTTCTTCACATTCTGATATGGAAAATAAATGGTGGCAAACAAAACCAGCATCATGAGAAACGCATCTCGCCGATGGTGAATAACCCAGTTCAAACCGCGCCGATAAATGCGGCGGACAAAAGCGATGGACTTTGGATCTGACCGCACAACCGCATCGCCAAAGCGCTGGGCAGCCAGGGGAATAAACAACAGTGCCACAAACAGAGACGCCACCAGCGCAAACACCACGGGCATCCCAATCTTCGACAGCAAAAACTTCATATCAAAGCTGTCATTCATCAGCATCATCGGCAAAAACACCACCACAGTGGTCAGCGTCGCCATCGTAATCGCCAGCCCCACCTCGCTCGCCCCGTGTATAGATGCACCGCGCGGATCTTCACCCTCTGCTCGCAAGCGATAAATATTCTCCACAATCACAATCGCATTATCCACCACCATGCCTACCCCCACCATCAACCCCATCATCGTCAACAAATTGAGCGACCAACCCATAAAATAGAGCACGGTAATCGTCATCATCACACACAGCGGAATGGACAGCGTAATCAGCGCCGTCATACGCAGAGCACGCAAAAAAAACAGCAACACCAGCGCCGCAAACAACCCGCCCCAAAGTCCTGTGACTTTCAAATTATCCATCGAATCTTCTATCAGCTTGCCCTCGCTGTAAAACAGGCGAAATACCGCAGGCGTATTGGCCTCAATCTCCTCCATTTTGACCACGATACGCTTGCACAAATCGACAATATTCTCACCCGACTCCTTATACACATCCAGACCCAGATTGCGCTGCCCATCCACGCGCCACACCCGGTCTCTCGGCGGCGCAGCATACACCACATCTGCCACATCCTTGAGGCGCACCTGCACGCTGCTATAACGGCTCTGAACAACAATATCCTCAATCTCCTTCAGGCTTTGATAATGCGCCAGAGATCGCACGTAAAACCGCTTACCTCCCTCCTGCACATGACCGCCAGACAAAGCAAAATTGTCCTGCTGCAACGACGCCACAAGCTCGTGGGTTTCAATCCCGTGCGTTCGCAACCGCTCTTGATCCACCAGAATCAAAACCTCCTTGCTCTCAAACCCCCACACACTGGTTTTCGCCACGCCATCGATCCGCTCAATTGGATCGAGAACATGGGTTTGGACCCATTGCTCCTTATTGACAATATCCTCCGGAATGGACAACCCCGTCCAGATCACCTCCGAATCGGTTTCTTGATTCCACGAATACACCTTTATCTGATCGCGCACTTCTTCGGGCAAATCGAGCCTGGCGTGCTCAAGTCGATCTGCCACGCGAACATACGCCTCGCGCATATCTGTGCCCCGGTGAAATTTCAACTCAACGCCTGCCCACGGATCGCCGGCAAAAGCGTAAATATCGCTGAGTTCTCTCACCGTACGCATATGTCGTTCCATCGGCAACGCAATGGTATTAAATCGCTCTTGAACCGACGCATTTTCTGTGGCCACATCCACCCAAAACCGATTCCAGTCATTGCCCGACGCCCATGCCTGAATGGGAATGCGCCAATACGCCACCAGCCCAATCACCATCAACCCCACCAAACACATCGTCACCGTCACCGGTCGCGTCACCGAAATCCTGGGCAAAAGCGATGTTCTCTTCTCCTTCTTCTCAGCCATTTATATCCTCCGAATGGTATCCCATCTCTCCTCTCTCA
>JAPPIE010000337.1 GCA_028874765.1 Gemmatimonadota bacterium
GTTGCGTTGAGGCGTGTTACTACGATGCGCTCCCGGTCGATCAATGCGCCTACTTGATCGCTCAGCGTATCGGTCCAATATGGGTCTTCATAGACGGCTTTGTAGAGTTGCTCCCTTTGTTCCTCGCTTTCAAATCGACGGATCCACACGTAGAGATCGTCTTCTTCTTCGCCGACAAAACTGCCGATAACGACCATGCCTTTTGATATTTGAAATGGGATGATTTCACTCTCCATAAATGCAACCCATTCTTCGCGTTTTCCAGGTTGGGTGCGATATTGACGTAGTTCGAAGAACATGTTTTTCTCCTTTGTTTGGGATTAATTGACGACGATTTAAATTTGTTCATACCACCGCACATTGCCCGTTGACATGCCGCTTGCGGCGATGTCCAATTTGCCGGTGCCGCTGAGGTCTTCGATTGCCATTTGCCCCATGCCAATGCCGTTGTCGATTTGTTCAATGCTCCATGTGCCCGCTTCCAGGTTCTCCGGGCGATAGATGTGGAGGGCTGTGCCGGGTCCGTTGTATCCGGCGATGACTTCCAGTGCGTTGTCGCTGTCTATGTCGCCACACCAGAGGGAATGTCCGCGGTTGAGTTTGTCGCTGATTAGATGGCGTTCCCACTCGCCTGTTCGGATGTCGCCAGTGGCTTTGTACCAGACGAGTTCATTGCCGTGCCAGGGTTCGATGGAGAGTATTTCATTGATGCCATCCCCATCCATATCTACGGCAAAGGTTTCACTGCTTTCGCGGGGGCTTATGGTCCATCGGTTCCATTTTTCCGCGAATCCGTCCCCTTTGGGCGGCTCAAACCAGATCAGGCCGTCGCGTGTGCCGAGCAGTAAGTCCATGCGGCCATCGCCATCTACGTCGCATACGCTCAGGCCGTGGTTGAGTCTCAACTGCCCGTCGATTAATCGCTTTTCCCACGGTTCATTTACGGGGTCTTGCGGTATGCGGTAACACCACAGTTCACCCGGCGCATCAAAGTCGTTGATCTGGCTTCCCGGTCCTTGCAGTGTTGCGACAAATAGCAGGGGTTGACCGTTGACTTCTACCATTGCTATGCGGTGTGAATAGGGTACCCAGTCGATGAAGTGCTGTGTCCAGATGTCGCTGTCTTCAGATGCTTGAAACCAGTGCAAGTACTCCGGCGGGATCCGCTGTCTTCGCCCAAATCCGCTGCTCGCAATGACGTCTTTTCGATCGTTGCCCGTGACGTCGAATACCGATAGTGCGATGGTGCCGGGGTGCGCTTCTGATATGATCTGTTTTTCAAAATGAGGTCCTTCGTACAGGGCGATCATCGAGGTTCCCATAGAACCGACTACGATGTCCAGGTGTCCGTTGTCTGTGATATCGGCGACTGTCATGCCATAGGCGCTGCGGATGTTGTCGTCTATTTCGTGAATTATGAACATTTGTTTTCCTATTTTGACGGTTCTCCTTATCGGTAGTGGCTCAATATACCGCGTGTTCAGGGTAAAATCAAATGTAGATCGCCGAATTCGTGCCACAAATAATTTTTGTTGAGTGCGGCTTCATAAGTCAGTTTGAGGTGATCTAATCCCGCCAATGCCTGGAGCATGGATAGATGTGTGGCACTCGGTTCGTGCATTCCGGTGAGTAAGCTATCTACGGTCTGCATGGTGTGACCGGGTGAGATTATCAGGGATGTCCACCCTTCGCCCTGAGAGACTTGTCCGGTTTTGTCGGCTACGGTTTCGAGTGCGCGTACGACTGTTGTGCCAACGGCGATGATCCGTCCGCCGTTTTTTCGCGCGTTGTTGATTACCCGTGCTGTTTCAGCAGGTACGCGGTAGTATTCTTCGTAAGGCGGTTCATCGGCTTCCAGACTCGCCACGCCTGTGTGTAAGATCAGGGGGGCAATTTGTATGCCTTTTGCGACCAGTTTTGTGATGATTTTGGGTGTGAATGCCCTGCCAGCTGATGGCATTTCAGCGCTGCCCACTTCTGTTGCATATACGGTTTGGTAATAGTCGATGGGCCAGTCGTTTTGCACATAGCCATACCGGATGGGCATGCCGTATATGTCCAGGTAGGTGTCCAGGTCATAAGGCAGGTTCAGGGTTGCAATCCACAGGCGAACAGGGGCGTCGGGGTTGTGTCGCAGTTCGGGGCGATAGGGGGCGTGCAGTTGTGCTGATCCACTGCCGGGTAATGTGAAGATTTCGCCTGCTTGTGCGTGGTAAAAAGGTTGTGTTGCGATACCGTTGGGTTGACGTATTTCAACTGCCCACATGTCGGCGGGCAGTTGCGTTGATAGATGTAGTCTGAGTTCTGTGCCATCGGGTCGAATGATGGGCAGAGATGCTTTGCGCGTGCCACTGGTGTTGATGACGACGACGTCGCCCGCCTGTAGCACGTCGGGTAAGTCGCGAAATGCGATGTGTTCTATCGCATCATTTTTTTGCCAGGAGACCATCAGCCGGACCTGGTCCCGACTGAGTCCACGCGCTTCGGGCGGTTCACCCGCTTCCAGGTCGGATGGCAGGTCAAATGTTAGAGAGTCCAGTTTTGAGTCCATCATTGTGATAGGGAGTACTGTGTTGGGTATCATGGACATGAGATGTCTCCTTTCTATTTTGCGAGGGTGGTGAGTAGTTCGCGTGCGGCATAGCGGCCACTGGGATAATTGCTTTCTATGAGTTCGATAAATCCCGGTACACTTGTTTCCGGCAAGGGGCGGTCGCTGATGTCTTCAAAGGGGAATGCCTCACGGTGCATTTGCGTTCGCATGTCGCCGGGATCTACCCAGTAGATGTGCCAGTCGGGACGTTCTGCTGCGAGTACGTTTGAGAGTTGTTCAAGCGCGGCTTTCGATGAGCCGTATCCGCCCCAGCCGGGGTACGGCTCGCGAGCGGCATCGCTGGTGATATTGATTACGCGGGCACCTGATTTTAAGGTGTGTTGAAGTGCCTGGAGCACCCCCAGGGGTGCGATTACATTGGCGCGATAGACGTCTGCCAATATATCGAGGGGGTAATTGAGCAGTTCGGGCTGGGGACTCGGTCCCAATATGCCCGCGTTGTTGATTACGGCGTCCAGACCACCTATTTCTTTTGCTGTGTGCGCGAGTGCTTTCCGGTGTTCGGGGTCTGTTACGTCTCCGGCAATGGCGATGACTTCGGTCCATTTGCTCAGTTCTTTGCGCGCGTGTTCGAGTGCGTCTGCGCCTCTTGAGTTGATGATCAGTCGCCAGTTTTGCTGTGCGAGTTCGCGTGCGAGAGCCAGGCCCAGTCCGCGAGATGCGCCGGTGATGAGAGCTGTTTGTGTGGACATGTTAAATCCTCCTGTAAGGGTGAGAGACTGTCTGTTTGTTGTGGTCAAAATTTATGATAAAAAAAAGCCCTCTGCATCGCACAGAGGGCGTGTTTGATACCCGTTCTTTAGGACAGGAGAGTACCTGTCTTTTTTATCGAGAATTTAGTCTATTCGAGCAGCGCACTACAATCCCAGTCCTGATACGCTTTCATTGCATTCCGAACCGAGAACGCGCGCTTCCATAAGATCGGACAGAAGACACACGATAGCACGGATAGCCGATAATCGTACTCGAATTGGTCTCGGCTGTAATTTTCGATGCCGCCAGCTATGAGCCTCTGAAAATAGAAATCCATGAGCGGGCGTTCGAGTGCTTTTCGTTCGGATGTTCCGTGGATCAGCATGTAGGCGAGGTCGTAAGCACCAAGCCCTCGCTTGTAGGTTTCCCAATCGAAGAGGATGATCCGGTCCTTTGAGGGATTTTTCGGGTAAAAGAGGTTCCACAAGTGCGCGTCGCCGTGTAGCATTGTGATATTTTTTCCGTTTGCGACACGCGC
>JAPPIE010000387.1 GCA_028874765.1 Gemmatimonadota bacterium
CCGTCTGCAAACACGAACGCGCCGGACCGCACACAGGCTGACATGTAAAACTATTATAAACATGTGTCCCGTGCTGAGCCGCCCGATCCAGATTCGGCGTAATACCCAATGGATTGCCATGCGCTGCCATACAATCCCAGCGCTGTTGATCTGTAAAAAAGACAATAACATTTGGTTTGTTAGCCATAGCATCTCCTCTATTTGAAAAATACCCGATATCATGCACCAGGTGTAATTCTGGGATTATCCATACGCTTACAGCGAATACTCTCCCGCATCAAACGCGTCAAAAGATCCACCTTCACATCCTGCGCCTCCGAATGATCCCACAAATTTACTTTCTCATGTGGATCACTTTCCAGATCCACCAGCACATTATGTCCAATACCCGAAGCATCCACCACAATTTTATAACGCTCCGTAATCAACGTCCGCATGGACCCCATCTCCACCAAAGCCGCGCGGTCGGACATATCCGCGCCATCATTAATAGAACCTCTCAACGAACGCCCGGGCAACTCAAAACCCTCAACAGCCCAATCCTCGCGCCGAAAACGCATCGCACTTTGATCTATCCCCGCATAATCCAGCACAGTAGGCACAAAATCTAAATTACTCACCACATCATCGCAAACACCCGTCTGTCCCCCAGGCACCCGCCAAATATACGGCACGCGCAGCAACTCCTCCCACTGATAGGGCGTCTTGTGCCATAAATGGTGTGACCCCAGATACTCGCCATGATCCGCAATAAAAGCAATAACCGTATGATCGTACAAACCCTTCGCCTGCAAAAAATCAATCGCGCGACCCACATTATCATCAATATGAGAAATCATACCATAAGTCTGCGCCATCACCTGCCGCAAATCCTCCTCACCGCCATCAAACCAGGCGGGACCCACTCTCCGCAGCAAACTATCAGAAGCTGGATCTTCGTCAACAACAAACGTCTCCGGCACCGTTAAAGATCCTGGGTCATACATCTCACTATACGGCCTGCAAGCCACAAACGGATGGTGCGGATCCGGAAAAGAACACCACGCAAAAAAACTTTCACCCGCGCCCAAACCATCTATAAAAGCCATCGTGCGATCTGCAATCCAGTGATTGTAATGCAACTCGGCCGGAATTTGATCAATCTTCCAGGTCTGGTAGCCAAAATTCTGATACGCCGAAAACTGAGCATAGGGAACACATGTTGAAGGACCGTCTTCCGGATGATCCTTTTGCGCGACATCCGGATATTCTCCTTCTAACCAATTTCGATAATCCCCACAAACGTAATTCACATGCCCACCCACATAATCCGTCTCGCCAAAACCGTAATACCCCTCGGGCAAATGGGTCACCTCACCGCTGTACCACCGATATCGGTTCTCCCAGGAATCACCGCCCGAAAAAGGCTGCAAATGCAACTTGCCCGCCGCATGCGTGCGATACCCCGCCTCGGACAACGCCCCGGTCACAGTCGGCATCTCTTCGGACAAACTCATGCCATTTTGTATCAACCCGTGTTGCGAAGGCGTCAACCCGGTAATCAAAGAAGCCCGCGACGGCTGGCACACCGGATGCGAGCAATAATTGCGGCGAAACAAAACCCCATCTCCCGCCAAACGATCCAGATTGGGGGTCTGCACATCCGGATGCCCACTGCAACCCATGCAATACGCCTGCATCTGATCCACACAAAAAATCAAAAAATTCGGTCGCATATTATCACTCCATAGTTATATTCATGCCTGCTTAACATCTGTACCAATATACAACTTACACCACGTAGCGCCACCCGTTTCCCTCAACAGGAGCACGCCATGCGACACTTAATCACCATATTTTTCACCATCATCTTCATCGCCCCGACCCATGCAGAAGTAAAACCCTGGGATGACGCATTCAAAAAACAATGGTACGCCGGACTCGCGGAAATCACCCGCTATGAACTCAAGCAGGCGCAATATCGCGATATTTATGATGGCGACGCCGTACTCATCTTCGTAACCGAGAACTTTCTCACAGACAAACACGTAAAGCACGAACGCGGCGACGGGCCGAGCACCTCTGTACTCAAACTCAACGCCATGCGCCAATTCACAACGGGCCTCTATCCCTACTCCATCATGACCTCTGTATTCACACCCGTAGCCCCCGACCAAACACGCACGCTCAAAGTCACCAGCACAGCTCAGGAATGGTGCGGACACACCTTTGCCCAGATAAACCATCGCGACGGCAAATACAAAGCCACACTGCGATCTTATTTCCAAAGCGATGGCGACCACGACCTCACATTGTCCAGCGCCATCCTCGAAGACGAAATCTGGACGCGCATCCGACTGGCACCCGAGCGCTTGCCCACAGGTGAAATCCAGATCATCCCCAGCATGCTATTCCAGCGCCTGACACACACCCTCCCCGATGTCCAGACCGCCAATGCGGAACTCACTACAGACGACGAGACCTCGGTTTACACCCTCACCTACACCTCCATCGGCCGCAAACTCGCCATAACCTTTGAAAAAAACTATCCCCACGCCATCCTCGGCTGGGAAGAATCCACGCAACGCCGGGGTCGCTGGACCACGACCACAGCGCGCAAAACGCATGCTACAATGATCGACTACTGGAACAAAAACAAAAATGAAGACATCGCCTACCGCGCACAATTGGGCTTAAAATAGTTGTGAATTTAGGGGGACTTATCTATCTTTAATTTTCTGAGACCCATTGGTAGCCAAAAAGCGCGGAGATTGAAATGACCACCAAAAAAATAAAATTCATCGCGGGATTTGCCGTCATTATCGCCAGCTTACTCACCATGATCGTGTACAGCTCTGAAAAAATGTCGCTGTACTACCTCACCGTCTCCGAACTGCAAGCGCGCGAAAGCGAATTTGCCAACACCCGCTTCAAACTCGCCGGCAAAGTCATCCCCGGCTCCATCATCTCTCGAGATGGCAACCGCACCGTCGAATTTGAAATCTCTGACCTCATCGACCAGGACCCATCTGCCAGCAAACGCACCATCCACTACAGCGGCGTCGTACCCGACACCTTCCGAGAAGAAGCCGACGTCGTACTCGAAGGCAAAATCGGACCCAACGGCATATTCGTAGCCGACGACATGCTCGCTAAATGCCCTTCCAAATACGAAAGCCAGAGCTACGAAGAAATCAAAGCGTCATACGAATAAACGAGACCCAAACACATGCTCCCACAACTCGGCAACTTCCTTCTCTACCTCGCCCTATTCACCTCGGCTTATGCGGTCATCGCCGCACTATTAGCTGCCAAAACTCGGCGAATGGGCCTCATCCTGAGCACTGAACGCGCGGTCCTCACAGGTTTTGTACTCTGCCTCTCCGCCATGGCCATTCTCGAAGTGCTCTTCCTCACAGACCGCTTCGATGTCCATTATATCGCCACCCACTCCAGCCGCGACCTGCCCACAGGTTACAAATTCACAGCCGTCTGGTCCGGCATGCAGGGATCGCTATTGCTCTGGGCACTTATCCTATCCGGATTCATATTTTTTGCCGTCATCAAAACCCGCGCCTTTCGCGGTCCCCTCGCCTCTTATGCCACGGCCATCATGTCCTTCACGCTGACCTTCTTCCTCGCGCTCATCTGCATCCACGAAAATCCATTTGTCACCATGCCGCGTGCTCTCCCCGATGGAACGGGCATGAACCCCCTGCTCGTCCATCCCGTCATGGCCATCCACCCCCCAATGCTCTATCACGGCTACGTCGGCTTTACCGTACCCTTTGCCTTTGCAATGGCCGCCCTATTATCCAGACAAATCGACGAAGAATGGATTCGCACCACCCGCCGCTGGACCCTCC
>JAPPIE010000262.1 GCA_028874765.1 Gemmatimonadota bacterium
GGGCGTTTTGTTAATTCGGCCATAAAAACCACCTCCTGTTCAAAGAATAAGCGTTACAGAAACCACTGTCAACCGCTTTCAAAATTGAGTTTCACGCGGTAAATTCCCTGTTTCCATTTTTCTTTTTTTGTTGCCAGAATATTGTAATATACGATGAGGTTATGACGGTGGTATGAAGTAAAATCTAACACGGGAGGAAAGTTATGAAATTGCAAGCAGGGGCTGCTACGTCCAATATAACACCCTGGCTGGGTGTTACGATGCCGGGAAGTTTTCATCCGCGATACGGAGAGGATGTACACGATGAGCTTCTGGCCAAGGCGCTGGTGATTGACAATGGAGATGTCAGGATTGCGATGGTGACCTGCGATTTGATCGCGGTGCCAGAAGCGATTGTGAATGCAGTGAAGGCGCGCATTCAAGAGCGGTGTGGAATATCCCCTGAGTGCGTGATGGTGAATGCGACACATACGCATTCAGGGGCAGGGGTGAGCAATCTTCTGGGTGTGGGCGAGGATGAGGGTTATACGACATGGCTTCCGCTGAAAGTGGCCGATGCCGTGGAGCTGGCTGTCAAGAGAATGCAGCCTGCCCGAGCGGGGTTTGCCAGTGTGATGGAGGATCGTATTTCGTTTTATCGGCGCTGGCTGATGAAGGATGGGACGGTGCGGATGAATCCGGGTTTGAATAATCCGGATCTCGTGCGGCCAATGGGAGAGATCGATCCGGAGTTGGCGATGATGTATGTGGAGGGAGTGGATGGTACGCCGATTTCGGTGGTGGCGAGTTTTTCACTGCACTATGTGGGGACGGGTAGTGTAGGGGAGGTGTCGGCGGATTATTTTGGACAGTTTTTCAATTTGCTGCGGCATTATATAGGTGGGAACTGTGTGCCGATTTTGTGGAATGCGGCGTCTGGACAGATTAATAACAACGATTATAGTGGCGAGCGGATTTGGCGGGATCGGGGGCACCCCCGGGCGCGGCGGATGGCAAATGTTCTGGCAGGGCATGTTTTGACGGAGATCCAGTTGATGGATTTGAATGAGGAACTGGCATTGGAGGCTGTGACGGGGACGCTGGAATTTTCGAGAAAAGTGATTACAGAGACGGATCTCGATATTGCCGAACAGATTCTCGCAGGTGGATACGATTACGAGGAGGGTCCATTCAGTTGGGTGGTGGGGCAACCGGTGCGGAAGGAACGGGTAGGTGTGTATGCCAGGCAGTGCCAGCGGTTGGCGGCGTTGCCGGAACAGATGACGGCACCCGTGCAGGCGATCCGGTTGGGCGATGCGGCGATTCTGGCGTTGCCGGGGGAGATTTTTGTGGAGACGGGCCTTCGGATCAAGGCGCAGACGTCGGCTTCGCCGTTGATGCTGGTGAGTCTGGCAAACGGGTCTATCGGGTATGTGTGTACAGATGAGGCATTGACGCAAGAGGGAGGGTATGAGACGTGGGCATCTCTGTCGTCTTTGGGTGGTGTGGGTACAGTGCCGGCTATGGAGAGTTTGAGTCTGTCGCTTTTGGAGAGGCTGGGGTTTGGGGGGTGACTGTCTCAGAGAGGGGTTACTCTGTTTTTTTGTCGGGCGGTGGGATGGGGTCGAGGCCGTGGCGCGCGATGAAGCGATCGACCTGACGGAAGACGCGGTGGATGGTGGCTACGTCGCGGTGTTCCATGTCGATGCGGCTGAAGATTCGGCGGATGGATCGGATGAAGGTCTGGGGGCGATGCCGCGAGACAAAGCCGAGTTTGTCGAGTGCGGTTTGGATGTGGTCGTACATGGATTCGAGTTCGCGGTGGGTAGCCAGATCGACTTCCGATGGTTTGTAGGGGATTTCGGAATGGGTTGCGCGAAAGAGTTCGTAGCCGTAGATGAGGGTGGCTTGCGACAGGTTGAGGGAGGGGTAGCGCACGGCTGAGGGGATGCGGGAGATTAGCTGACACAGTTGGATTTCGTTGTTGGTCAGTCCGTTTTCTTCCCGGCCAAAGACGATGGCGCCTTTGTGATTTTCGGGAAGGGATAACAGTTTGTCTGTCACAGTTTGAGGCGGGTGTACGATGTCGAATTCGCGGCGTTTGCGATGGGATGTGCCCACGGCAAGCGATACGTCTGCGAGTGCTTCGGACAGTGAGGATACGACGGTGGCGCCGTAGAGGATGTCGCCCGATCCGTGCGCCATTGCGCGGGCTTCGCCGCTGGTGTGGTCGGGGGGATTGACGAGGTAGAGGTGCGATAAGCCCGTGTTTTTCATCGCGCGCGCCACGGCGCCGATGTTGCCGGGTTCTTTGGGTTCAACGAGTACGATTCGGATGTGGTCGAGGGGGTTGGACATGGTGGTCTCCAAAAAAACTATGTCGCACCTCGGTCATGGCGTCTAATAATTGGGCGATGTCGTCGTCGGTATGGGTTGCCATGACGGAGAGGCGCAGACGGCTTTGGCCCTCGGGTACAGTGGGGGGACGTATGCCGTAGAGGTAGATGCCGCGGTTGTAGAGGTGTTCGGATATTTCGACGGTTTTCTGGGCGTCGCCTATGAGTATGGGTATGATGTGGGTTTGGGATTGTGCGAGGTCGAATCCGAGGGTTTGAAGATGCCGGCTGATGGTTGTTGTGTTGTGCCACAGGCGTTGGCGCAAGCTGGTATTGTGCTGGATGAGGTCGAGTGCCGCGGTGGTGGATGCACAGGCGTCGGGCGGCATTGCGGTGGTGTAGATGTACGCTGCGGAGCGGTTGCGGATGAGGTCGATGAGGTCGCGGCTGCCACAGATAAAACCGCCGGATGCGCCGAGGGCTTTGCTGCCGGAGGTCATGTGGATGTCGATGGTGTCGGGGGAGAGGCCGTAGTGTTCAAAGGTGCCGCGGCCATTGGGGCCGAGGACGCCGGTTGCGTGGGCGTCATCGACCATGAGGATGGCGTTGTGTTGTTCGGCGAGGGAGACGAGTTCGGGCAGTGGGGCGATGTCTCCGTCCATTGAGAAGACGCCATCGGTGACGATGAGGCGACGGCGATGGGCGGACGAGGTTTTGAGTTGGGTTTCGAGGTGGGCGATGTCGCAGTGGTTGTAGATGGCGATTTGTGCGCGGGAGAGACGGCAGCTATCAATGATGCTGCGGTGGTTTAACTGGTCGCTAAAAATGATGTCGTCGCGGTTGATGAGGGCGGGTATGACGCCGAGGTTGGCCGTGTAGCCCGTGGGAAATGCGATGGCGGCTTCTGTGCCGAGGAATTGCGCCATGCTGCTTTCGAGGTCGGCGTGCGGGGGCATATATCCCGATATGAGTGCCGATGCTACGGTGCTGCTTCCATAGGTGTTGAGCGCTTCGATGGCTGCACCTTTGAGGACGGGATGGTTGGCGAGGCCCAGGTAGTTGTTTGAGCAGAAGAGGATGAGTTCCCGCCCTTTGATGCGGATGCGGGGTTCCTGGCTGGTTTCCACACTTCGCACCGAGCGGTAGAGGTTTTGTTCGCGCAATGCCTGGAGTTCTGAGTTGAGGTCGGGTAGCATGGGTTATAGACCGGGTTTGTTTTTTGGGACGGTAATTGACAGGGGTTTGAACCGCCTTTATATTGCATAGTCTTTGTGTTTTTTGCAACATGGATTTTTGTTTGTGCTTCTTGCTGTGAATGGTTTATGAATTGATGGGGTTAAAAGAGGAAGATGACGGATAATACGACGCAGGACAATGCCTGGGGTTGGAAGTTGGTGATCGGATATCCGATTTTGTCGGGTTTGCTGATGGCAGCGGCGTTTCCCCCTTTGCCGCTCGGTTTTTTGGCCTGTATCAGTTTGTTGCCCCTGATTCCCGTTGTCGAAAATCTGCGTGGGCGCGTGG
>JAPPIE010000012.1 GCA_028874765.1 Gemmatimonadota bacterium
CAGGTGGAGCGCACATAATTCTCCCAGGCCTTCTTTTACTGGTGCTGTGACAATGTCGTTGACCCAGCGTTGGGATTCGGTACATGCGTGCAGATCGCCCGATGTGAAGACCCAGGGAATTCCCAGATCGCCACACAAATAAGCCGCCATTTCCATCTCGCCGACTTCGGCACCATTGACGCGATAGATCACATTGCGGCTCATCGAATGCGCGAGACATCCGTTGGGTGTGTTGGTCATCGCATGCATGCCCAACTGGATCAATGCGTCAAATCTGGGGGATAATCCGGGTAACCAGCAGGGGCGGTTGACACCCTGTACGAGTTGCACGCCGGAGATCAATTTTTCTGATAAAATCGTGCGCCCCGCTCCATGCGCGTCATTGATGATTATGTCTTCTACACCTGCTGCAAATAATCCTTCGGCCGCGGCGTTGACTTCACCTGTCAACAATCGCTGCATCTCGGCGCGGTCGTACACGCCCTTTGCCGTTGTCGCATCTTCCCGGTGTCTCGGATCCCAATCATCTACTCCGGCTGAACCTTCCAAATCGGTCATCATGTAAACGGATTTTACGGGCATGAGAGTCTCCTTCACACGTCAATCACACACAATTGGCAAATTTCGGATGCATCGCTGGCGAATAGGATCTGCGAGCTGTCTTGCCGCCATACCGGGTGCAGATGGGTTCCGGCATGGGAGTGGTCGAAGACCGGGAGTTCCAACAGCGTTTCAGCAGTATCGGTTTCGACATCTACCAGCAGGAATTTGGCTTCTTTTGTTGTGTTGTTCACGACATCTATGACAATGTATTTGCCATCTGGTGAAAAGGAGGGATGTCCCGATCCCTTTGCACAGGTTGCGGCCAAACGCTCTTCACCCGTTTCCACATCAGTCAGTACCAGTTTATTGCCCGGCGAGCCTTCAAACGGGCTGTTGGTCAATATTTCTCGACCATTGGGATGCCACAGCGGGTGGTTGCCAAATTCACCTACGCGCTTGAGGTTTGAGCCATCTGCATTGATGACGTACACATCTTTTACTCTGGGAAGTTCGCCGTATTTTCGATCAAAATGGATTTCGTTGGTGAATACAAACATCATCCGCGATCCATCGGGGGACCATTTGGTGTGCTTGACGAACATGTGCCAGTCGGCTATTTCGTCTCGGCGGGGATGGAGTGTTAGGCAATCGGAGAGGGTTGCGAGTTGTTTGGATTCACCCGTTTCTAAATCCTGCGCGAAGACACCGTGTACATCTTTCATTTTCGGGACGGCGTCCTCGGCGTAATCCCCATGCATGGTGTGATAAGCATGCAGGTGTCCAGCGGGTGAAATCATTCGGAGGTCTCCGGGATGCGTGCCCGACATACCCGTGTCTGGATCGACGCATCCGATCAAACGGTTTTCGCGGTCTCGATCCTTGAAGTACACCCGAGATCCATCTGACGCCCATTGCGCCAATGCGCCTCCATTAGAGGACATTGCACGGGATTCGGCCACTTTGTACAAATTGCCCCCATCGGCATCCATGACGCAAATATCACCTGTCTTTGAATCCGGTGCATCCATGCGGCTAAATGCAATGCGCCCATCCACGGGAGACCACGGGGGTAGATCGTAATACCCATGCACCGACCGCCGCGCATCTGTCGTCAGTTGTAATACGCGCCTGCCGGTCGGATTTATTACTTCAATGGCTTCGGATGTTATGGTATCAATTGCCATGTTATATTCCTCCAATATCGACATTGTTACCTGACCTTATCAAAAAGCCCGTAAGGCCCACTCGCAGAGAGCTTTAGCGTTGGGATTAGTCACGGGCTGTAATAGTTCCAGGTCATCTTGCTGCGGCGGTAGTGGTCTTGCGACCACAGGCGCTGACGGTCAGAACCCCGATTCTCAGACTCGTTGAAGTAGATGTGGAGTTGGTTGCTGTGCAAGACGATCAGTTCTTCGCGCCAATCTCCAGCCACATCGCCCACATAGAGCCGGTCGGCCTTTTCCTCAAACCGGTGGAGAAAGCGCCCGCTAAGCGGATCGAAGATGCCAATATCCCCGGAGATATGGCGCTCTTTGGCTGCGGCAAGCTGTTTGCGGTCACCTGTCCAATCGATCTTGTGGATGACCTCGACCCCTCTTGTGGTCCAGCCCTCGGGTGCTACATCGTCCATCTGGTAATCCGCGATTTTCTCTCCCTGCGCGTCAAAAACAAAAGGCTTCTGATGCTCGTTATAGCGGCTCCGGCACCATATCTCCAGGCCCGGTCGCTCCAGGTCGAACTCGCCGACCGCCGCATTCTGGGGTTCCCGGTGGCGAAAGTGCGTTTCCCATAAGAGTTGTTCGTGGTTGTAGAGGAAAATGCGATTGCCGCCCCCTTCTTCTAAGGCGATGATTTCCAAACCCGGTATATCGGGCCGCACGTCGTAGATGAAGATCGAGTCGATGTGACCTTTTAGGGGAATCCGCAGTAAAATTTTGCCATCGGCAGAGACGACCGTAGCGCCGATCACTTCGTCTTGCCCATCTCTATTCAGATCCGCCAGCCGTGCGCCGTTGTGGGCGCAGGCAACGAAATCGTCGCGTTCCCACAGGGGGACAAAATGTCCGCGCCGGAGATCGGCCAGCGCATAGGCCGCTAGAAAGCGCCCCATGCGGTAACCTTTGGCATTGGTGGCTTGGAGGAGTAAATCTCGATCTCCCGCGCCGCGGAAATTGGCTACGACCAGGTGCTCCCAGCGTTGGGCGCCTTTGGGGATGGGCGGCTTTGCGGTCCACTGCTCGCGCCCTGTAGTGCCATCAATTACGTGGAGCGTGCCATCCTGGGTAAGGAACAGCACTTCGACCTGTTCATCGCCATCGACGTCTGTAACCTGAACACCTGGACCGTGATGGCCGGGTAGGCCGACGCGCTCTGAGGAGCCGCCTACCCGGAGGTCGGTTTCGATTACCCAGAGTTTGCGGCCATCGTGGGCATGAGTCGTGAGATAATTGGGAACGGTGACCAGGTAATCCATGCGTCCATCTCCATTCAGATCGGCGACAATGAGGCCGCCAGCAGAATCCGTAGGGCCGGGAATATCCAATTGGATGACGAATGGATTTACGGGGTATTCAGGCCAGTGCGACCGCATGTTCCCAGGGGTGGAACAACTGGCTAGCATCAACAGCGTCAAAAGACTTTGCAATGCCAATGTGATTATTCTCATATGCTTTCTCTTATTTCTTTTTTTCGACCGTTCCTTCTACCTTTTTATTCCCCGCCTGCAACCGCGCGGCCTGGCTGGCGGAACCGATGTGCATGTGGTTATACGCATCTTCGGAGGATTTGAAGGGTCCGTCGTAATTCTTGCGGCCGTGCCAGTTCAGGTTTGTGTACATGGGATTGGTATGGCCCACTTCTTTTTCGCGTTTGGCAATATAGGCTTCCATCCGCCCGCGCAATAGGGCGACCATTTCGGGTTCTTTGTCTGCCAGATTCGTGGTCTCGCCCGGGTCCTGGATCAGATTGTAAAGCTCTACTTCGGGCTTAAAATGAAAGTCGGGTTCCAGTGCTACGATCAATTTCCACTCGGGTGTGCGCCAGCCGTGTTTTCGCATCCAGGTACACTCGGTAATATAAAATTCCGATTCGTGCGTGTGGCGTTTTCCCTCAACCATCGGGATTAAGCTGCGTCCGTCAAACGCGATGTCTGTTTCTATATTCAGGAGTTCCAGGATCGTCGGTGTGAGATCTTTGTGCTGATTGTAACCCTTCACGCGCACGCCTTCGGGCAATTGCCCGGGCAGGCGCATTGCGAGGGGTACTTTCAAGGTGCATTCATACATCCCGTGG
>JAPPIE010000033.1:0-2252 GCA_028874765.1 Gemmatimonadota bacterium
GGCATCAATTTCAAAGCGCGTTCATAAGATAAAATCGCACGTCCGAGCCGCGCGTTTTTAAAATACGCATTGCCCAGATTATAATACACCTCACCGTTGTTCAGCCCCTGTGCAATTACGCGTTCATAAGCCGAAATCGCCGCATCAAAATCCCCGGCGCGGTAGTGTTCATTGCCCCGATTGTACAGCGCGACAAGAGCTTCTGAGGCGAATACCGCATCCACGCCAAGTATCGCAACTGCGACAACGGGGTATAACAACCGTTCTATCACCGTCCTCATAACTAAATACACCGCTCCAGCGCACCGATCAAATCTTCGGTCTGCGCGAACAACGCCTGCATCTGCTCAGCCGAAATCTGTCCCGGCGCAAACCGCGCCTGATCGCATTGACCAAATACGTCTTGAACGCCCGAAATTACCTGTGTATCTACACCGTGACCCACCAGCACAGCACCAATCTGGTCCGCCGTTAAACCCGCCGCAGCGCGATTGGTTCGATCTGCGACAAACTGCGCCAAAGACCTGTGAACTTCACCGTGAAAACCCGCGCTATCTCCCGCCTCCATTAACCCTTTCGCCTTGCCCAACCGCCGCTGTGCTTCCGAGCGCGAACGCCTTCTGCGCGCATAAGCGACATCACCTTCCAGACGCGCGCGATGACGCCGATAAGCATACGCGCCAACCACCCCCAAAAAGGGAACCAACTGCAAAAGCCAAAACCCACTGCGCTGATAGAGTAACAGACTCTGATCGACCAAATGCATTCGATCGGGCTTGATATACCGAATATCGCTGCCCAGCGCGCGCACTTCTTCACCCCGCAACCCGTCAACTGGCTGCGGTGCCAATTCACCTGGCGTCACATGCAACGTAATGGGTTTGGTCTGTACGGTTTTATACCGCCTCTGCACAGGATCAAAATAGGCCAGGGTAAAAGGCGGTAATATCACCTGCCCCGCTTTTTGCGGGATCGCCACATATTCAAAAGTTTTTTTTCCGCTTATACCCTGCTTTTGTGTTTCCAAATTCGTCTTGGGATCATAAAACTTAAACCGCGCCCGGTCAGGACGAATCGGCTCGCCAATCGCGTGCAAGTTTCCCGCTCCCTGTACCACCACCTTCACAGCAACGGGATCGCCAGCTTTTACCTTACCAGGAATCGCCTCAGCGCGCATCTCAAATTGCCCAACAGCACCGCCAAAACCCTTCGGCGCACCAGCCGGCAACGGTTTCACCTCAATTTCAATATCGCCTGACCGCACTGTCACCTGCTGCGTATCAAACGCACCAAATGGATCAAAATCGAACAGACCGCGCGACCGTCGCCCCGCAACAATTTCGCAATTCACCTCAAGTTGCTCCAGGGTGTGCTTACCCGCGGTTGTCGGAAACAGTGCCAAACGCTTAAGCAATGCCGTATTAAACGCGCGCCCATCGACAACCTCTCGCTGCATATTCAAACGCTGAGCATCAAACACAGTCTCTGCCCAAAATCCCGTAAATGTCGGCACATGGCCGTATTGCACATTTCGCAAATCATAACGCGTAAACAATTTATAGGTCACTCCCACTTGTTCCCCCACATAAACCTCTCGCTTCTCGGGAATCGCCTGCAAAAACAAATTTTGTTCAATTTCCCGAATCTCTGACCGTCCCATTGACCGTCCCGTTGATGGCGCGGGGCGCGTCTGCGGACGACCACTCCTATTCACTACCTCAACGCGCACCTGGTCAGACCGAATTGTCTTACCATCATGAGCCAACTGTGCCGGACCGAGCACATAAGTGCCTTGTCTCTGTGCGCGAAAAGAGAAAACATACGCTGTCGTGCGCTTTGTTGTCATCTCGCCATTGACAATATTGACGGACATTGACGTAGAAGACGTACTACCCGTCAATTGCAATCCATCAGGTGTGGGAACCCGGGGTGCAGACACACTACCCATCTGTGCAGCCTCAACCTCCACCGTGAACTGAATCAAATCGCCAACTTCTACCCGAGTGCGATCTACTGACGCCTGCACCGTCACATCCTGTGCATCAATCCCCTGTGCCCACAACAGAGCAAACAAAACACCGCACAAAAATATCCACCTTTTCCTACCATGCATTGCCATCATATCGCCTGCCCCGCAACTTCAATTTGCGTCGCTTCTGGGATTCTTCTTCTCGCGCCTTCATCGCATTGAGAATCCGCGCCGCCTCCTCGGGCGTCATCTCTCTGGGATCGGGCTGTTGCCCCTGCTGTTG
>JAPPIE010000033.1:2352-31939 GCA_028874765.1 Gemmatimonadota bacterium
CTCAAATCGCCCGCGCCATGCTTCTTCACTGCGTCGCCGATCCGATAACAGAGCCTCGCTCACAAAACAAAACAGAGCAAGAGCCAACGGCCATTGGAACCTGTGAATATACTGCGCGTAACGCTGCGTTCCCAAATCGCGCTTCTCCATCTCTGAAATCCGTTCATGCACCGCCTGCAATCCAATCCCTCCGCCGCTGGCACGCACATATAAACCATCGGTCACACGCGCGATCTCCTTCAGAATTGCTTCATCCAACCGCGTCTTGACAATCTTGCCCTCAGAATCCTTCAAATAATCTACCCTATCGCCAGCGCGGATCGGAATCAACTCACCCTCCGCAGTCCCCACACCCACAGCAAATATTCGTACATCCTCTTCCGCTGCCGCTCGTGCTGCTGCAATGGGGTCGCCCCCATGATTTTCGCCATCTGTAATCAAAATGAGCGCTTTGTATTTCCCATTCCGCGCCCCAAATCCTCGAATGGCCGCGCGAATCGCTTCGGCAACTGCCGTGCCCTGCTCTGAAATCAACGTGACATCGGCCTGCCCCAAAAACATCTTTGCCGCGCCATAATCCAGCGTAAGCGGACAGAGTACATGGCTATAACCGGCAAAAGCCACCAAGCCGATGCGGTCGCCTTCAAGGCGATCGATCAACCCCTCAATTTCAAAACGTGCGCGATCCAGCCTATTGGGTTTAATATCCTCGGCCAACATACTCAACGACGTATCCAGAACAATCACCAGATCGACGCCCCGACGATGGATCAATTCCAATTCGGTGCCGAACTGCGGTTGTACCAGTGCCAGAACCAGAAAAACAAACCCGATACACATCAGCGCGGATTTTATGCCTTGCCGCATGCGACTGACACCCGAAGCGAGTTTATCCATCAACTCGGGAGCACCAAACGCATACAGCGCCCTGCGCTTGCGTCGAAATGCCCACCAGTAAAAAAGCGCGAAAACCGGCACGCACAAAAGGAAATAAAAAGCCTGTGGATCGCCAAACCGCATCTAAGGCAACCTCCGAAATCGCGTATTGCCCAGCACCAATTCCAATGACAGCAATGCCAACCCGGGATAGAGAAACAGGTGAAACAACTCGCGATAATCCACATATTCGCGCACTTTGATCTCTGTCTTTTCCATTTCGCCAATCTCAGCGTATATCTCCTCCAGTTTTTCTTCACTCGTCGCTCTGAAATACTTCCCACCTGTTGCATCCGCTACTTTTTTAAGCGTCTCTTCGTCAATCTCAACTTTGACCGGTACAAATCGCTTACCAAAAATCCCATCAACCTCCTGCATAATCGTACCCCTGCTGCCAGCGCCAATCGCATAAATGCGAATCCCCACAGCCTCTGCTGCACGCGCTGCGGTCATCGGATCGATCTCACCGCGATTATTCTTCCCATCTGTCAATAAAATAATCACCTTACTCTTAGCCTCAGATTCTCGCAAACGATTCACCGCAGTTGCGATCCCCAAACCAATGGCAGTGCCATCCCAGTCTTTGCCGGCAATTTCAACACCATCGAGAAAACTCAAAAACACGCCGTAATCCAGCGTAAGCGGGCATTGCGTATAGGCTTCTGCGGCAAAGACCACAAGCCCCAGACGATCATTGGCACGCCCCTGTGCAAATTGCGCTACCACCTCTTTGCACACTTCCAACCGGGTCTTGCGCTGGTCCGCCAGATCTTTGGCCTCCATACTGCTCGACACATCAATCGCCAGCGCAATATCAATACCTTGACTTAAAATTTCTCGGCCTTCGCGCCCTGACTGCGGCCGCGCCATCGCCGCAATGAGCAAAGCCAGAGCCACACAGCGAAACGCGATCAAACTATGCCGCAGTTTCAGCGAAAGGGACGGGCCAATACGCCGAAAAAGGCGCGTATCGGAAAAACGAATGCGCCCCGACTTGCGCCTTTCGCGCCCAATATAGCGATAGATGAGTACCGGAATAAACAACAGGAGCAGCAACCACTCCGGATTGGCAAAACGCATCACTGGACTGTCTCCTGCGTCACAGAAGGTGTAACCAGAGTGCTCACAATGTCGCGCACGCCATCCATCGCCTCGTGCGCCATGTAATCACGCGGTGCAAATTTGGCAAACTTGACCCGATCTGCCTCATTCAAAAAACCTTCTATAGCCATAACCAATTGGTCGTCAAACGCCTGGGTACGCAGATCCCGCCCAATTTCAAACGTCGTACGCTCCAGTGCCTGCACGGGGGTTTTATCTTCCAAACACCGCCTCAAAACAGCCGACAATAGAGAATAATACTGCCGGTAATTTTCCCGCTCTATCAGCCCTAACTGTCCCACCCTGTCCAACTCCTCTAACCAGTTGACAGGCGGCGGTGGCAACTCGGCTCTGGGGCGACGCCCGCGGCGATAAACATACCAGACCAATCCTGCAAGCAATAGAATCAGCCCGCCAACCACCAGCCAAAACCACACGGGAATCTGTGCGACCACAACCATCGGAGGCTTCACATCGCGAATATCCGTTGTGCCTTCTGGTCTGACACTCCGCACCAATACATCAATGGGTTGCGACGCGATTTTTCCAGAATCTCCCTCTGCATCGACAAAATGCACGGAAACGGGCGGAACGCGAAATGCGCCCACCTGATAAATCGCCAGCACGATGTCTTGCGTTTCCCGCACCCGTCCATTTTCAAGTTGCTCTATTTCAACTTCGCCTGTGTACCGAATTTCAAATGGCTGGGGAAAATCTTTTTCGTACGCGATTTCTGCCTTATCATCAACCCCGCGATGGATGCGCAGACGCAAAACAAAAGGGTCGCCAATTGTAATGGTGTCGCGGTCAATCCCTGTCAAAAATTCTACCGTTGCATCGGTCGGAACGGTTTGTATTCCGATCCAAACTATGACAAAAAAGAAAAAATAAATTTTACGCATGACGAATCAACGGAATGGAGTACAACTGGTTCAGGCCAGTTCAATCGAGCATGACTGCGTCAGCAGTTCATCAGCGAATCTCGCACTAATTTGGGGAGGCAGGGCGGGATTCGTCTATATGGAGTTGCAACCACGACATCACCGAATACGGCAATACAACCACCTCGCGGTGCGTTTTGGCCGTGCCGTACCAAAAATTGTTGGTCTGCCCAATGCTCAGTTCTTGCACCAGAGTTTCACCCCGCCACAAAGAAACCGTCAACACGGGGTCATTCAGACTATCTGCGGCGGATTTATCCACTTGAACGGGAAACTCGACAACGACCAGATTGTGAACGCGGTCAATCAAATCTTCAATGTTGGCGTCCCCTTTGACAACGCGCCTACCCCCTACCACCACCTGCCATAAGCCATCCCCATCCTTCGCACAATTCACCACGCTGTCTCGATAGGCCAACCGCACGCGATCAACTCCTGTGCGATCAAACTCAAAAACGCGCTTATAACGCAATCGGGCCAATGGAATATCCAGAGCTTCTGCGAGCAATTGTTCGACGATAAACACCTGCGGCCGACTCATTACGCGCCCATACCACAGTTTCTGCCGAACATTGGGAACGCGCCTGCCCAACAACAGCGTATTGGGCACTTCATTATCTATTAAATGCAGCACAACTTTGTAATCCGGATTGTCGAACCCGTAAGTTGTGGGATCTTCCACTGCCTCTTTGTGAAAAGATGTAACGCGCTCATCTTTCAACTGTCTCAACAATGTCAAAATCTCGCGCGCATCAGCCCGCTCTTTTATCGGCTGAACGAGATGCCACTTCAACCCATCCCGCACGACCTCATAAACGCCTCCAGGCGTTTGGAAATACGCTCGCGAGACCAAATCGGGATCAAAGGAAAACGCCCGCGTATCGCGCAATGCCATCAGCGGACGATTAAACCGCGCGCGATATTGTTTTTTTGTCAACACGACCTTATCCCCTCCCGACCAGGTCAGATAGCATCCCTGCTTTGAGGGAATATCATCTCCAAAAAACAACCACACGGGATCGCCTGATACCGGTTCAAATCGCACCTCAACCACGGGAGGATCCAGCCCAAAATCGGCGAGATTAGTCTCTGCGTAATCGCCTTCATCAACCACAACACGACCGCGTTCAACAATCTGTGCGATCTCGATCATACCCTCAAATTCTATCCAATCTGCAGGTACTTCCAGCGGCGCGATCAGCACCCACTCATTGCCGCGCTTCTCAGCGATAAAGTGCCCGTAGTCATTGGCCAATGTCAACCGCGCAACACCGTGCCGCTGAACTTCAATAAACGCATTCTTTGCCTCAATCTCGCGCTGTTCCTCTGCCATGCGAGGACGTTCAAATAAAAAGACAAACCCCACCAGGCCCAAAAGCAAAACCGCCAAAATCGCTGTCACCTTAAGACCCACAATTTATTCCTCAGTAGTCAGTAGTCAGTGGTTAGTTACTTCATCCAACCAGTTCATCTTCTTTCATCTGCGTAAAACGCTCAAATGAACTGGCCTGACACCAGTTGTACACCGCTCACTCGCGTTTTTTCTGCGCCATCTGCGGATCACCCTTCTCATCGCCTGCGCCACCAGACCAGCACACCCGCGACAATTGGAATACCAGGCAGCACCAGCCAATACACCCACCGAATCCAAAATTCATCGCCCGGATTCAATGTCAGCGGGCGAAAAAGCGTACTTTTGGGCCGAATCGTAATTTTATCACGCGCCCTGAGCAACCAATTCGCTGCATTCATAAATAAATCGCCGTTGCCGGCCCCAGGCACCTCTACAAAGCGATTGCTCGCAAAATCCGAATCGCCAAATACCACAATCCGCGCCCGTCCCCCACGTCGATCATCACCCGCTTTCGCAGCAATAGTGGCCGGGCCTTCCACAACCATCGCCAACCACAGCGGCCCCGGTTGGTCAGCCCCGGATGTGTATTGTACCGCCTCTTTGTCTTTGGCAGAAACAGCGTTCAAATTGGTCTCGCTCCAACTATTCGGCGAAGACAGCACCAGCGAAGAAACATCGGCGCCCGGCAAAGACCCCACATGTTCCATCGAGCGCACCAATGGATAAAACGTCTGCAATCCCGAATGCTTCTCCGTAATGGGATGTTTGCTATAATGCGTCGTCACGGGAACCGAAAAATCTGCGCCCGTCAGCACCTGGCTTTTATCGACCACAAAATCATTTCGCAGGCCAATAGACCACTTTCGCAACAGCGGCTCAAGCCCCGTATCGATGAGCGGATCCAGCAAAAAGAATGCCGCTCCTCCCCGATTGAGATACGTCGCTACAATATCGATCTCTGCTGGCAAAAACGGGCGTTTTGGTCCCGCGACAATCAGCGCATCACAATCTTTTGGCACGCGCTGTGATTGCGCCAGCACCAGGGATGGACGCACATCGTGGTTGCCTTCTATGAGCAACTGCTTAATCCCGGAAAATCCCTGCTCTGATTGATCGTCGGGATGCGCCTCATCGTGTCCCCCCACAAAATATACCACCTGCCGCTCTTCGCTCATCAAACGCGCAATGCCATTAGTCAGCGCTTTTTCAGACGTCTCCTGAATCCGTTCTTCCCGATTGCCATATTCGATCACCGAAACACCATATCGGGTCACAGTATATCGCCTGGCCTCAATAGGCTCCCTATCGGGATCGACAAACCGGTACGCGAAACGCCTCGAATGATAGGCGTACTGTTTGAGCAAATGCTCGTAATCGCGCTGCTCTGCTTCGCGAAAAAACGCCACCACATTGACATCCTCAGACAAATTTTCCAAAAGAGAAATCGTTTGGGGCGACAGCGTATAAAGACCGCGAGCCGTCAGGTCAAAGCGCGCGTGATACCGCGTGGTCAAAAAATTAACCACCGCCAGAATACCCAGCGTGATCAACACTGCCACAAGGGCATTAGACCCGTATTTCAATATCCGATGCGATAAAAATTTGGGCATAAATCTATCCCCTATTTCTTTCCTGAGTAATCAAGTATTCGGCTACTGCGCGTGCCACAATAACTTCTTCGTCGGTCTGGACAACCAGAACGGCAACCGCGCTGTCAGGTGTCGATATCATGCCATCTGCGGGAGGATTGGCATTTGAGACCTCGTCGAGGTGAACGCCCAGGTATTCTAGCCCGGTGCAGACGCGCCGACGCACATTTGCCCCGCGTTCGCCAATGCCCCCGGCAAAAGCAATCGCATCCAGACCGCCCAGTGCGGCGGTGCAAGCACCGATTTCTCTTTTGATCCCATAACAAAATGCCTCCAGAGCGAGACGCGCACGCGCGTGCCCCTTTTGAGCGGCTTCTTCGAGATCGCGCACATCGCCGCTAATACCCGAAATGCCGAGCAAACCGCTTTCTTCCGACAGGATGCGGCTCATCTCGCTCATCGATAAATTTTCCTGGTCCATTATATAGGGAATAATGAACGGATCAATAGTTCCAATGCGCGTGCTATTGATAATACCATTTTGAGGAGAAAAACCCATTGAGGTATCTACAGATTGACCGTTGTGAACCGCGCACAAAGAGGCACTCCCGCCGAGATGGCAGGATACCATGCGGAGATCCTCGCGGTTGAGTATTTGCGCCGTGCGTTGCGAAACATAGCGATGGGACGCGCCGTGGAAGCCGTATTTGCGAACCCCGTATTTTTCATACCAGTCGTAGGGGACGCTGTAGATATAGGCATAATCGGGTATATTGACGTGGAAGGCGGCTTCAAAAAGTCCAATCAGGGGCAGGTTGGGAGCGCATTGTGCGAAGATGCGAATCGCCTGGATATAGGGCGGATTGTGGGCAGGCGCGAGGCTATTGTAATCCGCCATGCGCTGCAAAATATCTTCTGTGAGAAGATGCGTACCCACTTCCCCGCGCATGTGAACGGTTTTGAATCCAACGGCATTGAGGTCAGATAAGTCAGTTAGGACGCCGGTGTGCGCATCTGTAAGACGCGCAATAACATCGCGGACAGCAGAGGGATAATCCGGCAAGTGTTGTTCAGTTTCAACAGCGTATTCGCCAATCTGATGTGCTATGGGAGAAGACAAATCGCCGATGCGTTCGAGACGACCTTCGGCGAGCACTGTTTCATCGGTCATATCAAACAAGCGATATTTGAACGAAGTAGAGCCTGCGTTTGCAATGAGGATTTTCATGGTCTAACTGTTTCAAGCCTCTGCAGGGGCTTATCGGCAATGGGCAAATGAACGAGAGATGAAGTCATAGCCAGGAGAATCGCGGCAATCCAAATCATATCGTAAGACCCCGTCGCATCATACACGCGCCCGGCCAGCCACACGCCCAAAAAACTGCCAATCTGATGGCTGAAAAAGACAATGCCATACAGAGTGGAAAGATAGCGCGAACCAAAGATCTGCGCGACAGTGCCACTGGTCAGCGGAACGGTTGCAAGCCACAAGAAACCAATCAAACTGCCAAACACAAGGGCCGACGTATTTGTGACGGGTATGAAAAGAAATCCACTAATGACAATGGCGCGACCAAAATAAAGCAAACTCAAAAGATATTTTTTTCGATATCGGTCGCCGAGTTGCCCCGAAAGATAAGATCCAAAAATGTTAAAAAGGCCAATCAGGGATAACGCCGTTGCACCGACCATTTTTGAAAGGCCGTGATCAGTCAGAAATGCGGGCAGATGGGTGGCAATAAATGCCACGTGAAATCCACACACAAAAAATCCCGCATTGAGCAACCAGTACCCCGAATGACTGCGCGCCTGAAGAAGTGCTTGAAGCAGACTGCCATCGTGGGATTCAATGGTATTTGGGGACACCTCTCGCCCGCGCGATGGAATCCCAATAGCGAGAAAGGCACTTACCCCCGCGACCAGCGCGATGAAAGCGAATGAAGATTGCCAGCCCACGCCAGAGAGAAGCCATTGAACACCCGGCACGAGCGCAAAAGTTCCAAAAGAACCCGCGGCAGTGATAAGCCCAAAAAACGAAGCGCGTTTCTCCGGTGCAACAACCTGAGCGACCGCACCGAGGACCACCACATAGGAAATGCTGCTGAGTGCGATGCCCATGAGTACACCGAGCACGGTGTACAGACCAAGAGGCGTGCTGACAGAAGATAAAAGAAAAAAACAGACTGCATAGAGCAACGCGCCGCCAGCAACAACCCATCGCGGCCCAAAATGATCTGATAGAATGCCCACGATGGGCAAACCAAAAATGAGGTTTTGCCATGCGATGGCCAGGCTAAAAACTTCGCGCCCAATACCGAGGTCCTGGCTGATCGGTGCCAAAAAAAGGCCAAAGGATTGGCGAATGCCCATACTGACAAACACAATCAGGGCACTACAAAATATGACAATAGTCGCTTTGCGATTGGGCACTTTCCGATCCCATCTCATCTATGAACTACTGTCCCGTATTCATTGGGAATCGGTCCGTCGTATTCCCATGTTTCCCAGGGCGTATTCCGATGCGATTTCCGAACGATGGTTCGAATTTCTGAAACAATATCTGGATATTCTGTTGCGAGATCATTTTGTTCGCCGATATCCGTCGCCAAATCGTAGAGTTCGACAACGCCTTCGGGATTGGTATGCCCCTCGGGTAAATACCCTTTCCAATCGCCCATACGAACAGCACTGACACCACGTCGCTCCCAGTAGAGAAATTCGTGAGCCTGTTGGGTATCGCGGTCCAGGAGCGCAGGCAACATAGAAATGCCATCAACCGGTTCCGGGATGGACGTATCAGCCAATTCGCAGAACGTGGGCAACATATCCTGAAAACCCGAATAATGTGCGCTCACAGTACCGGGTTGAATCGTTCCCGGCCACCGGGCGACAAAAGGTACGCGGATACCACCTTCGTAGAGGCTCCCCTTTTTTGCGCGAAGTGGTCCAGCAGCGTTGAAATGTCCAAGCGTATTGCCACTGCCGTGGGGACCGTTGTCGCTCGTAAAGATAACAAGCGTATTTTCGGCAATGCCAAGCGCGTCGAGCATATCCAAAAGCGTGCCAATATCGCGGTCCATGCGCGTAATCATAGCCGCCTGCGTCTTCTGATTTTCCGTCCAGGGCTTGTCTTTGTAAATATCGAGAGATGGAATTTCGAATCTGGTGTGTGGAATGGTATAGGCCAAATAGAGGAAAAAGGGATTGGATTGCTGCTCGCGCACAAATTGCAAAGCCTCAGCCGTGAGCAGGTCGTGTGAATACGATTTGCCGTAGAGCATAATCTTCTGATCGTTGCGCCAGAGGTGCTGAGGATAATACGTGTGGGCTTCGCGCTGGCAATTGTACCCAAAAAAGTGATCAAACCCCTGATTGTTGGGATCGCCTTCCGATCCCGGATACCCCAATCCCCATTTTCCAATACAAGCAGTGGCATAACCGCCCTTTTTGAGCAATTTGGCGACCGTTTGCGTCTCCCCGGGAATGGGCACATTGCCCTCAATGGGCAAAGCGCGATTGTCCCGCACATAGCAATGCCCCGTATGCAGACCTGTCATAAGCACACACCGCGAAGGCGCGCACACCGAAGACCCGGCATAGTGATCTGTAAACCGAATGCCCTCTGCTGCGATGCGGTCAATATTCGGCGTATAAATAAACTCCTGCCCAAAACAACCCAGATCGCCATAGCCGAGATCGTCTGAGAGGATGTAGATGATGTTGGGTAGGGAATTTTTAGACATGGGTTTTGTCCTCTACGCTACTTTCAAGAAAGCCATATTTAATATATATTATACACAACGCGAAATTCTGTCCATCTCGTTCATCCATATCGACAAGGAGCGCGCATTGAAATCTCTATCAGAAGAACGTTTGCGAAATCCTCCGCCAGACAGTGCCATTGCGCGAGCACGCGATTTTGGCATAGATCTCACACTGCTCATTGAACGATTGCGATTGACACCCGAAGAACGCGTGTTGCGCCTGCAACGGGAGATGATGGCCTTTGACCAAATACGCGGCAAAGCAAAAAAATAGGCATAACGATGCTTCCACTCATTGAGCAGGCGTCAATATCCTCTCAGGTCACATTGGACCGTTCCTATTTTAACTCTTCCATAACCCTGCGAGTAATTTCCGCGATAAGGTCATCCTGGGAAGTTTGAGCAGAGGCTGTACCACCGGCACTCAACGTGCGAATCGTGGGAATGCCACCATTGGTGGTAGATTGTGTTGTGGGTGCATCGGGGATATCGCACGCGGGATCGGGGCCGCGAAGACCCATGCGGTTGCGAATCGCGACCAGTTTTTCCACCTGTTCCGCATTGAGTTCGTTATACCCCCCGAGTTGTTGTGCCACAAAAAGTATTTTTGCAAAATGCTCCAGCGTTTCCATCTTGTAATAGGCATTCATCACATCGCTACCGATCGTAGTCGCACCGTGATTTTCCAGCAAATAGGCGTCGTAATCTTTGACATATTGCTTGATCGGTTCAGATATCTCTGGTCCTCCCGGCGTACCGTATTCCACAATGGGTATGGCACCGAGCGTGATAATCACCTCGGGCAAAACACACATGGTAAGGGGAACGCCTGCAACCGCAAAACCCGTAGCAGTTGGCGGATGCGCGTGTACCACAGCGCGCACATCGGGACGCTCACGATAGAGAAAAATGTGCATCCCAATCTCCGACGAAGGCCGCTTTTGCCCACTTACAAGCGTGCCATCCATGTCCGTAATACAGAGATCTTCGACCTTGAGAAATCCCTTGGACATCCCCGTTGGCGTAGTGAGAATGCGGTCTTCTTCAACCCGGCAGGAAATATTGCCATCGTTAGAAGCGACAAAGCCGCGTTCGTACACGCGACGCCCGGCTTCAACAATATCGAGTTTGGCTTGATGGAGATTCATTTTATTTTTCACCCCTTCATATCAATATCATCCACAACGCCGACGATAACGGAACGCACCGCAGGCAACTCCACATTGAGAACGAGACCTGCAGCGACGCCTTGCCGGATCACGAGAACAATTTCGCCGCGCCCAACGCCCGTGGCATCAACCGCGAGCGCCGATGCGCCGTCATTCTTCCCATCGGGCGTAATGGGCTGCACGACCATGAGTTTAGCGCTGTTGTAATCGCTGTGTTTAATAGTCGATGTAACGCTACCGAGTACGCGGGCCAGGAACATATAGAATTTGGAATTTGGGATTTAGCTACTTTCTCCCCTTCTTATAAGGGGAGTCGGAGGACAGGCTACCTCATGCATCAACCTGATCGACAATGCCGACAACTGCCGCATCAACCGGGCCGTATTTATCGGGCAGGGCGTTGGGAGCTTCTCGTGAACCGACCCAGTATATGGTCTCGCCATCGCTGGCATTGACCACATCAACCGCGACAAAAGCATCCCCCGCTTTATTGTGCTCGTGATCAATCGGTTCAACGACAAGCAGTCTAAACCCTTTGAGCGAAGCATCTTTGCGCGTCGCCCAAATTTTGCCAATGACACGGCCGAGGAACATTTTCACCTCGCGAAATGCGGCACCTATACAATCCTAAAATAGTCGATGAGGGCACAGCGGCGCTGGCGGGTAAATGTGCGGGCAGACGTGCAGCCTTCGCCAGTAGGTGTAGCAATAGAGAAAGACGTATAGCCCTCGCCACCTGCGCCTAATCCCGCAGATGAAGCACCGTTTTTCACAAAAATCGTACACTTACATTGGCGAGCCATAACCGTCATATTCTCGACATTTTTCGAGTGCATGACCGCTGTGTGACGATACCCCTGTTCGGCTCGAATAGCCCAGTCAATTGCCCTGTGTACATCGGGTGTGCGAACAATGGGGACAAAAGGCATCATCTGCTCGTGTTGAACAAACTGGTGCTCATTTTCAACCTCGCCAATCAAAAGTTCTGTATCGGGCGCAATATTGAGGCCAATTTGAGCAGCAAGCACATGCGCGCTGCGACCGACGAGGTCGCGATTGAGCATCCAATCGCCTTTGTCGTCGCGGGGAAACGCGATTTTTGTCAACGCATCAATTTGCGAACGGTCGAGTTCCACACAATTATTTGCCTTCAGGTGGCGCATCAGTTCATCGGCCACGGATTGAACGGCAAAAACTTCCTTTTCGCCAATACACAGAATATTATTGTCAAAACCGCCGCCTTCAATAATGCCGAGGGCGGCCTTTTCTATATCGGCGGTCTCATCCACCACCACAGGTGGATTACCAGGACCGGCTGCGATCACGCGCTTGGGTGCTTGCATGGCTGCCTTGACAACGCCGCCACCACCAGTGACGAGAACGAGGTCAATGCCGGGATGCACAAAAAGGCTCTGCGCCGTTTCTATAGAAGGTTCGCGCACAGCGACGAGCAAATTTGGTGGCCCACCCGCACCGACAATGGCGCGATTGAGCATTTGAAGTCCCAGAGCCGAAACATCTTTCGCGCTTGGATGGGGCGCGAAAACTGCACTATTGCCCGCAGCGATAATGCTAATTGCATTGTTGACTATCGTGGGTACCGGATGCGTGGATGGCGTGACCGCTGCTATCACGCCAAAGGGTGCCATTTCAACAACCGTCAAACCATTGTCGCCCGTCCACGCCGTGGGCTGCAAATCTTCAACGCCAGGCGTGTGCTGTACAACAACCTCGAGTTTGCGAATTTTGTGCGGCACCTTGCCCATGCCGGTTTCTTCAACGGTTTTTTGCGCGATACCCTTTGAATGCGCCATAGATTCGCGGCGAATTGCAGCAATCAGGTCGCGGCGTTGCTCCAGGCTCATTGCTTCGAGGGCACGCTGGGCTTCTGAAGCCGCAGCAATAGCCTCTTCGAGATCGTCAAAAAGGCCATCGTCACCCTTGTTTTCATAGCGAGCAGGTGGTGCAATAACCGCAGGAGCTTCGCGCTCAGCCACAAGGCGACGCACAACCTGCTCAACCACCGATTGGATTTGGATTTCGTCTAAGTTCATATCTCACTTCACACGTCTCACTTCTGATAAACCGCTTCACCATCGATTTCTGCCGTATCGATAATAGCGACAATCACAGCATCGACAGGACGATTTTCAGTCACACTTGTCAGGCGAGCGGAACTCCCACTACAACAGAGCACGACTTCGCCATCGCCTGCACCAACAGCATCTACGGCGACCAAAAAACTTTCTTTTAGTTCGAATGCGGGTAAATCGAGCGTTTGGACGATCTGGAGCTTAAAACCCGCCAGGCCGCTGTCTTTTTGGGTGGCAACCACCGTTCCCACCACCTTGCCGAGGGTCATAGTTTAGTCGTTTGAAGAGCCGATAGGCAGAATATTTTCAAGGCTACCATGTGGTCGCGGAATGACGTGTACGGAAACGAGTTCGCCAATTTTGCCAGCAGCAGCAGCACCGGCTTCCGTTGCGGCTTTGACCGCTGCCACATCGCCGCGAACAATAGCAGTGACATATCCCGCGCCAATGCGTTCCCAATTGACAAATTGGACATTGGCGGCTTTGACCATTGCATCTGCCGCTTCAATCATCGCTACGAGACCTTTGGTTTCAATCATACCGAGGGCTTCACCCATGTTGTATTTCCTCCTGAAAAATGATCATTGTGTAGTAAAAATAACTGCTTCTACCTGTGGATCGAGATTTGGGATAACGTGAGCGGCAACGAGATCTCCAACGCGCTCGGCAGCTTCTGTTCCCGCTTCGATAGCTGCGCGAACCGCACCCACATCGCCGCGCACCAGTGTCGTGGTATATCCCGCACCGATTTTTTCGTACTTTTCTATCGTGACTGGGGCTGTCTTGACCATCGCATCGGCAGCTTCTGTTGTGCCAATAACGCCGAGTGTTTCAATCATACCGAGTGCGGTCATTAAGCCCTTTCTTATCTTATCATAAACGCCGTATCGCCACAGACGAGATCGGCTGCGTTGGCATCGTCGGTATCCAAATGGAGTTCGGGTAAATAGCTTTCGTCAATTTTGAGGCGCACATTGTCATATATAACGCCTTTTTCGCCTCCCACGCGCACCCTGACAGATTCCCGTCCTTGAAAGCCATAATCTATTACATCAGATGGACGCAGGTGAATATGGCGCGCCGCGCGAATGGCTGCGTTGATCGTGACCGAACCCCTGGGACCGATAAAAGTAACAGGTGGCGCATCTCTCAGGTCTCCTGAATCCCTCACAGGAGGATCAACGCCGATATGGATGGCATCTGTTCGGGCGAGTTCAACCTGATTATAGTCGCGGCTGGGGCCGAGAATTCGCACGCGCTCGATCGCGCGCAGCCGGGGACCAACAACGGAAATGACTTCCTCGGCGGCAAAAGCACCCGGTTGGTAGAGTTCGCGATAAGGCGTTAAGGTATGACCCGCACCAAAAAGGATCTCCAGGGTTTCGTCATCAACATGTGCATGCCGAGCGGATACACCTACAGAAACGGGAATATCTTTGCTGTCTCCACCGCGTATATGACGTACGACTTCTCGTGCAATGCGGTCAATCGCATCGCTTTCCCCGCTGTTTTGCCCGAAAGAACAAAGACCGCAGTCATCGCACACAGAGGCATTTTTTCGCATTGGAAGCATTGTCAAAAGTTTGTATCAGGTGCTGTTTACAAGAGGCGAAAAATAGTCCATGACTGCTGTAAAGTCAAGGTTAAACACGCTATAAAAAAGCGCGATGCTTGACAAGTCCCGCGCTTTGAACCAAATTCAGATAAAATCTTTATTTTTCTTAACTATCATGAGAAATATATACTTGCTACTTAGATTACTCACGTACATCCTGCTGTTTTTCTGTCTCGCTGGTCCAGCGCTATGTGAAGATGCCTCACCCGATATCCCGCTGCGCCATCCCGTGTATTCCCTATTAGATCGCCTGAATGCGCGAGGTTGGATTGCCGTGCCCGATACGCGTCCCTTGACCCGGATACAAGTTGCACAGATACTCTCCGCCGTATCAAATCAATCTATGTCGGCAACCGAGCGCGACCTCGCCAACCGATATATCGCAGAATTGAAAAATCGCGCAGCTTTTACACGCGAACCCCGCTGGACCTGGCGCGATTCTGCGACATCCATCATCATCGAACCGCTGGTGCGACAACAGGTGATTGCGCGCAGGGGTGATGGATTTGTGAACGAGATCGCGTCTCAAACCTATATTGGCGGTTCTGTGCGCGGGCGATTCTACACATTGGGATTTTATGCCCGCCACTTTGAGGCTCGCGAATGGAGCAACCAACCGCGTCTTCGCCGAGAAGATGTGTTGGCTCACCCCATTGAAGACGTGCAACTCAAGGACAAAAAGGCAGATTTTCGCGAAAGCGCGTTTCAACTGGCCTGGGCAAATTCATGGATGCGTATAGATGCGGGCAAAGGAAGCCTCAGTTGGGGGCCTGGGCGCACGGGAAATTTATTGATCTCCAACAATGCGCCGTCTTATGGCCTGTTTCGATTGCAGGCATCTCGCGGCCGACTGCGCTATACCCATATCGCTTCATCACTGCGCGCCCGCCCGGGATTAATCGACACAACCCGACGGTGGATCGACAATGGGCATGTGCGTATTTTTTTGCGACAAAAGCGACTGGCCGCGCACCGACTGGAGATTGCGTTTTCAAAAGTGCGAATTGGGTTGCACGAAGCCGTGATATATGGTGACCGAGGATTTGAGCTGCTCTACGTTCTACCGATGGCCGTATTTGCCGGAACTCAAAATCACCTGGGAAATCGCGACAATCTCGTAATTGGAGCCGATATATCGGCTCGCATCCGAACGGGACTGACACTTTACAGCGCATGGTTTTTCGACGATATGGTTAAATTCGACCCCGATGCATTTTCCAATCAATTTGCATTTCAAGTGGGCGCGTTCTGGGTTGATCCTATGGGCTTGAGAGATACCGATATTCGCGCCGAATACGTGCGTGTGGAGCCTTATGTGTACGCGCACAATTTTGACATCAATACATATGAACATTACGACACCCTGTTAGGCTATCCAACCGGGCCAAATGCAGACCGATATTTTGCGCAAGTGACACACCGCTTTTCATCGAGCTTGAATGTGTCTTTAACTTTTGCAAGAGAGCGACAAGGTGAAAATCCAGTAAATCCAGATGGGACAATTGTCAATGTAGGAGGCAACGCACAACTGGGTCGTCGGCCACAGGATGCACCCACGCGAGACTTTATGGCGGGCGATGTGGAGACACATCAAAAAATAGGTGGCCGCGTGGAATTTACACCCGTGACAAATTGGACTTTACAGGTACAGTATCAACACCATCTCATTATAACCCCCCAAAATAGAACAACGGGGCATGAGTGGACAGCGACAATGGATGTAAACTTCTATTGATCGGAAAAGAGAAATGAGTCATCGCCAGTGTCTGTGGGGCCTTCTCGTATTCGCATTGTTATTGCGCGTAGGCTTTGGGTTGACGCAATCCGATTTGACCAATGCATCTGATGAGGTACACTGGGATCGCCTCGGGCAAGCTTATGTCGCCCTGGGGATTTTGCACCCCGATACTGGAATGTACCGCCCCCCATTATACGGCTTATTTCTGGCGGGCATCTATCGTACATTTGGTCACAATTTCGTTCTGGTGCGGATTGTCCAGGCCATCATGGGCACAATCACCTGCTATCTCATCTATGTTCTGGGCTGTAAAATGGGCGAGGTCGCAGTCGGTTTGTTCGCTGCGGGTTTGTTCGCTATTTATCCGTTATTTGTATTTTTTTCTGGCGTATTGATGGCCGAAACCCTTCTGATTTTGCTGACGACTATTAGCTTTGTGTCTTGTGTTCAATTTTGGCAAAAGAGCACCGTCACAATGGCGATGGTATTTGGCGGGATTGTGGGGCTGTCCGCACTTTGCAAGCCCGTTTTATTGCCCTGGCTGCCTCTTGTTCTCTTTTTTTGGTGGCGAAAATCGCGCTTGGCACCTGTACAAAAAGCAGCGCGTGTACTAACTGTAATCGGCGTACTCGGCCTGATTATTCTGCCGTGGACAGCGCGCAATCATATCATCTCGGGCAAATTTGTTCCCATCTCGACAAATTTGGGGATCAACTTGCTCGTGGGAGCACACCCCGAGGGACGCGGCGTTTACGACAATCGCATCGATTATCTGGCACTTTATCACACACTGGCCGACACATCTCAGGGCGCAACAGCCGACAGTCGCGTCGCGGGCATTGTGATAGCGTGGATAATCGCGCAACCACTGCACTATCTGAGTTTGAGCATTGACAAACTGCTCTATTTTTGGTGTCCCTGGATTCCGGGAGAGCCGCCATTATACAACGCAATTGCCGTGCTTTCCTGTACTCCACTTCTGATACTGGGACTTGCTGGCACATTTATCCAACGCCACAGGCCCGAAGGTCTGACACTTATTCTACTGATAATTTGCATGTCATTATTGCACATGGTATTCTTTGCCCATACGCGTTTTCGGCTACCCATTGACGCGGTTTTGTGCGCGCCTGCTGCGTGGATATGTGTGCAGTGGATCAACAGAATAGGACGCAAGCGTGATACTTCGAGCAGACTTTTTTGACCCTGCAAAACCTCATCTGCTGGTTCTGGTGTGTTTTGGGCAGATATTGTTGATTGCACTGCCGTTTTTAGTAAATGACGCGCTTGCGGCGATTCTCGTCTTGAGCTTGTTGTCGGCAATCGCACTTTTCGGCTCTCTCACACTGTCAGTGCTCTATTTGTGTTTCACCGCCGCGGTTGTGCCTTCCTGGTTTTACGAAGACTATCTGACCTTGCCTCTGGACTTCAAATTTTATGAAGGTCTTCTCGTCGTGGTGATGGGCATTGCCGGGCTCAACTATTTGTTGGAAGGCCGATGGAACTGGCGACGGCATACGTTTTTGGATCGACCAATGTGCGTACTGCTGGGACTGGTCGTATTTTCTTGCTTATTGGGATTGATCTACGGACAGTCGATCTCGCAAATGTTGCGCGATGTGCGCTATCCATTGTACTACACGTTGTTCTTTGTGGTAACATGGTTTTTGGATGTGCGGCGATTCTCCACATTCCTGCATTTATTTTTGCTCATCGCCGCAATTGTCGGCATCGAGTATTTGTTTGAATTCCTTTTACAGGTGGATACGGACATCGCGGGTGGTTTCGTTCGAGTCGCACGGCTCGAAGGCATTGTGTTGCCAATGGGCATGCTCATCATCGCCGCCATTTTGTTATTTGAAGCACGGGCATATAGACGAGCATGGGCGTGGGGCGCGATATTGCCTATCGGGCTGGCCCTGGTTTTGACAATGGGGCGGGGCATGTGGATTTCCCTATTCGTAGGGCTGGGCAGTCTGGCCGCGTTGACCGCACTGGATAAGCAGGCTGCACCTCGACGCCTGTCGCGTCTCTTTGTCGTGGCATTGATCCCCCTGTTGCTGCTGGCGATGGGTTATATTTTTCAGCAACAAACTCGCGCTGCCGTTAGCGACATAGCACTGGACCGCGTCACGCGCAGCGTCGAAGCCGTAAGTGGGCGGTTGATATCTTATGGCAATGCACTGGAAAAAATCCGTCAACGTCCTTTGCTCGGCGGCGGACACGGTGCAACCGTGACATCTCTGGTGACATTTCCGCCACCGCCACAGATATTGACAGTAGGCGCAGTTGACAATGTTTATTTAACGATTGGGATGCGAATGGGGCTGGTTGGCATCGCGGCGTTTTTGTGGGTCTTTGGTTTTGCCCTCTGGCGTGCGTATCTATTATTCCAACGAAGTTCCGATGCTCGCGTACGTCTGTTTTGTGCGGCATTTATCGCCATCTACGCTGCCCTCCTCGTCTATGGCATGGCAGATGCAACCCTCTTTGCCAATCGGTTGATCTTTATCCATGCGACATTTTTGGGACTTATTGCGCGGCTGGTAGCAGAGGAAAAAAATGATGCCTGAATGTGTGACGGCAATAGTGGTCAACTGGAATGCCGGAGAAAATCTGGCACAATGCATTGCCGCATTAATCAATCAAAAAGGAATAGATCTCGATGTGGTCGTAGTCGATAACGCATCGTCGGACAACAGCCTGGAAACATTGGAAACTTATGGCGACCGCGTGCGCGTGATTCAAACCGGCGCAAACCTGGGCTTCGGGCGTGCCGTGAACCGCGGCGTAGCTGTTTCGCACAGCGCGATTGTCATAGCCTTAAATCCCGATGTCGTGTTACAACCAGATGCGGTGAATACAATGGTCGAATTTTTGAACAAACACGCCCATGTGGGCATGGTGGGTCCGAAGCTTAAAGACGCGGATGGACGGGTGATCGCCTCTTGCGGTGAAGCGCCGAGGCTCAGAGATGAAATCTGTCGTAAATTCCTATTGCATCTAATATTTCCATTGCTTAAATTTCGGCGGCGAAGGCCCTCCAAACCCGAAGCTGTCGTCTGGGTAACCGGGGCGTGTTTCGCGGTTCGCCGCCGCGTTCTGGACGCTGTAAACGGGTTGGACGAGGCCATTTTTATGTATTACGAAGATGTCGATCTGGGCCTGTGCATCAACCGTGCTGGCTGGCGGGTCATGTATTTGCCCCACGCCGAAGGCATACACATCGGGGGCGAAAGTTCCAAACAGGCATTGACGCGGATGCTCGTGGTCAGTGAGGCGTCTTATGCCTATTTTATTGCCAAACACCTGGGGCAATGGGCCGCACGCTTGCTCAGGCTTCTCCGCCCCATCGAAATGACATTGCGAACACTGCTCTGGGGAAGTGTGTTTTTACTCGTCCGAAAGCATCGCACAGAGGCGCGAGCGCGTTTGCGGGCTTACTGGTTTATCTTAACTCACGGCGCTGTGGAGGAAGGTCCATGATTCCCATTTTTCGCCCATGGTTTGACAATGCAGAAGTCGAAGCGGTACGCGAGGTATTGATGTCCGGTTGGGTTGGCCCCGGGGAAAAGGTCGAAGAACTCGAAGCGCGATTTGCCCATTATGTGGGGGCACAACACGCAGTATCTCTCAATTCGTGCTCTGCAGCACTTCTGTTGGCCTTAAAAATACTGGATATCGAAGGGGGCGAGGTCATTACCACACCGTTGACCTTTGTCTCAACCAATCACGCAATTTTACAAAATGGAGCTACACCGGTATTTTGCGACATAGATCCCGAAACACTCAATATCGATCCAAAAGCAATTGCCGCTAAGATCACGCCGCGCACCCGAGCGATTATGGTGGTGCATTTTGCCGGGCACCCCTGCGATATGGATGAGATTCTATCCATCGCAAATGGAATTCCAGTTGTAGAAGACGCCGCACACGCCAGCGGCGCGCGTTACAAAGATCGGATGATCGGCGGTGTGGGCACCGTGACGTGTTTTAGTTTTGACGCGCGCAAAAATTTGTCAACCTGTGACGGTGGAATGTTGACCACCAACAATTCAGACCTCGCCGAGCGAGCGCGAAAACTGCGCTGGATGGGCATCTCGCGCGGAACTTATGATCGATTTCGAAAAAATGGTGCAGAGCACCGATGGGAATACGAAGTAGGCGAACTCGGCTATAAATGCTATATGAACGATCTCAATGCGGCAATTGGTCTGGTGCAATTGGGCAAATTGGAGTCAGCCAATGCACAACGCCGAGAGATTTTTTTGGAATACGGACGTGCATTTGCCGCCCTCGACTGGATGCGAACACCTGTAGAAAAACCCCAGGTCCGCAGTGCAATGCACGCTTATGTGGCACGCGTATCCCAGCGCGATGAATTGATAGATCATCTGGGGCAACACAACATCGATGCGGGCGTACACTACAAGCCCTGCCATTTATTTGAAGTGTACAAACCTTATCGCACAGACTTGCCTGTCACCGATGCCGTGTGGCGCAATCTGATCACGCTCCCTCTATTTCCAAGTCTGACGGAGCGTGAAATTGGACAAGTCATCGAAGCCGTAAAGAAGTTTGAAGTTTGAAATCCCCCCTTCACCGCCCAAAATTGTTGCCTCACCTCACCCTTCACACTTCTATGACGCCCGTTATCTTATTCGGTATTACCGCGATTCTATCGGCGTTGTTCACAGCGGTTGCGCGCCTGATAGCACGCCGTTTTAATGCGCCCAACGCGCCTGTTTCAACACTGGGCGGTACAGCTTTGCTGGCCGCTCTTTTTTGTGGCTTCTATTTTTTGCCCCAATCGCTCCCTTTGGGCCTCGTCATCGGTGCTGTGGGGATGGCACTTATCGGCATTTTAGATGACTGGAAGCCTTTTGCACCGCTGCACAAATTTGCGCTAACCCTCGCAGTTGCAGGCATTGCCGCCTGGCTCGGTCCGCGTATCCATCTCGCAAATATTATCTGGATAGACGCCACACTGACTGCGTTGTGGATGGTCTGGATGTGCCATGCGTTCAATGTACTGGACATGGAAGACGGTCTTTCCTCGGGTAGTGGAACCATTGCTTCATTGAGTTTGTGGATGATAAATGCAGGCGATTGGGCACTCGTAACAGCGGGTGCACTCCTGGGATATTTAGTACACAATTTTCATCCCGCCCGTATCCTGATGGGCGATACCGGAAGCCTGTTAATTGGCTTTTTGCTGAGTGGTATGGCTATTTCTGTCGCAAATCATATTGGCGGTCTCATGGGCGTCATCGGACCTCTGATTGCCCTGGGCTTACCTATCTTTGAAGCAGTATTTATCAGTGCGCTCCGATTTGCCAAAGGCCGGTCCATTGTCCGACCCAGCCGAGATCACGTCGCACAGCGATTGATACAACGGGGGCTATCAGTGCGTGCAGCAGTCGCTCTGATGTGGTTGGCAGGCATTGTTTTGGGTAGTCTGGCCCTCGCGTTCGCCCTGGGACACTGGATCAGTCTGGTTGGTGTTGCGTGTCTCGCCATTGGTGCGTGGAGGGGATTGTCCTGCGTGGATATGGAAGGCGATGGATGTGATGGACGCCCGGTTGGCTTATTTGGCAAAAACTGGCTGATTCACCGCATAATGCGTCAGACAATGGAAGAAGTAAAGGAGATGGCGAGTGGAAAATTACTGGATGTGGGGTGCGGCAATAAACCCTATGCCAGTATTTTTGGGGCACACGAGCAACAATACATCGGTCTGGAAAAAGGGCGCGAACGATATGAACGCGCCGACGTGTGGGGCGATGTGCTGGCCCTTCCCGTCCGCGATGAAACCTGCGATACCGTGTTGTGCAATCAGGTCTTAGAGCATGTGCCGCAGCCCCAATTGGCGATTGACGAAATGGCGCGCGTATTGCGACCGGGGGGCTATTTAATTCTCACCGCACCCCATATTTGGGGCTTGCACGAAGTCCCCCATGATTATTTTCGCTTTACGCCCTATGGCTTGCGCCATCTCGCTGAGAAATCGGGCCTGACGGTCCATACAACGCGCGCACTTGCGGGATTTTGGGTCACAGCCGGAACGCGATTCTGTTATTATCTGGCGCGTTTTGAACGCGGTCCTCTAATTCCCTTTGCGCGCATTGGATTTTTTATCGTCCAACTCGGTGCTCTATTTTTAGATCGCTTGCACCGCGTGGAGAGCGAGGCGTGGAATTTTTTGCTCATCGCACAAAAGGACTTATCCCATGAGTGATTTTATCGCGCCTATTAAAGCCAATTTTAAACATGCGATAGTAAAGCACTATTTCACATCTATCATCATCCTGGTCATCTTCTTTGCATTTATCCTTCGATATTTCCAATTAAACATCGGTTTGCCCTATTTGTATTTCTGGGATGAACCACTCACGGCCAGCAACGCGCTTCAGATGATAAAAACGGGGGATTACAACCCCCATTTTTTTAAGTACGGTTCTCTGATGATTTATTTCAACCTGCTGATCGATCAGTTATACCGTATTTATCTATCACTCACAGGCGATTTGGTAAGCGTAGCAAATATACGCATTGCAGCCGACACCGGTTGGCACTGGACGATATCCCATCCGAGCTTTTATTTTTGGAATCGTTTTTTGACCGCCACAATGGGCACCGCAACAGTATTTATCGCCTATTTAATCAGCAGGTCGATATGCAACAGATGGACGGGCATCATATCGGCCTTTTTTTTGTCTATTCTCCCGATCCACATAGTTCATTCGGGTTTTGTAACAATGGACGCGCCAGTCGCTCTGTTTGTCTCGCTTGTCGCCCTATTCTCCATTCTGTTTATCGGAGAAAAAAAAATCATCTATTTCATATTGAGCTTAATATGCGTCGGGTTTGCCACAGCGACAAAATACAATTCGGGTCTGGCAATATTGCTCCCCATTGCATCGCTAATTTGGATGTCTTATCGGGATGGAATCCCGCGCCAAAAATTTTATTGGCTTGCGATCCCAGGCCTGCCAGCGGTGACCTTCTTTCTCTCTATACCCTACGCAATTCTCGACTTTCCAAATTTTATTAAGGATGTCTTACACCAGATTAATTACTACAAAACCACGGGACACCCCGGCGCAACAATCAGCCCTGGATGGGATTATTTTGCATTTCAGATACGGGAATTTTACCAAAACATCGGGCTGACAGGCACCATCCTGTTTGCAATCGGCCTGGCGGGGACAATTTCTCGCCCTGTATTGCTCCTGATCTTATTATTTCCCGCGAGCTATCTTGTATTTATGAGCGATATGACCGTCAACTTTCACAGAAATTTTATACAGGTGTACCCATTTATCGCCGTCTTTACTGGTGTCGCGTTTTACAATCTGCATGCAACATTGACGCGCTTTTATCCAAACTTCAAAAAGCTAATCCCTCTTGTATGCCTCACAGCCGCGCTCGTTTTACTGCCGCGCGCTTATGACGCTTACCAAACGGGCAGGGTATTGCACAACACCAGAGATACCAGAAGCACAGTCATAGATACGCTCAACGCAATGGAAGATGTGCAAGAAGTCGTCTTTGCCAGAGAACTACGGGTTCACGAACAAGACCTCGACAGATTAAAATACGACTATGCGATACAGCCCATAGAAATAATGAGCGCAGAACAAAATAGGGATGGCGTACACTATGTCTTGCCAGCCAAAATATCTCAGATTTACACTTATCACCAGGAGGAAATACAGACCAAACAAACAATTATCGACAAAATCTCCGGCGAGCATATTCTGCAATACATCGACAACAATTACATCGGGCAAAATATTGGCAAAGATTACATCAAACAAAATGCCGCAACCATGCTCGATGTATTTTCCACGAGTCCCTCGCTGATCATCGCAAATCAAATACCACACGAACCGTTGCACCCCGGCACTATTGCATTTGATACCTGCAAGCTATCTCCCACAGGCGTGCAAATCAACATCCGCAATACCGCAATACTTCGCGATGGCGTCATAACAACCCCGGCTTACGACCTGAAACCCGGAAAGTACCTGTTCACCTTTCAAACAAAAAAATCTGTGACACCAGAACGATCACAAAGCTTTGTCTTTGGAGAATACGAAACAAGAATCACAGTAAAACGCCTGAATGCGTTCCGCGAACATGCGAGTATCAAAGTTTCAATCTTTACGGACCAGACGCTCTTAACGCAACAAATATTCATCCCAACAGAGAATTTCGCCCAAATGGATGCCTTTTTTTTGCTCGAAAAAAACCAGCGCGTTTCAGTCCAAATGGAGAATCTCCCTGATATATCCGCCTCTCTTTTACCTGTAGAAACAACGATTAAGCAACTGAAAATAGAAAAAGCAGGTAAAAGGTAAGACGACCCTACCCTATCCCCCTCATATCTCACGTCTCACCGCCTTTTACTGTTGTAAAAATTCACACCTGTGCCATTGCGTCACATATCCCGCTTTCTCTTATGTTTTATATCTTATTGTAATTCAACAAGTTAAAAATATTCAAGCCAATTGGCACGCCATTTGCATAACACTTTTACCGCACGCAAAAACCCCAACGGAGAAATGTGCGGTGAAAACAATTTACTACACAGTGCTTCTGATAGCCATCTCGCTACACGGCTGCACCTCCTATTCTCACTTTTCGGGCGACTTTCGCACGAGCCTGCGCGCGCGTAACTACGAAGACGCCCGTGCAAAAATCAAAAAGTCGAGAAAAAGAGGCAACCAATTGCTCTATCTCCTCGAAAATGGCCTCCTCACCCACTATCAGGGCCACTACGAAACATCCAACCGCTATTTTGCCGAAGCCGAGCGGCTATCTGATCGACTCTACACCCGCTCAGTTTCCCGAGAAGCCGCCGCATTTTTAACCAACGACGCCATACGCAACTACCGCGGCGACAGCTTTGAAATGGTTGCCATTCACTACTATCGCGCGCTGAACTACTGGTACCTGGGCCTCCCAGAAGACGCCCTTGTCGAATGTCGCAAAGCCAATTTGAAACTCGACCAATACGCCATTCACAACGGACAGGCGAGTTACAAAAATGACGCCTTCATTCACTACATCACCGGCCTGTTCTACGAAGCCACCGGCGAATACAACGACGCCCGCGTCTCCTATCAGCACGCACAAGACGCCTATTTGTACTACAAAAAAAAGTTCCATATCGCCCCGCCTCAAACCATCGCTGAAGATCTCGAACAGGTAAATAACATTCTCAATGGCGAGGAAGCCGACATGCGTTTTGCCTCGCTCAACATCCCGCCCTTTGTCCCACCTGTGGGCAATGGCGAACTCGTGATCTTTTCTGAAATCGGTTTTATCCCCCGCAAAGTGCAAGAAGAAATAGATCTCCCCATTTACGAAGAGGACATAAAGCGCGGCAAAGGCGACAAAATATCTTCCGTCGCCACCGAGATCTCACGCCGCCATCACCGCGTATATCCCATTCGCGATGTCGATTACTGGTTGCGTGTCGCCCTTCCCAAATACGAAGCCGTTGCCCCGCGCACAAAGCGCATTCTCATCCGCGCAGGAAATCGCACCATTCAAACGCAGATCGCCCAAAATTACGCCACAATTGCAAAAACATCGCTCCGGGATCACTACCCGAGAATTATGATCAGAACAATTGCACGCGGGCTTGTGAAATACATGGCCCACCGAGAGGCCAAAGACGAAAATGAAGTCCTCGGTTTTTTCGTCAACCTGTTCAACATCTCAACCGAAATCGCCGACACGCGCAGTTGGATCTCCTTGCCCCACAATATTCAAATCGGCCGCCTCGAACTGCCACCCGGCACTCACACCATCACACTCGAAGCACTCGACGCCAACGGACGCATTATCGAAACCGAAACATTTACCAACATCGAAATCAAACCCGGTCAACGAACGTTCTTGAATCACAGAGTCTATCAATAATTCCACAAGGAGGAACACAATGACAATTCCACATCGCAGCCTTTTGTCGATCATCATTTTCAGCCTGTTGGTCATGCCAACGGCAAACGCGGCAAAACCAGACCTGCCGCCCACGCGGGGCATCGTCGTCAACCTCGTCGAATGGGACGGCGGAGAACTGCCCGCAGTTTATGAACGCACGGACCAACTCCCCTTCACCCGTGAGGACCTGTTGCAATTGGTACAAAGCGACTTCAAACCCGACCAAATCGCACAAATGATTTCCGAGCGGCGATATGCGGGCGATGCGTCTGCCGAAGGGCTGATTGAGCTCAAAAAAGCCGGTCTTGAGTCCGTCGTGATACAGGCCATCTCCAAACACGCGCTCGCGCCCAACCAATCGCTCAACCTCACCATTTACCTGACCTTTGACGGCCCTTCCCAAACAGCGCGCCATCGCTTCCTCTACGTCATCATTCCCGACGGCGAGATCCAGCGCGTCTTCACCGCAGACTTAAACACCGTGCTCGCCGGACAGTGGAAAAGAGACACCCTGATCGATGCCACAGACCCCTTGATCCCGCGAAAAATCCGGCGCGTCACCTTCTCGGGAACAATCCCGCTCAAAACACACGGTAGCAAAACCGTACGGATTTTCACATCTTCGCGTCCGGGCATCCATCAAATCGACGAGATACCGGCGATAGACCATTCACGGGTTCAAACATATCAAATGGATTATCCAGTCAGTTCACCCATTCAAGACTGCCGCGCCTACATTCGCTACAAACAGGATGTGGTGTTACCCGATAAATGGCACATGATGGACACGCGAATGGAATGCGAGTGGCGATAAGACACGCCTTCCGCCTTTCATCTGCGTTTATCTGCGAAAAACGCTCAAATTACTCGCGTTTTTTTCTGCGGATACTTTCACCTCTCAACAAGGAGTTAAGCCATGAAACTCATCACCTATGCAGCAATCGTCCTCATCGGTATCACAACCGGATGCGCTGGTCCCAGAGCCTTTACAAAAGGGACCTATGAAGATCCCAAAACCATTGCCCTGCTCGACGACCGCTTTAACGAAAACGACATGCAACTCATCGCCAAAAAAGTCGTCAATTCAATCCTCGAAGCACCGTTGAACAGGCCCGAACCCGCCATCATGCTCGGCAAAATGCGCAATCGCACCACCGAACACATCGACATGGTGGCCCTCTCTGACAAAATTAAAACCGCATTGATCCAGAGCGGCAAAGTGCGCTTTGTCGATGTCAACAACCGGAAAGACATCGCCACAGAATACGAATATCAACAATCGGGCTATGTCGATCCCGCACAGGCCAAGGCACCGGGCAAACAGACCGGATCAGACCTGATCCTCACGGGCACACTCAGCGCGAACGTGCAGGAAGTGGGCAAAGACAAACTCATCTACTACAAAGCCACCTTCCAACTGACGGACCTGGTCTCATCAGAAATTATATGGACCGACGAAAAAGAAATCCGCAAAGCCTACAAAAAGCGCAGCATAGGATTGTAATTGCGCTGGAGGCCTGAGATTATTAGGTTGGAATTACGAGGAATCGAGCATTAAAAATTAAGGGCTGGGCGGTTGGGTATCCTGCACATCCTTCCATCCTTTAATCCCGATCCAGAAAGGAGCAAAACCATGAAACACCTGTTATACACACTCGCAATCGCTATACTTTTGGGGAGCAGTGCCAGCGCGCAAACTGGCCGCACTGATGGGGCGGAAGAAAGCGAATTTGGCAAAGGGGGGTACCCTTTTGGCAGTCCGAGCCATCGCGTCTATCTCAACACTGCCTTTGGCTCCGGATTTTTTGATCTGACGGACGTCAACAAAACGCGCACGGGTTTTCTCTACGGGATTGAACTCGGCGTCGAAATGGACCAGTGGCTCGGCATTCAGGCAGGCTATAATTATCTTTCTGACCGCGACATGTCCATCTTCAGCCTCGGCTCGCGTTTTGCCTACGCCTTTGACCCCTTTGTGTACCACGTCTCGCTCAACGCCGGGCTATACGCACCCACTGAAGGCAGCCGCAACTTTGGCCTGGCACCCGGCGCTGGCATAGACATCGTCCTCCACAAAAGGGTGCGTATCGGACTCGACTACAAACACGACTTTATCTTTACCGACAACCGCACCACCGACATGGACCGGATTTACGCGGGTCTCAAATTCTTCTTTTAATGAAAAAACAAGAGGCGAGGGACTATTTGGCCCTCGCCTCCCTCCGTCTTAGCCACCTGTCACATATCACCTATCCAAACACCTCACTCGCGACAAAAGCCATACCCAGTGCAGCGGCAGAATCGCCGCCACGCGCCCATTCAAATTGCGTTGAAACAGCCTGCGTATCAAAGGGATTTTCGAGATAGATCGGCCACGACCCACCCTCAAACCCTTCGATTATCCACGCCATATACCAATCGCGGAAAGACGCTTCTGAAAGCCCCCCACCGATCACCACAAGCCCAGGGTCGAATAGCCGCACCCAATTGGCTATCGCATAACCCAGAATAAATGCCTGCTCCTTAAAAAGCGACACCGCGAGTGGATCGTCATTTTCCGCGTAATCGCGGAGTTGATACGCCTTTTCTTCAATCGATGCATCAGAAGCATTCAGCGCGTGATTCTTCCATTTATCTCCTGCCAATTCAATCTCAAGCCTGCGTCGCAATGCCATAAGCGACACCCAGGCCTCCGCACAACCCGTAAGCCCACACGAGCAAGCTGGCAACTCCCCATCCACCTCCCGAAACGGAACCGAAGCATGCCCCACTTCCAGCGCGAGACCATTTGCCCCCTCGTAAATCTGCCCATCGGACAAAACCAATCCACCGCCCAAACCCGTTCCAGGCGCGACGAGCAAAAGACCCGTGTCGCAATCCGGACGCGCCGCGTATTCCCCGGCCGCCGCTGCATTGCCATCATTTGTCATATACACAGGTACTCCCGCACGCGCAGAAAACTCGTCGCGAATATTCGTACCCACCCAATCAGCACCCAGATTGGCCTGCACCCGAATCACGCCATTGCTACTCGGCGCGGGCACATCCAGCCCAATACCCGCAATATCCGATTGCCTTCTCCCTGCGCGATCCGTCAATAACTTCAGCGCTTCATCGAGCTGTACAAACGTCGCCTCATACCCATCTTTGACGCGACTGGCCACCTCCACCATATCGCCCAATAAATTGCCAGCAGCATCGACGAGAATGGACTTCACGCTCGTCCCACCGACGTCCAAACCCACAAAACAGCGCGTATCGCTCTCTCCCATAATCCCATTCCTATTTTCGAGTAATCACAAACAACTGACGCGTACCATCTCTGGAAATCGA
>JAPPIE010000359.1 GCA_028874765.1 Gemmatimonadota bacterium
GGCCATGCGATTGCACGGGCTACAACCCGATGACTGTGTTGTTGTGGAAGATTCCGAGCGCGGATGTGTCGCGGCAGCAGCGGCTGGCTTGCGCGTACTCGCCGTGCCAAATGAGTTATCGAAATACGGAGACTTTTCATCTGCGTACAAAATACTGAACTCGGTGCGAGATGTCGTAGATGAGATAGAGAAGTTGGATTGAAAAGGATAAAATGTAGGGGCGACCCTCGTGGTCGCCCGCACACTTAACAAACAAAATGAGGAATGTATGATGAGTGAATTAAAAAACAATCCCCTGCTGGTCAAAGAGGGATTACCGCGGTACGACGAAATTGATCCAGAACACGTTGTACCGGGCGTAAAACATATGCTATCAGAAGCAGAGAAACAGATTGCGGCACTGGAGCAAAACATGACCCCATCGTGGGATGGATTGCTCGTCCCGCTCGAAGAACTCGACGTGCCCTTTTCTTATGCCTGGGGACCCGTGGGCCATCTCCTAAGTGTAAAAAATTCCGATGACTTGCGCGAAGCACACGAAGCCGTCTTACAAGATGTCGTAGCTTATGGTCTGCGCGTGCAGCAAAGCCGGCCCATTTACGAAGGCCTGGTGGCAATTCGAGACGGCGAGGAATGGGCGAAGTTAGATGAGGCTCAAAAGCGATGTATCGAGCTGAAAATTCGCACAGCCGAACACGCCGGAGTGGGATTAGAGGGCACAGCAAAGGAACGCTTTAACGAAATCGCCAAAGAATTGTCGCAAATCAGCACAGATTTTTCCAACCATGTACTGGATGCGACCAAAGCTTATGAACTAATCATAAAAAATAAAAAAGACACAGAGGGCTGGCCGAACAGTTTGCGACAAGTAGCCGCGCAATCTTATGCACAGGCCAATGAGGGCAGCGAAGCCACACCGGAAAATGGTCCCTGGCGCATTACACTGGATTTCCCGAGCTTTTATCCCTTTATGCAACACCATCGCGTACGCGACCATCGCGAGCAAGTGTACAAAGCATACATCCAGCGCGCATCCTCTGGCAAATGGGACAACAGCGACTTGATAGCGCGCACCTTAAAATTGCGCAAAGAGCAATCCGCACTCCTGGGTTTTGAGACCTATGCAGACAGGAGCCTGAATGTCAAAATGGCTCCCGATGTCGCCTCTGTCGAGCGCATGATCGGCGAATTACAGACAGCTTCGCAGCCCCATAGCGAAAAGGATTTTGGCGCGCTGGAAGCACTGGCAAAGGAAAGTGGTCAGGAAGAGCCGGTCATGCACTGGGACACATCCTTCTGGTCAGAGCGGTTGCGCGAGCAAAGATTCGATTATACCGACGACCAGTTGCGCCCTTATTTTCCACTTCCCAAAGTACTCGATGGCATGTTTGCACTGGCAGAACGCCTTTTTGATATTGAAATCGCGCGGGCGGATGATGAAAACGCGCACAGATGGCATGAAGATGTGCAATTCTTCAAAGTACTCCGCGATGGTGAGCGCATCGCGGCATTTTATCTGGACCCCTATTCCCGTCCAGCAGAAAAACGCGGTGGCGCGTGGATGAACGACTGCCTGGGACGGCGATGGCTCAACGGCGAACTTCGCTTGCCCGTAGTACACCTCGTGTGCAACGGCACGCCACCTGTGGGAGACACGCCATCGCTGATGAGTTTTTCAGAAGTGGAAACCCTGTTCCACGAGTTTGGACACGGGTTGCAGGGCATGTTGACAACCGTTGATTACGCCGATGTAGCGGGCTTGCACGGCGTGGAATGGGATGCCGTGGAGATTGCCAGCCAATTCATGGAAAACTGGTGTTATCAAAAACCCACGCTAATTGGAATGACCGCGCATGTGGAAACGGGCGCGCCCTTGCCAGATGACCTGTTTGAGAAAATCGTCGCCGCACGCACATTTCAGGCGGGATCTTTGATGATGCGCCAGTTGTCCTTCGGAAAAACGGACATGCTGCTGCATTCCACCTACGATCCAGATGGCGAAGAAACGGCTTTTGATGTAGAGCGCAGGGTAACCGCGGAAATGTCCGTATTGCCCCCCCTACCAGAAAGCCGCTTCTTGTGCTCATTCTCCCATATTTTCGCCGGAGGCTATGCCGCCGGGTATTACAGCTACAAATGGTCAGAGGTATTGAGCGCAGATGCATTCGGCGCGTTTGAAGAGGCCGGGCTGGATGACGAAGAAGCCGTGAAAGCAACCGGACGCAAATTCCGCGACACAATTCTCGCCCTGGGTGGCAGCAAACACCCCATGGATGTGTACCGAGAATTTCGCGGGCGCGAACCGAGCACAGAAGCGTTGCTGCGACACAATGGCCTGTTGTAAAGTTAAAAACGAAGGAAATCATTATGCTGGAGTTCTTCTATAACTGGTTACTCAGCCTGGGTGTCGAACCAGAGATGGCTCAAAATTGGACCGCACCACTATTGGTGGGCCTGTGCATTCTGGCACTCAGTGTGATTGCCGATTTTATCGTAAAGCGCATAGCTCTGCGAACGCTAAAGTACGTAATAGAAAAAACGACAACACCCTGGGACGATGCATTTGTGGAGCATCGGGTTCTGGATCGGTTGGCGCATCTGGCCCCAGCAGTGGTCATCTACCTTTTGGCCGACTTGCCATTTGCGGGAATGACAGAAGCAAACCGGGATTATTGCGTAGCAATTGTTCGGGATGCCGTGCAGATTTTTGTCGTAATCATCAGCATCTGGGTGGTTGCGGCATTTCTCAATGCCGCGCTATCTGTTTATCAAACATTTGAGATCTCCCGCGAAGTCCCCGGCAGGGGTTTCGTGCAAGTCTTGAAAATAGTGACGTATTTTGTAGGCGGCATTTTGATTTTGTCAATTTTGTTAGATCGCAACCCCGTATATTTCCTGAGCGGGTTGGGTGTATTGATGGCCGTGCTTTTGCTGGTATTTAAAGATGCCATCCTGGGACTGGTCGCGGGCATACAACTGAGTGCGAATAAAATGGTCGCCGTGGGCGATTGGATTGAGATGCCGAAATACGGCGCAGATGGAGATGTCATTGAAGTGGCATTAACCACCGTAAAGGTGCAAAATTGGGACAAAACAATCACCTCGATCCCTGCATATTCATTGATCAGCGAATCGTTTAAGAACTGGCGCGGCATGCAGGAATCGGGTGGCCGTCGGATCAAGCGATCAATTTTAATCGATATTCAAACAATCAAATTTTGCGACGAAGAGATGTTGGCGCGATTTTCAAAAATCAAATACATCGCTGCCTATATCGAACACAAGAAAGACGAACTCGCAAAATTCAACCAGACGCAAGATATCGATGAGTCCAGTCTGGTAAATGGACGGCGCATGACCAACGTGGGCACGTTTCGGGCATACATCGTCGCGTATTTGAAAAATCATCCCAAAGTCAACCAGGAGATGACATTTTTGGTGAGACAACTGCCGCCGCAAGAACACGGCTTACCGATAGAAATTTACGTCTTCTGCAGCGATACGGTATGGGCGAATTACGAAGCGATTCAGGCAGATATTTTCGACCACATCCTATCCGTAGTGCCCGAGTTTGACCTCAGCGTATTTCAGACGCCAACAGGGCATGATTTTAAGCATCTCGCTGAAAAAAAAGATTAATACCGCCACCGAACCGAAGAGGCTGAAAACCCAATTCGCAAACATTAAATCACTGGTTTTTTACATTCTGAACTCTGAATATCGGCAGAAAATCGACTTTATATTTTTTAAGCCCTGCTCAAGCAAGCAGGGCTTTTATTTTTCGGATTCTATCCCAATATCGCAAAAAAATGGAAACTGG
>JAPPIE010000313.1 GCA_028874765.1 Gemmatimonadota bacterium
GGCGGCGTCATCAACGTGAACCCCGTTGGGATGTGGTGGGCGGCCGTGCCTCGCGAACACTGGGGGCACCCCGAGGGTCAGAGACCTGACCAGCATCCGGACTGGCATCCTCGCTTCGGCGATCGCGCGCAGCAACTTGTCTTCATCGGCCAGCAGATGCACGAGGCGTCGATGCGCGCTCGCCTCGACGCGTGTCTGCTCGACGAGCATCTCGCCTCCGCTAACAGCAAGACCTGGGCGGGGTTCCGGAACCCGTTTCCGGAGCTTCGCATGGTCGAAGAGTCAGCATGACCGAAATTGCCTCATCCGTTCGATTTTGACGGCACATTTTGAAGTTACACATCGCATTTTTTGAGTACTATCTCATGTTTGCACTTAAACACATTGGGCATGTTTATGGCGGTCGTCTTGTATTGGACTTGCCAGAATATATTGAGGCCAATCCCGGTGAAAGATGGCTGTTGCACGGGCCATCGGGAAGTGGGAAGACGACGCTTTTGCATATTATCGCCGGTTTGTTAAAGCCCTCACAGGGCAGTGTGCATATTGCCAAACAGGATATTTATGCAATGACAGAGACCGCTCGCGATCGATTTCGCGGGCAACGCATTGGCATTGTTTTTCAACAATTTTACCTGTTCCCGGTTTTTACGGTGCTGGAAAATTTGCTTATGGCGCACTATATGGCCGGTGTACAGCAGGATAGGGCGCGTGCCGAACAGGTGCTTGCGACTCTCGGTCTGGCAGGCCGCGAACACGCTTATCCATCGGAGCTGAGTTTTGGTCAACAACAGCGCGTGGCAATCGCCCGGGCTGTTATTAACCGCCCCCAATTGTTGTTGGCAGATGAACCGACATCTGGATTGGATGATACGCGCAGCAAACAGGTGTTGGATTTGCTCACGTCATTGGCGCGAGAGGTTCAGGCAACTCTGGTGGTGGCGTCGCATGATCATCGCATTACCGACAGTTTTGACCATTGTATTGCGCTCGATGAACAGGTGGAATTGCCCGCATGAATCTCTTCAAAATTAGTCTGGCCTATATTTATCGGCGCAAGTTGAATACATTGCTCAATATGATATTGTTGGGACTCGGAACGGGTATTGTCGTTGTTTTGTTGCTTTTTGGCGAACAATTTGAAGAGAATTTGCACCGTAATGTTGAAAATATTGATGTTGTTGTGGGTGCTAAGGGCAGTCCCCTGCAATTGATTTTGTCCAGTGTTTTTCACGTTGACGTGCCAACGGGTAATATACCGCTTTTAGAGGCGCGTGAACTGGCAAAAAACAGGGCGGTTGCACAGGCGATACCTCTGGCATTAGGGGATAATTATCGGGGATATCGCATTGTGGGAACGACATCCGCATACGCCAAACACTACCGGGCGGAGTTGGTTGATGGTACCTTTTGGGATGCACCATACCAGGTGGTTATAGGCGCGCAGGTTGCCAGCGAGACGGGTCTTGCGCTGGGTGACGAGGTTATTAGTTCGCACGGTTTGACCGCAGAAACAGCTTCTGATCAACACGAATCGCAACCGTTTCGCGTGGTGGGTGTTTTGCAACTAACGGGTTCGATTATTGACCGTCTGTTACTGACTGCTGTGGAAACGGTCTGGCTGGTTCACGAACCGCATGAAGAAGAGGTCGATGAACAGGATCACCACATGGAAAGTCAGGCCGATGAGGATCGCGCGCGCGATGTTCTCGGTTTGCCGATGGACAGTGAAGCCGATGCCGAGCGCGAAGTTACGGGTCTGTTGATTCGATATCGTTCACCCATTGCAGCCGTGTCATTTCCGAGGTATGTGAACAAAGAGACCAAATTTCAGGCTGCGTCTCCCGCATTTGAGACAACGCGCCTTTTTGCATTGCTCGGTGTCGGGTTGGAGGTGGTGCGGGTTTTTGGTGGGGTTCTGGTGTTTGCAGCGGCGTTGAGCATTTTTGTGGCGCTTTATAATGCGATGAAAGATCGGCGATACGATCTGGCTATGATGCGTGCTCTGGGGGCAAGTCGCGGTAAACTTTTTATTCAGGTGCTTTTGGAGGGGATTTTGCTTACATTTATGGGCACGGGATTGGGTTTTGTGCTTGGGCATGCCAGCACTGAGGTGATTGGCACATGGGTGCGCGAGGCACAGCATATAAATTTGACGGGATGGATTATTTTGTCCGATGAATTCTGGCTCATTGGTCTGGCACTTGTGTTGGGTAGTGTATCGGCTCTTATACCCGCGCTTCAGGTCTATCGGACAGATGTTGCACAAACACTGGTGGAGGTATCGTGATGAATATACAACGCACGGTAATGTTTATTTTGTTATTTGCTGTGGTTTTGAGAATAGATACAGGCAGTGAGGCGCCGCCCTCGTCATCAGACCATCGCCCAGAGCTTCAGGCGCCTCCGTTGCCCCAGATGATGAAGGGTTCGCTTTGGGAAACCCTTGCGACAGTGAGTTATGATCCTTATGCGCCGAACTTTGTACCCATATTTTCCGATACGTTGAAAAAAGTGAATGGCCAATACGTTGAACTTGTCGGGTTTATGATTCCTCTGTCGGCTCAAAAAAAACAAACGCGTTTTGTTTTGACTCCGTATTCACTTGGGGGATGTTCGTTTTGTGCAGGCGGGGGGGGGCCTGAGTCTCTAGTGGATATTCGTCCGAGCAAACCGATTGATTTTACTTATTATCCCGTTACTATTACAGGTCGCCTGGAATTGTTGCAAAAAGATCCTTCCGAACTCTTTTTTCGCATCAGCAAAGCCGAGGTGATGGATAAGCGCGATATGAAAAACAATCCTGGTGATACATATTAAGTGTGTCGTTATTATGAATAAAAAGGAGATAATAAATGGCGCGTTTGAGCTATCAAACCGCAGGTGACAAAATCGCCATTGTTCTTTCAACAATGTGTGCGGTCCATTGTTTGACATTGCCTGTTGCACTTATTGCGTTTCCGTTGTTGGCAACTACATTTGTTGGCGGTGAACATTTTCATGGGCTTTTGATGTGGCTGATTCTGCCCACCAGCATTCTTGCTCTTGGATTGGGGTGTCGCCACCATAAAGACCAATTTGTCATTGGTTTGGGTATCCTCGGGCTGTCCCTTCTCGTCGTAATGGCTATGGCTGGTCATGATCTTTTTGGGGAAATAGGGGAACGGGTGGGGACTGTTTTAGGGTCGGGATTTTTGATCTCAGGCCATATTCGGAATCATCATTTATGTCGCCAAGATGATTGTGAAGAATAGGATAAACACGCGAAAGGAGACGTAAAATATGGAGAGACAAAATCCAATGCGGCTCAAAGTGATAAGTGTTATAGTGTTTGCGTTCTTTGTTTCTTGCCATGGAGAAAATAAAAAAGATGCACACCACTTGCAACAGGCGACGGATATTCACAAGGCGATGATGGAAATTGAAAAGCAATTTGAGAATCAACTGGATAGCTTGAAGTCACTTTCACATCATGCTGTGGAAATACGCGATAGTCTTCAGGTTATCGAAAAAGACTTTGAATTGTGGGAAAAAAATGTGGTTGAAGTGCCGGGAGATGACTCGGCAGAGGCCCATGATCACGGTCATGATCACGGCCATGAACACCATCACGAAAAAGAAGATCTACAGGTGACGCCCGAGCAAATGGTCGAGATCCAAAAAGAGCTAAAATCAAATCTCGAAAAATTGCTTTTGCGATTGCAATCGATTAGACAATTGCGAGCGCATTCCGCAGGGGACTAATAGGCGCACTGATAGACAACTATTTTTGCTCGAGGTAGTCCCATATAGTATTAAAAATG
>JAPPIE010000213.1 GCA_028874765.1 Gemmatimonadota bacterium
TATGGGTCGCCCGCAAAATCAGAAATACGGGCGACTATTTTATGGGTGGGCGCAGCTTTGGCAAAGCATTTATGATCATGCACGCCTTTGGCACCGGCACCCACACCGACCAGGCAGTCACCGTAGCAGGCGCCTCTTACAAATTGGGCATGGCGGGAATATGGTATCAATGGCTCTATTTATTTGCCACCCCCTTCTACTGGCTCATCGCGCCAATATGGCGAAGACTGCGCTACCTCACCATTGCGGACTTCTTTGAAGACCGATTCAGCAACTCGCTCGGTTATTTCTACGCCCTCTATGGCCTGCTCTACTTTGCCATACAAATCGGCATCATGCTCCTCGGTACCGGCAAAACAGCCAGCGCCATGACCGGCGGCGCGATATCTCCCGAAATCGCCATCGGTGTGATGACCGTCCTCTTCCTCTCCTACGGCCTCTTAGGCGGCCTGCCCGCGGCCATCATCACCGACTTTATCCAGGGCATCTTCATCATCGTCCTCTCTTTTCTCCTCGTCCCCTTTGTCATCGACGGCGTCGGTGGCTTTACCGGACTTCACCAGCAAGTACCCATTGAAAAATTCAGCCTCGAAGCACCCGGTGATCCCCCGGCCGGATACGACCGCATCACGCCCTTCTTCATCGTCATGGTCGTCATCAACGCCCTCGTCGGCATCATTGCCCAACCCCACCACATGGAAATTGGCGGCGCGGGCAAAACCGAACGCGAAGCCCGCGTGGGATTCACATACGGCAACATGATCAAACGCCTCTGCACCGTAGCCTGGGCATTTACCGGCGTAGCCTGCATTGCCCTTTATCCCAACATCGACGATCCCGAACACGCTTTTGGGCTCGCCTCACGCGACCTCTTGCCCATCGGTCTCGTCGGCATCATGCTCGCCTCGATGATCGCCGCGGTAATGTCCACCTGCGACTCATTCATGGTCGATGGCGCTGCCCTCTTTGTCGAAAACTTTTACAAACCCCTCTTCAAACCAGAAGCCGACGACAAACACTACCTCACCACGGGCCGCATCGTCGCCCTCATACTCGTCATATTCGGCATAATCATCGCACTCTATTTCACCTCTGTCGTCGCAATTATTCGCCTCTCCTGGTCACTCGTGGCGTTCTTTGGGATTGCATTTTGGGGCGGAATTCTCTGGCGCAGATGCAATGCGCCCGGCGCCTGGGCGGGCCTGATCGTCTCGGCATTCTTATTCGCCATATCCGGTCAAACAATCATCAATTTGGAAAGCCTGGGCATCTACATCGGTGGCCTCGACTGGGAATTGCCCTATCGCTACGTACTCTACATCGCCGGTGGCTTTGCCGCACTCATCATCGTCAGCAAACTCACCAAACCGCAAGACAAAGAGCGACTCGACCGCTTTTACACCTTGCTCCACACGCCCGTTGGACAGGAGCACAAATTGCGCGAAGCCGGCATAAAAGTCGTCCTGGAGTAAGGATTCATCATGCATCTCAGGTCCATATTGCTTATCGCCGCACTCTACACGAGTTTGGGGTATTCCTCTCAAGCCGCCGATCCCGTACTACATCTAAAAACTGACCAGACGCACCCCCTCCCCAAAAGCCTCTATGGCTTCAACACGAACATGATGAGCGGTGACTACGGATATCTCGACTCCAACTTCGTCGCGCTCACAAAAGACCTCCAACCCCAGATACTGCGTTTTCCCGGAGGTACAATCGGCAATTTTTACCACTGGAAAATAGCTGGATTCATCCAGAGCGAAATGAGTTCAACCAGCAACGAGCAACTCAACAGACGAAACAGAGGCAACTTTGTCAGACTGAGAAAAAGGAGAAATGGGAGACTTGCATTTGACGACTTCATGCAGATGTGCAACGCACTAAAAATAACGCCCACCGTAGTCGTCAACCTGTGGACGGGGAGCGCGGAGGAAAGTGCCGAATGGGTCCAATACGCAAAAAACAAGGGATATGAGATCGCGCATTGGGAACTCGGCAACGAGCATTATCTGCCGTGGTACGCGGAAAAATACCCCTCTGCCGAAACCTATATCGCACAAGCCAAAAAACATGCACAGGCGATGAAAGCCGTTGACCCAACCATAAAAGTCTCGGTCTGTGCAAGCCCGGTAGCCTTCCACAAAAACGGCTTTGAAAAAAACGTGGATCAACGCAACTGGGACAGTGCATTGGCGGCTGCGGATCAATTCTACGACGCCTATACCGTTCACGTCTATGCTTATCGAACCGCTCGAAAAAAAGAAATTGAGGAATATCGGGGCTATCTCTTTGGTTGGATCCACTGCGATTTCGATGACGCCATGGACTATTATAAAAAATTATTCCCCAGCAAAGAAATGTGGATAACAGAATGGAATATCACCAACCCCGCAAACCGGGTCGCCAACACACAACTGCACGCCATGTACACGGGTGACTTCTTCTTAAAAATGCTCACGCAACCGCGCATCACCCATGCAAATTTTCACGTCATTGCCGGCCCCGGCAAAGGATTCCCCGCATTCTCCCCAATCACGCCTCCATCGCCGAGAACCAATTGGAAATACGGAGGTGAACCAGAAGCGGACTTTGGAAAAACAATCCGACGCGCCACCTACTATCCCCTCCAGTTAATCGGAGAAGCATTCGCGCAATCGGACACAAAATACTCCCTCGCCATCCAAAACCCACCTATCCTCAACGGACAACTCGAATACGAGGGAAAACAAATACCAGGCGTTCAAGCACAGGCAGTCGGAAGCACCGCGCACCTTTTTGTTCTCATCAGCAACCGCACGGCAGACGACCTATCGCCGGGCCTCACCATCGACGGCAACAAATATGAAGGCGCGCTCACATATCGCTACGTAGCCCATGAAAGACTCAATGCATCAAACGGCGGAAATGCGGAAATGGAAGGCGCGGGCAAAATAGAAGTCGCGATCCGCGAATGGTCTGGCGCCTTAACTAATCTCTTGATTCCCAAAAACAGTTTTGGCATTTTAAAGCTATCGCTCAACTAACTCCCGAGGAGGCTATCGTGTTTGGCCTTGAAATTCGCAAACCATCCAAAGAAACAGTCATAGGATTCATCGTCACATGGATCTGTGTAATCGGCATCATCTTTCTCACACTCGCCCTCGTCCGCATCGGTGCGTAAAGGACTCATCCCATGATCAGAAAATACCGCCCTGAAGACCTCGACGCCCTCAAAGCAATCACCGTTATCTGTTTTGATGGGGTATCGATTGACCAGAACATCGAAAAAAACTTCGGTCAATTTGCCGACACAGATTGGAAAACACGCAAAGCCAAACACATAGACGCGGACGTCGCGGCCAATGCCGATGGCATCTTCATCTGGGAAGACGAAGGCAAAGTCGCGGCCTACATCACCACGCGCATAGACCATGAAAGCAAAATAGGCGGCATACCCAACCTCGCCGTCTTGCCCGAATACCAGGGCAAAGGAATCGGCAAAGCATTGATGACAGCCGCCTTTGACTATTTTGAAGAACAGGGCATGGCCGTGGCAAAAATCGAAACCCTCGACCAGAACCCCGTTGGACAGAACTTTTATCCGCGCTCGGGCTTTACCGCAGTCGCCCGGCAAATCCACTACGCAATGCCCATGAAAGATCGCAAAGTGTAGTTATTTATTCAGTCCTCCACACTGTCGGAAAGTGTTCCCCCCGCAAAATCTCGCCATCTTCCACAGTCACAAATTCCTTCATCACGTGATTGCCGCTCGCATCGTAATACGTATCCTGCGTCATATAGTGAATCGCAATCGCGCG
>JAPPIE010000024.1:0-13370 GCA_028874765.1 Gemmatimonadota bacterium
TCCCCAAATACGACCGTCGTCACCGACCTTTTCAGTGACACTCAGTCGCATAGAAGTTTCTACAGGGGTCAGCAAGATCAGGCGTTCATACACATCTGCATATGCGTCTATGCAATCTGTTTCATCGGGATAGGTTTCCAAAAATCGATATTTTACACCTGGCCACGTATGGCGATTGATCAGATCCTTAAATGTCATATGATGTTCCCCCTCAGAAATCCCATAATGTCTTTTAGTATTCATGTTTATCGATTCAGATGCTTCCGAACCTTATCAAAGTAGAATAGTGCCGAGAGGTTGGAGGCTTTACTTCCATTGTATTGGACTTCTTTATTGCCATTCTGGTGGTCTGTGAAAAGTGCCATTCGCATCAGTCAATGTATTAGGCAGTTGACTAAGTGAGAGAACACCAGGTCTAATTTGACGTATAAACGAGGCATATTTTAGAAGCGTTTGTGATTTTCGGAGTTTATATCGAGTGCCAGTACGCGGATCAATCGCACCCGCAGGGAATACAACACCTACTTTCAAGTTTATATCTTGAGTCACAATGCGGATAGCCTCTCCTAAGTCGGAGTCGTTTGATACCACAATAGCAACCTCATAATCCTTGTTATGAGCATCGTTTAATAGGTGAACAGCAAGGTTGACATCTGATCCTTTTTCTTCCGTTCTCCAAACTTCTGCAGTATTTGGTCCTTTGGGGGAAGGCGTCGCCAGTGGCATTCTGACTTTGCTGGTCAAAAAGTGACCTTCAATAATCTCAATGTTCGGAAAAGTACGTAAAGCCCGTAGATAGATTTGTTGGCGCGTTGATTGTCCGGGATCATTAGGACGCGAACTCACAATCGAAGTGAAATACTTGATTTTGCAAATGGTATTTTGAGGACACATTTTTTTGACTAATGCATCTATATCCAGCCATTTATACTGCGTTCCTCGCACGGCTCTGTAATATAGATTAAGCCCGTCAATATAGACATTTGTTTTCATTAAATCTCCAAAAATGCAGAAGCCGTATAGAGTTCTATACGGCTTCGCGCCCTGCTCCCGAAGCAACAGGGGGGGTTAATTATTTACAAATTCAACCCGGACCCACTAACAAGGCCAGGGGCTTCAGCGCTGAATGTCTGAAGGGGCAATGCTCAAAATATATAGGAATGTAAAAATAGTGTCAATTATTTTTGACACTTTAGTATGTGACGACTCTCTGGAGTTCCCCCGCTTGAGTAAATAGTGTAGCAAGTTCTCTGAAGTTACCCCGTTTCTACGGACAGATAGCCTCTGATCTCTTCAACCTCATTACCTAAACTTTTGTTCCTTGAAAACGCTTGCCTCTGGCATCCACTTCCATGTATTACGACATGCAAGCCGAGGATAGTCATTGATATTCTTGCTTCCTGCATGCAAAAAAAAGTTTTGGTAAAACAGAATGTCGCCACGCTTTGCCACCAATTCCACACCTTCACCAATGGCTACCGTGTCCTTACCCGAATTCACGTCCCACAAGTAGGGATATTTCTCTGGGTTGTCCTCTGCAATACCCTGAAGCTTTTGATGTGAACCAGGCCATCCAAACGTGCATCCCCCGTGCGGTGCTGTATCACTCAGATACAGAATTGAATGCACCAGGATTGGAATGGGAAACGTCGGACGATTGTACTTTACCGGATCGGATCCACCATCCAGGTGAGGTTTCAAGTGGCTCCATTCACCTTCCGTCGGAAACGCGTTCTGAGTCATAACCTGTGTCGGCGCGTGGATCTCCTCGCGATCTACACCAGTCAATTCAGAAACTGCGATCAAAATATCATCTGTATAACACGCCAGGATATCCGGCGAACGCAACATTCGATTTTCTGGCGATGCACGACGCTGTTGATTGATCGCATGCACGGACACACGCCCCCAGGTTTCAGAGTCGTCACGGTCCATTTCCAACGCCGCCCACATCGCGTCTTCAGCCTTGCGAACCACATGCTCGGGAATCAAACCCGACGCCAGCAGATATCCTGCTTCGCGAAAGTGCTTCTTCTGTTCATCTGTCATTACGCCCATATATCACTCCCAATTTGAATCTACCTCATCAAGACTCATGTCTCATGCCCAGCACACCACATCTACCACTGAAGTCTCTGTAGTTCAGAATTCCAACACCTTCTTCCGCTTACCCTTACTAATGGTGACGATACCACTATTGTAGTCGGCATTGAGAAAAGGGCTTTCAAAGACCTTCTTCGGGGCGTAGTTGACGGGCTTGCCGTTAATGCTGGGCGTTTTCTCAAATCTGGTGTCGAAGGTCAACAGGTCGCTGTAGATCGTGGTGTATCTAAGAATGGCGCCATCCATGCTCATCTCACAACCTTTTACCTTCGCTTTGAACGTGTCGAAGCTATCGAGATCGCTCTTGGCCATAACCTCGAGAATGACGGGGGCGTATTCGCCCTTAAGCGCCATGATCCTTCCGGGAGGTGTCTTACGTGTACTGCCATCCTCAGCCTTGACGGTGTATGAGCCCTCCTTCCACGTGAAGCCACCATCGGACACGCGAATCGCTGCCCATGCGCCTTCTGCTTCCACAAATACCACACCATCTTCCTCAACTGGTGCGCTCAAGCCTTTTTCCGACATCCAGACATTCATCTCGGCGCCACCCTTGTGGTACTTGAGCTTCTGTGTGATCAGGCTACCCTTGCTTTGGACGGACCACTGAGCATTGAGAACGACCCTGTTGTCCTCGGGACGCACAAGAGGAACGATGCGAGCATCGTCTTCGCCAGCAAAGATCACACCCTGCCAACGATTCTGTGCGCTGATCGCGACCCAATCGGACAGCGGTCGCGCCTCGGTCATTGGGGTACCCAAGATGAAGGCAGGATCACAGAAACTGTAGCGCAGAATGCCACCACCGTCGGTTCGCAATTGATTCGGCGCTTTGCTCGCAACGGCCACCATGGGAAACGAATGGCCTTGTTTCCCGAGCCCCTGTGTACGCTGTCGCACTTCGTAGCGGCCGCGTCCCTTTACGTCGGACGCGATATCGGCCACTACGGTCGGGGGACGGTAAGCGCTGAGTGCAGCGTTGACGTCATGACCATTGACCGTTGGTTGCTTGCCGATGGCGAAGTAGAACCAGGCCAACGGAGCGTTTCCGTGATCCCGGTTCTGGTAGAACGCTTTCTCCCCCTTTCTGCGTGACCCGCCGCCACCCATATGCCCACCAATCTGCTCTTGCGCCCAGTAAGCAAAGTAGAGATCGAGGAACATCCCGGCCGAGCGCTGTACTGGTGGATCACCGAAGTCGTAGAAGTTATAGAATCCTCTGATCAGCGTGGCGTTATATCCATCGCTCATCATTTCGATACACAGGCTCTTGCGGGCCCGTTCACGGCAGTAAGCGATGAAGTACTCGTTCCAGGCGCGGTAGTGATCCTCGGCCGTGGTGCCGTCATCAAACTTGAGGTTCCTATATTCGGGCAGATTCCTGGCGAGCCTGGAGAAGTGCCAATTCACCGCGAAGTCCATGGCATGATGGTTCTCGGACCCGTAAATGTGCCAGGTCTGCGAGCCCTTGACCTCCGCCTTGCTTAGCCACGAGCACATTTTGGCATAAAGCCAGACCGGCTTGAGCGCGAGGGCCTCGGTTTCTTTGGTGATGCGGTCAGGATGCTCCGTCCCGTTGGTGCCGTACATCTCGATCAGCCGCATGACGATCTCCGCATGCCAGTGGAAACTGTCGCGGTCATTGATGTCCTTTGGGTTATCGAGGTAGTGCTGGGCATTTTCGGCCAGTGCGGCATTTGCCTCATCCAGCATCTCGCCAAGGTAGAGACAACGTGCGGCAAACGCCATCATGGAATAGGAGTAGGCTCGGACGTAGTTACCGCGCCCCGGGCCAAGAGGTTTCTGCTTCTTGGCGCGCACCAGGGGAGTGCCCGATTCTGCGCGGAACATTGCATCCACCCGTTTCTCAAATCCAGCCAGGATGGCTTCCGGGGTTTGCTTCTTCATCGACACAGCTCCTTTCTCTACAAGAAAACGCCGTGAAAAAAAATCTCACGGCATTTTTCTATTTTCGCTATCATTTGGCCAAAAAGTTCTAGCTGGCACTCATCAGCATCGCCCTGGTCTCGTCCGTCAGCCGGATGTGCGGCGGCGACATACCCGGCAGCAACTCACTCGGGTCGCTCTCCACACACGCCAACGGATGGAGCTTTGTAAGCGCCGGATTCACGGAGTAGTCTTTGTCCTCACGGGGATCGTTAAACCAGCACGGCGAGAACTCCAGAATCCGTTTCTGCCGTTCAGTGAGTTCGGGATCGTTGGTGTCGTACCCAGCGTCGCCGTGGTGCATGCCGAAAGGAACATACTTGTAGAAGAGGGTGCGGCGCTCCCCGCTCCCTGCCCACGGAATCGTACCGTGTTTGAGCTTCTCAGTGAACAAAATGCAGTCCCCAGCCTTCGCCTCGACGCGGTGCACCGGCACATCGTCATCCCAGTTCGGCAGCTGCGACGTCCACTCCGTGTCGCACCAGTTCCGCCGCCAGTCGCCGTCGATGTCCATCAGCTTCTGCTCATTGGCCGGCTTGTGTGTGCCAACAACACACCCGAAGCCCCCGTCACCTGGTCCGACTGTCTTGAGCTCATACACACACGTGATATGAAAGGCACCCGGGCCGCCGTGGAGTGTCCCGCCTATGTCCGCGCCATCTGTCGGTTTCCGGCCAGGTTTGTAATGTATATTGTCGTGATCTAACCGAAACAAGGGGCGAAGATCTTCCGGCATATGTGCTGGGGCATGGCCCCACGCTGGGTCGCCGAGAATCTCTTCAAGGATGGGCAGCATGATCTCGTTGTCGATCAGATCCCTGTAAGCCTTGCTCCAGAGCCTTCTCCCCACGTAGGTGTTGCCGTGCCGATCCGTTGTCTGGCGTGTGCTGCGCCCCCGGATACTTTTGCGCTTCTGTGCGTCGGTGCCGTCCGTGGACTGCGTCTCCTCCCGCTCGTGGATATGCTGATCATAGACTTGATTGAGCTCGTCCAGCTGCTGTTGATTGAGCACATCGGGCACAACGACATAGCCTTGTCGTGCGAACGTTTCACGCATCGCGTCGTCCATCTTCTAATCTCCTCTATGTGTAGAAACTAAAAGGGCCATTTCTTGCGCATGAATGGCTGGTAAAAAGGCGTTTTCGGCAGTCGTTGTCAAGTGCTTTTGTCGTACTTGCGGATGGCCGCTTTGGCAACTTACAGACTCCTTTAAACCAAAAAACCGCAGGCATTCAAATTGAATACCCACGGTTTCGAAACAAATTTATGTTTCGAATCTTCAGTTGGCACTCAGCATCGCCCTGGTCTCGTCCGTCAGCCGGATGTGCGGCGGCGACATACCCGGCAGCAACTCACTCGGGTCGCTCTCCACACACGCCAACGGATGGAGCTTTGTAAGCGCCGGATTCACGGAGTAGTCTTTGTCCTCACGGGGATCGTTAAACCAGCACGGCGAGAACTCCAGAATCCGTTTCTGCCGTTCAGTGAGTTCGGGATCGTTGGTGTCGTACCCAGCGTCGCCGTGGTGCATGCCGAAAGGAACATACTTGTAGAAGAGGGTGCGGCGCTCCCCGCTCCCTGCCCACGGAATCGTACCGTGTTTGAGCTTCTCAGTGAACAAAATGCAGTCCCCAGCCTTCGCCTCGACGCGGTGCACCGGCACATCGTCATCCCAGTTCGGCAGCTGCGACGTCCACTCCGTGTCGCACCAGTTCCGCCGCCAGTCGCCGTCGATGTCCATCAGCTTCTGCTCATTGGCCGGCTTGTGTGTGCCAACAACACACCCGAAGCCCCCGTCACCTGGTCCGACTGTCTTGAGCTCATACACACACGTGATATGAAAGGCACCCGGGCCGCCGTGGAGTGTCCCGCCTATGTCCGCGCCATCTGTCGGTTTCCGGCCAGGTTTGTAATGTATATTGTCGTGATCTAACCGAAACAAGGGGCGAAGATCTTCCGGCATATGTGCTGGGGCATGGCCCCACGCTGGGTCGCCGAGAATCTCTTCAAGGATGGGCAGCATGATCTCGTTGTCGATCAGATCCCTGTAAGCCTTGCTCCAGAGCCTTCTCCCCACGTAGGTGTTGCCGTGCCGATCCGTTGTCTGGCGTGTGCTGCGCCCCCGGATACTTTTGCGCTTCTGTGCGTCGGTGCCGTCCGTGGACTGCGTCTCCTCCCGCTCGTGGATATGCTGATCATAGACTTGATTGAGCTCGTCCAGCTGCTGTTGATTGAGCACATCGGGCACAACGACATAGCCTTGTCGTGCGAACGTTTCACGCATCGCGTCGTCCATCTTCTAATCTCCTCTATGTGTAGAAACTAAAAGGGCCATTTCTTGCGCATGAATGGCTGGTAAAAAGGCGTTTTCGGCAGTCGTTGTCAAGTGCTTTTGTCGTACTTGCGGATGTATGAGATTAATCGTAGCTTTTTTTATTTCTAAGCCTAAATTTCATTCGGCCTTTTACCTTATTCTCCATTCAAATAAGGAGCCTGAACCATGGAACGGAGAGAAGTCCGCTGGGAACGCATGTTTCCCGATGAACTGGAAGCCGCTTTTGAGGATTGTCCTGTGGTGTATTTGCCCTATGGCCTGTGTGAACCCCACGGCCCGGTGAACGCCCTGGGCCTGGACGCGTTGCGTGCCCACGGGGTGGTGTGCCAGGCCGCCCGGTCCTTCGGAGGCATTGTAGCCCCTCCCGAATACTGGCACTGCCACGAATCCGGAGGCTACGGGACCTGGGCACACGAACGGGTGGGTGACGCCCGCCCCTGGCTTACAGCAGTACCACCGTGGATCTTCTTGAAAAATCTCTGCTATCACATCCGCGCCGTCGATGCCCTGGGATTTCACGTAGCCGTGCTCTTCTCGGGACACTCGGGACCACACCGCCTGGACGTACCCGTTGTACTGGAAATCCTCCAGCAACACGTTTCCGTCCGACTCTATTCTCTTATGAGTATGGGCACAGGGGAATCCCGTTTCAAAGACGACCGGGGCATGGGAGGCCACGCGGGAAGAGGGGAAACATCGCTGCTGTGGGCCGTGGCTCCAGACTGCGTAGATCTGTCTCGCCTTCCCGGACCGGACGAGCCAGGACCCCATTTCGCCCAGGGCGATTATGTGGATACATCCAGCCGGCGAGCGGGAGAAGAAATGGCGGCTGATACGGCGGCACATATATCTGAAAAAGCAAAAGAACTCCTGACGGAATACGAGCGGTTAAAACCCGATCACACCCCGCTGACCTACGGGCAGATCGAGCGTATCTGGGAAGAGGAGATCCGGCCCCGGATGAAAGATTTTGCCTCTATGCAGAGTGGGGATAAAGCACCCCCAGAAGACTCCCGCTGGTATGCCAACTGGCGGATACCGAACCTGGGATTTGAACGCGAATAGAGGAGATAAATGATGCAGAATTATCGTGGAGATATTACGGATTTGCGCGTAGTTCGCCGAGTTGAGCAGCATCCGCAGGCCTGGCGCGTGTGGCAACCAGTCATTATTCCGGGAAACAAGAAGAGGCATCTCATTGTGGCCTTCGGAGCGATGGTCAACGGCAAGAAAGACATGGGAGACATTCTCGCGACGCTCTCAACCGACGATGGGGATACCTGGGAGGAACCCGTGATGATCTTCGATCATCGCCAGCGTCAGGGTATGGTGCAATTTGCCTACGCGAATCCAGTCCTTTACCGCGCTCCCGGACAGGACGTAATCTGGTGCTTTGCGATGCGCTGCCCAATAGCCCAGAAGAACAGCGAAGAATCTCAACTGGTCGGTGCATTCACTGCAGATGGCGGTTATTCCTGGACACAGGTGGAAATGGCGATGCACTATGCGGGACCGCTGATTACATGCTCAACCATCGTGACCACGGAGACCGACTCGGGACACAAGTTTCTGCTGCCAGCCCACCGCAACACGCTGCAAGAAGACCCACGCGGTTCTCGTGACCACTTCGTTCTCAGCAGTACCAGCCTGCTGGAGTGGAAGCTCGAAGCATATATTCCCCAACCCACCAATGCTCGTGTTTTCCTGCATGAGGGAAATATCGCGCCGGGAGAAACACCAGAGGAACTATGGATCGTCATGCGAACTGCCGATTACGACGAAACCGATCGCACGACGGACCCTCCCAGAGCCTATTCGAGCGTGAGCCGCGACGGTGGCCAGACCTGGAGTGTCGCCAAACCCGAACCCGACCTGCACAACGCCAAGTCAAAGGCTTTCTTTGGCCGATCCTCGAATGGCACGCATATCTATGTGTACAGCGATGGGCCTCCCCAAAGAGAAAAAGCACCGGGATTTCCCAACGGAGGTCGGACCTCTCTGCGGTACAAAACAAAAAATCCCGGAGACACCTGGAGCGAAGAGAAGACCTTCTACGATGCCGGGATTAAGAACTCTTATCCCACACTTATTGAAACTGCACCGGGTGACTTCCGCTGCGTGTGGGACAGCGGCACACCAGATACGGCGCGTACTCATATTCATTTTGGCAAGTTGCGAATTTCACCATAATTCGCGCTATGGAATCAAATCCGGGTTGAGGACATAGCGTTGAAGCCCAATAGTTTTGCCTAATAGTCCACCGCAACGCGATTCCCCGTAACAATAGATTCTTGAATGGCCATCGCGATGGCTGTTGCAATCAGTCCGTCTTCCGGTGTTGCAGCTACGGGGGCACCGCTTCGGACCGCGTTAAAAAATGCACGCATATTGTACTCCATCAGGGTCGTTCGCTCAGGCGCATGAAACGTCTCGACTGTAGATTCTTTGGCCTCCCTCAGGGCCCATTCCAGCGTATCGGGTAGCCATTGCGTGCCAGTTATGCGTGCCAGTCCGTTCTCTGTCCAAATATCCAGAAGATGTCCGCCATCAGCACAAGCAGCACCAATACCACCACAAGTCAGCGAAGCAGAGGCTCCAGAATCAAACTCAATGACTGCTGCGGCCGCATCCGGCATTGGGCTACCCCTGAACGATCCCCCAAATGAGAATACGGATTTGGGCTTGCCCAGTAAAAATGCCAGCGTGTCGAAAAGATGTACATAGCACTCGTTGATAAGCCCATTGTGGTTTTCCGGATCCCAGTGTTTTGTTGATTCTGGAGGAGGGCACCAACCCATCATCAGATTGCCATTTGCCATCCACCCTTTTCCGAGAGGGCCTTTCAGGAGTTCTCGCAACCGCACCATTGCAGGCATACAACGGATCGGAAATTCGACCTGACAGGGCAAATCAAAACTGTTGCACAAGTCAACCAACGCTCTTCCACTTTTCACAGTCCCTGCCCAGGGCTTCTCGATCAGCATTGGGATGCCCCTGTTGCCAGACGATTCGATCAGCGCCCTGCGATGTTTGGGCGTCACCGCAAGCGCGATCGCATCCAACGATTCGCTATCCATCATCTGGTCTGCATCTTCGTAAAGCCTGAGATCATTTTCCTTCTCATAGGCTCTATACCCCCCCATACCATCCAATCGAGCAGGCATATTCTCAGCAACTGCCACAACGTGGGCACCCTCAATTCTCTTCGCAGTTTCTACTATCCATTGACCAAGACCAAGACCAACAACACCAAGTCTGATGGGTATCATACTGTCCTCCTTATAAATCCGCTTCCTTTACCGTCGAATAGGCTTCACGGCAGCTTCCAGTTTCTCTGGCTGTAGCCATGTTTAAGTTCCGTTTATCGCAGCTTCGGCCTGTCGAAGCTGATCCGTGATCCATTCGAAGTCCGGGGTCTCGCCGAGGATCATGCCCTGCATGGCTCGGTAGTCTTGTTCGATCACCTTACGCAGTTCCGCTTGAGGAAGCAGTCTCACCGATCCGGGAGCCGCTTCTTCGAACCGCTTCCAGGCCTGCCGGAAAGCGACGAGGTTGTGGTTCCGAACCGCGTCCAGCAGGTCGATGTCGGCTAAGGCCGACCTGCCGACTTCCGTCGCCGTGACCACCGCCACATCGTAGTAGTGACGCGAAATGCGGTCCTTGTCAACTGGCAGGCGTCCGGCGTCCCGGTATCCGCAATATGCGCCATGCAGAATCAGCAGCTTCTCCCAATAGGTGCGCTCGGGCGCGATCACGCGAATGCCCGCCGCTGTGAACGACCAGTCAGGAAGCTCATCGGCGATATAGGGAGTGACCGTGCAGTGCTGGCTGGGGTCGAGTGCCGACCTCGCTCCCGCCTCGATCTTCACGCGCGGGGCCACATAAGTGACGTCTCCGCTTGGAAAGAGGGTTGGATACTCGATGAAGAGTGTCTGTCCGTCAACATCGCCCTCATCCGGAACAATCTGACAACTGGTCGGGAGTTCGTCGATCCGACTCGCCAGAGCGGTCCGCAGTGCCCCATGAATGTATCCACTGCACGCCGCTCTGAGTTCTCCAAACAGCGTGGCCCGTTTCTTGTTCGACAGTTGGCTATCTACGGTCGGGTCGCGCTCCCCTTCGAAGCCAAGACCGTCGCGGAATACCACGAGATCGATGTCCTCAGAAAAGCGCTTGATGAGCCCGAAGGCTTTGGACAGAGACGTTCCACCCTTGAAAAGCAGCCTCGGATGCCCCTCGGGACGCTGATTGAACAGCGTGTCGAGAACCAGACAAACCCAGAAGTCCTTCTCCACATAGCTCGGCAACGTATCAAGGCGGGCTGCCGCCGCTTCAAGAATGTCCCGCCTGTCCTGATCCGCCAGGACGAGGAACGCTTCAAAGCCCCTGGTCATACGGCAACGGCCTGTTCACCCGCGATGCTGCGTGCCAGCGGCAATGCCCAGCCGGGAAGATCGCGGCTGTTGTGCAACAGATCAAGCTTCACTGCGTCGGGAAGATGGCGATTCAGCATCGAGACGATCTCTCCGTCCGCGGCTACGCGGGGGCCCAACCACCGCAGCGCCTGAACTACTGGCGCGGCGGGTCTTCCCGCCCACCGCATGACGCTTGGACCCGCATGCCGGAACCGGACAGTTCTTCCGCCGATCTTGAGGGACCTGGAGTAGCCATCCGTCACGTAGCTGACCTTCGCGGGCACGGCGTTGGTGAGACCCAACTGATTCGCGGCCACCAATCCATCCGGCATGATCCGCACGCCATCCCGCCGTGCCAGCGCTGTGATGACTGCATCCAGATCGACGGGCGCTGGCCGATTCAGCACATTGCTAATCCTCGGCTTGTCGTACAGGCCATGGCCCACCCGGCGCAGCCGTCCCGCCTTGACGAGACGCGACAGGGCCTGGTCAACGGCCTCGCGGCTGCCGAGGTCCAGGAAGTCCTTCGGCGTACACACCCATCTTCCGCTATCGTGGACGGACACCCTCTGCATGATCTTGTCGGCGATTCCGGTCATTGGACTACATTCCTCGCATTCGGATATCTCTTGATATTGTCAGAAATTTATACTATTTATCTTACTATGTCAAGGAGGACGCCTTCAGGTCGAGAAGATAGATAATGCTGGATTATCGTGGAGATGTTACGGATCTTCGCGTAGTTCGCCGAGTTGAGCAACATCCGCAGGCCTGGCGAGTGTGGCAACCGGCATTATTCGCCGAATACCAAATCGGAGACACAATAAGGTTCGAGTTTGGACCAGTCAAATTCTACGCCGACTCCAGGATCATCAGGCGCAATCGCCCGGTGGTTTTCGATCTTCAACGGACGCTTCGTGTACTCGTCAATTGGAAAGCTATGGTATTCCATTTTCTACCGTCCCAGCAACTTGAAAGCTACCAGGGCACCACCGTGCCATCATTCTGAAAGAAGCTTCCACTGTCCTCCACGGTCAGCTTGTCCAGCGTGCTGGACATCAGCCCAACGGACTCCTCCACAGAAATCGTGCCATTTGGGTTCATACCGGTAAGTACAGATCCGGGAGTTAAGGCAGCCACTATAATATTGCGGTCAGCCAGCCGAACCGACATTCGTTTGGCAAGCATATTAACACCTGCTTTGGCAATGGCGTAAGCATCCATTTCGTTTTGGCGATTGGCGCGCGTAATACTACCCACACCAGATGTGGTCAGCACCATCTTTGCCCCGTCGTTCAGCAGTGGCGTAACCATCTGCGCAAACAAAGCAGAACCAATGGTATGCACCTGAAAAGTAATCGCAAAACTCTCCGAGTCCCACTCGCCAAATGGTTTTCCACTACCAGAGCCAGCATTATTGATCGCAATATCAATACACACATTGTGCTCAGCCAGTGCATCACCCAACCGCTTGAAATCCTCTTCGTTTGCCAACTCCAACTGCACGATCAAAAGCTTGTTGCCATATTCTTCCTTCAGGGCAATCAGGTCCGTCGCTTCTTCTGGCGTCCGACAAGTGGCAATGACTGAATCACCTGCATTCAGATAATGCTTTACCCAGCCAAGTCCAATGCCGCGATTCGAACCCGTGATAATCACCGTCTGTCCAGCTACATCTTTGACAAATTCATCCATGAATTATATCCTTCCACACTATTTTGTTCCTACCCCAGGTAAGCCACCTCCACATCCCCAATCGTCAAATTACTTGAAAACGTCACGCGACCTATGCCCTCAAGCTCGAACCAAATCTCCAGCGTGCCGTCCCCCGCTTCAAGCTCGAACCGTCCTGTATTCTCTCCCGCAACCAGCGGACTTCTCTGAGTATTCCCCAGCCACTGAACCCCGAGGGCACCCGCGCCATTTAGCGACTCGCGGTTGATTCGAAGCTCATAGGTTCCGCTCTGTTCGATCTTCACACGCCAGCCGTGTGGGAGTTCGGATATGTATTCTGAATCCTGATAGCGACACAGCGTGAGAGGATTCTCCGCCGAATTCCCAATGTGAATGATCCCCGCCTGCCAATCCGAAGCCACATCGTCGAACCAGGCGTCGTAGTCTCTCTTTATCTGCGCTACAAGATCGGGCATCAGGCCACCTATCTCTTTCTCTTCGCCGGGATCGTCTTCGAGATCGTACAGCTCCATCACGGGGTCTGTCGAAGAAGTTTCAAAATCCCACTGTCCACCGGTACCGGGATAACCCAACCACTTGTAGCGTTGGGTTATCGCCGTACAGTTGTGGTACTGTCGCGGGCGGCTCCCCCGGTGTGTCTGAATGAAAAGGGTGCGATCAAGCCATGCCACTTCCTGACCTCGAATCAGGGGCGTCAGATCCACGCCATCCATCCCGAGATCAGAGGGAGAATCCACGTTACAAAGCGACAACAAAGTGGGCAGAACATCGATATGTGAGGCAATTTTGTCGGTCTTGAAACCAGCCGGCAACCCTTTCGGCCACCTCATGAAATACGGAACGCGAATTCCGCCTTCGTACACGTCTCCTTTTGT
>JAPPIE010000024.1:13470-18550 GCA_028874765.1 Gemmatimonadota bacterium
AACGCGAGGGCCTCGTCAAAGAAGACATCCGTACAGTACCCTTTCGCCTGGAACTCTTCCCCCTCTCGCCACAGAAGTGAGTCAAAGTAGCTGTTTGGCCTTACGGGAGTCTGCCCGATCCCTCCGCCTTTGTGCCACACGGCTTTCTCAAATCCCTGGTCCATGGGCCTCATGGGGTAATTATCACCGAGATGCCACTTCCCAAAAATCCCGGTGCGGTACCCGGCATCTCGAAACAGCTCGGCGGCAGTGACCTCATCGCCCGACATTAATGCACCCCCTCGGGACGTGTGTAGAATTCCGGTTCGATAGAAATACCGCCCCGTCATCAACGCGGCTCGAGAAGGCGAACAAAGCGGATGCCCGTAGAACCGGTCAAACGCCACCCCTTCATTGGCCAAACGATCCATATTGGGCGTCCTGACCTGGTCATTCCCGTGTATCCCCACAGTTCCGTACCCCTGGTCGTCCGTAATGATAAGAACGACATTGGGCCTGTTTTTCTTATCCATTTCGGTTACCCCGCTATGCGGTCAATAGACTGCATCTCGCTCTCAGATAGGGACCAGTCAAAAACATCGAGATTCGCCTGGAGATGTGCTCTGGAACTCGCTTTGGGAATAATAATCATACCCTTTTGCAACAGCCACTTGAGGGCGACGTGTGCAGAGGTCTTATCGTGGATACGGGCGATGTCCAGCAGAACGGGATCTCGAAGAATACCCTTCTTCCCCAGAGGGGAATACGCAGTCACCACCACATCGTTTTCCAGGCACCATTGCAAAACATCTCGTTGTTCGTAGCCCGGATGGTATTTGATCTGATTGACACTGATAGGTGCTGCAGAAAGGGACCGAGCGCGTTCCATTTGTTCGACCGAAAAGTTACTCACCCCAATACTTCTCGCTTTTCCCGCATCGAAAACCTCGTTGAAAGCGCGAATAGTGCCTTCCATAGGCACAGCTTCGTTGGGCCAGTGAACGAGCAGCAAATCCACATAGTCCATCTGGAGATATTCGAGAATATCGTCTGCTTGTTTCAGCGCGACATCATATTGCAGATAATCTCTGCCGACTTTGGAGGTTATAAAAAGTTTTGAGCGGTCAGCACCGACCTCTCGGAGAGCCTCGCCGATTTCGCGCTGATTCTGGTAGATCCAGGCCGTATCGAAATGCGTATAGCCCAATTCGAGAGCCTGTTTGATAACCTCTTTACATTGATCGCCTCGCATCGGCCAGGTACCCAGGCCGACAACAGGCATGGGATGGCCCGAAAGCAGGGGCAGGGATTCCATTGTTTATCCTTATTAGAAAATTAAGTCTCACTCATACCGCAACGATTCAACGGGATTGGCCATGGCAACCTTGATCGCTATGATACTTAAACACGGGATTCTCCTGTTCAGAAGTAAGTGCGAATTATTATAATAAATTCAGATACAATATCCAATTTTTACTTTGGGGCACAATCTATTCTTTCTATGGACTTGTAATTTATTCCAACCTATATTTGGATTGTGAGCTTGCTATTGATGTGTGAGGTTTTAAAACGATGAACAAAAAAAATTATTTATCATCGCCGCAGATGCGCCTGTCGTTTGAAGAAGAACAAAAAGTTCGGCGCGAAGACGATATCACCGTGCGGTGTATGCAATGCGACAAGCGATTTTCCCAGCCGCGCTGGTATGCTGAAAAGGGCATCCGCTCCCAATTCTGCAGCAACAAATGCAGAACCCATTGGGAATCTAACGAGAATTTTGAACTCGTGCTGGAAGGCCGCCCAGAGTATCGCGGGGGAAATTGGAAAATTCAGGCAGACAAGGCGCGCGCGCGCGATGGATTTTGTTGCGCCTCTTGCGGGATTACCGAAGACACACTCGGACGGCAGATGGATGTACACCACAAAATACCGTACCGGCTTTTCGACTCGCCAAAAGAGGCCAATCAACTGAGCAATCTAATCAGCCTATGCCCTTCATGTCACAAGAAGGTGGAGGGCGCAGGACGGGCAGATATGCCGTTATTTGACCGCGTCAAACACCGGTCACAACAGTCCCAATAAAGATCTTTATACCAGCGCATTTGATTCGCCAAATACGCGCTCGCACACTTTTCCAACGCGTTCTCTATAACCTTCGGGTGCAAAAATGTAGAATTTCCAGAGCCGTTCATACTGGTCTTCTACAACCTTTACATCAAAAGGCGGATTGTCTGGCGGATCGTTCAAGCGGCTCAGGCCATTGCGCGTAACAACGCGCACGCGCGCTTCTTTGATGGCCGAGATATCTGGACAATAGAGAATAACCTGATCGGGATTGATAGTCACAGCATCGGCGATTTGTCGCTCGATCTGCTGCCGACTCTCGACAGATCGATTGTAGGTGGCGATCAACTCATCGCGCCCTCTGCGTCCCACTTCGGCAGTCGAAATCATATAGGCGCGTTTGAGCAAACGCCGTTCGCAAACACCGTTGATCAGGCGGTCAATACGCGGGTCTTCATAGCCGAGCAAATGGCGAAAAAGGGCATCGTCCGTCAGAGTGTAAAGATCGGTTTCGGCAAGACCGTGTTCGGTGGCGATCTCGACGGCTTTGGCAATCATAGCGCCCGACGATACCTTGGCGTGATGATAATAAACGCGCTCGGTGAGAAAATAGCGCAACCGCAACAAGTGCAACAACTCGGTGCGCGTGCTGAGACGGGTCACATCAATCGCAAGATTTTCATCGGCAAGCATAAAGGTACTAAAAATACGGTCGTCATAATCCTGACGCAGGCCTGCAAAATACGCATCGCGACGCAAATAATCGAGCAAGTCGGCATCGATGGTACTGGACACAATCTGCTGCATCCACGCCGGTGAAAACGATTTATCCGTAAGCAGGGAAACCACCGTATCGCTCAGGCCCGAAGCATCGAGTGCTTGCGCGATTTCTGTCTGCGTCAGGAAATGTTTCATGCGGGCGGCTGTATCGTGGCGGGGAAAGAGCTTGCGTTCATCTTCAAACGTATGTCCAAAGGGCAAGTGCGAAATATCGTGAACCAGCGCGGCCAATGCGACCGTATCGGCTTGCTCAGGTTCAATCTGCGCGCCGCCAAGCCTCAAAACATCGAGCACGCGACGCGACATCGCCGTCGTTCCCAACGAGTGTTCAAAACGCGTGTGTACACAGCCTGGATAAACCAGATATGCCGATCCCGTTTGTCGCACACCGCGCAGGCGTTGCATTTGCCGCGTATCCATAACCCGGCGTTCGGATTCATTAAACGACATATCGCCGTGAACGGGATCGCGAATAATCATTTTTTGCTCCCGATGAGTTGTGGAAATGTCCATTGACAGTCAGACTTCACCATGATATTTTGCACGCGGAAGTTGCAACGCTTTATTGTCATTTTTAATTTTTCATTCGCATTTTGAGGAGGTCCAATGGCCGATGTATATACGCCAAAAAAAGAAGATAAATTTTCATTTGGTTTGTGGACAGTGGGAAATCCCGGACGCGATCCCTTTGGCGATCCAACGCGCCAATCGCTTGCGCCCGAGCGGATTGTGCAGCGATTGAGCGAACTGGGCGCGTGGGGCATTAACCTGCACGATAACGACCTCGTGCCAATTGATGCCACACCACAACAGCGCGATAAAATCGTAAGCGATTTCAAAAACGCACTAAAAAATTGCGGCATGGTCGTGCCCATGGCAACCACCAATACATTTTCTCATCCCGTATTTAAGGATGGGGGCTTTACGTCCAACGACCCTAAAATTCGCGCTTATGGCTTGCAAAAAATTATGCAAGCCATTGATTTAGGCGTCGAATTGGGTGCAAAAACCTATGTGTTTTGGGGCGGACGCGAAGGCGCCGAATGCAACGTGGCGAAAGATCCCATCGATGCCCTCAAACGCTACCGCGATGGCTTAAATTACTTGTGCGATTACGTGCGCGACCAGAAATACGATTTGAATTTCGCGCTCGAAGCCAAACCCAACGAACCGCGTGCCGATATGTACTTTCCCACAACCGGGCATTATCTGGCATTTATCGAAACGCTGGATTACCCCGAAATGGTGGGCGTCAACCCGGAAGTCGCACACGAACACATGGCGGGGTTAAATTTCCATCACGGCGTGGCACAAGCATTCGAGGCGGGCAAACTCTTCCATATCGACTTAAACGACCAGCGTTTTGGCCGCTATGATCAGGACTTTCGGTTTGGCTCAGAAGATTACAAAAGTGCCTTTTTACTCGTGCGCTTGCTCGAAAACAACGGTTATGCGGGCCCGAGACACTTCGACGCACACGCATTTCGCACAGAAGACGAAGAAGGGGTATGGGATTTTGCCGCAGGGTGTATGCGTACGTATAATATCTTAAAAGAAAAAGCGGCACAATTCGAAGCAGATGCCGAAATTCAGGGAATCTTGCAAGAAATTGGAAACCAGAACCCCGAATACGAACAGCATCTGGGCAAATACAGCCGGGAAAAATCGCAGGCACTCAAACAAGTGCAATTTGATATCGATGCAATGGGGCGCGTTGGACTGGGCTATGAGCGTCTGGATCAATTACTGGCCGACTTATTGTTAGGGGTACGGTAGCTACTAACTATCACCGTATGCCTATAAACGATCCACCCATGCTGCTACTACCGCCGCTACTACTACCGCGACTGCTACTCCGACTACTCGAACCACTGCTTCTGCTTCTACTACTCGAACCCGATCGGATATAGCGCGCCTTGACAACTTTATCGGGCAGCAGGTCAGAAGTCAGGTCTCGGCTTTCCGCATCGAGATCCCAGTAATCGTCAATTTTGTATCGCTTGCCATTTTCATCCGTGATTTCAATAGCAGGCGGTTCATCGCCCTTGAGTGCATCTCGTCCCAGAATGCGGAAAGTATATTCGCCATCGTCGGTATCAACAGTCCACTGACTGCCCGTGCCTTTGGCTACGACGGCAGTTATGGCACTGATGGTCGGGACAAAGTAGATGGCTTTGAGTTCGGCTTCGAGCAAATTGCGCGAAGCATCGTCGAGTTTTTTGGGATTTTCAATAATGCCAATTTCGTGTCCCAATTC
>JAPPIE010000024.1:18650-20052 GCA_028874765.1 Gemmatimonadota bacterium
TTAAAACAAATACCAGGTTTATACCATTTTTCAAGTGGCGATATGCTCAGGGCATTAGACGTCGATAGCCAGCCTGGGGAAATGGCTCTGGCGAGTATTCGCAAAGGCGAACTGGTACCCGACGAATTTGTCGTTGCACTGTGGCGAGAACGCATGCAACGCCTGGTTGATTTTGGCGATTTTAAGCCCGATGAACAGACACTGATTTTAGATGGCCTACCGCGCACACTGGCCCAGGCTCAGATGGCCGATGAGAACTTAAATGTAAAATTGATCATGGTATTGGATTGTCCAGACCGCAATGTACTGATCAAACGCCTCTTTGGACGCGCGCTCGTCGCATACCGCATCGATGACGCAAATGAACAAATTATTCGCAAAAGATTCGATGTGTACGACCGTCAAACAATTGCTGTATTGGAGCATTATCCCAAAGAAATCGTGCAACAAGTCGATGTATCACAACCTTCGCCAAAAATTTTGAGGGATATCGGTCAGACCCTGGTCGATTTTTTACATACATGAGTATGCAATTTTCACGCGTACTCTTCATTGCGAATCCGCATGCAGGTGTGCAACGCAATATTCGATCTCGCGTGATTGCCGCGTGTGAGAAAGCGGGGATGGATTTTACCCTTGAAGTAACGCAGTACGCGGGGCACGCCACGGAATTGGCGGCAAGCGCATCCGAAATGGGGTTCGATCTGGTGGTCGCCATTGGAGGCGACGGTACCATTAACGAAGTTGGACGCGCGCTCCTCGGCACAGAGATACCCCTGGGAGTGGTGCCCGCCGGATCGGGCAATGCATTTGCGCGTGCGTTGAATTTATCTTTTGACCCGGCAAAAGCCTGTCGCGCTTTTATTCAGCCAGACATTCGGAAACTCGATGTGGGGCGCGTGGGCAATGCCCTGTTTTTTTCTACTGCGGGCATTGGCTTAGATGCAGAGGTTGCCCATCGGTATGCAAGTCGGACGGGGCGCCGCGGATTCTTGCCCTACCTGGTGCTCACCGCGCTGTCGCTTCTCTCATATCGCCCTCAGACATTGCGATTGAGATTGGATTCTGACAGTAAAATTGAGCGCACGCCTTTGTTCGTTGTCATAGCCAACCTGCCGGACTTTGGAGGCGGCGCAACCATAGCCCCTCAAGCGATGCCAGATGATGGGGTTCTCGATGTGTGCGTGTTTACACATCCAGGGTGGATTCGCCTGGTGTTGAATACCTACCGCCTTTTTAATGGCACTTTTGATCGAATGCCCGGCGTAGAGATATTTCAGGCGAAAAAAATCCATATCACGCGCGAAAAGAGCGATTGGTTTCAATTTGATGGCGAAGTTGAGAAAGGCCCCAAAGAACTGGTATTTGAAATTATGCCCGGTGCGCTAACGCTGACTTTGCC
>JAPPIE010000024.1:20152-22185 GCA_028874765.1 Gemmatimonadota bacterium
CCACAAAAAGGAGAAATGCCATGGGTTGCCTAACTGCCGAGCAGATTGCACAGTTTGAAGAAGAAGGCTATCTGGTGGTGGAGGGCGTGTTAGATCCAAAAACCGTGTTGGATCCTGTAATCGAAGAGTACACAGAAGTACTCGACACATTAGTGCGCGATCTTTACGAACGAGAAGAAATTTCTTCCTTGTTCGAAGACCTCGATTTTGCTGAACGATTCATCGCAGTCTGTATTGAAACGGGCGATGTACACAAACAGTATTTCGATTTTTCGCTACCATTTCAAAACGTGAAGCCAGACACCCCCTTCTGGACGGGACAGGCTGTTCTCAATGCCTTTACAGATGAATCCCTGCTCGATTGTGTGGAATCGCTCATCGGGCCAGAAATATACTCGAATCCCGTACAACATGTGCGGATTAAACCGCCCGAGCATATTCTGCCCAAAAACCAGTTTGGAAATCCGATTTTGGGAGAAACGATCTGGCACCAGGATCAGGGCGTAGTTGTACCAGAAGCAGATGAGACAAATATGTTGACCGTGTGGTTTGCACTCGAAGACGTCGATATTGAACAAGGGCCTCTAAAAGTCGTGCCCGGCAGCCACAAACACGGGCTTTTGACGCATTGTCCATCGTATTTTAGGAACGGACCCAAAACAGCGGGCGGGCGGCAAATACCCGAATCGCTATTTGAAGCCGAACGCATGATACCGCTACCGGTCAAACGGGGAGATGTCATTTTTCTTCCCAAGTGCACAGTACACGGATCGCTATCCAATCTGAGCGATAAAATCCGCTGGAGCTTTGATCTGCGTTATAATCCCACCGGTCAAACGACTGGACGCGAGGCATTTCCGGGCTTTGTCGCGCGCAGCCGCAAACATCCAGAGCGCGAATTGAGAGATGCAAAAGTGTGGACCCAAATGTGGTTGGACACTCGAAAGGCGATGTCGAAGATCAATCAGGGCGGACAGACCGATGTCCCCTTCGGGCGTTGGACGGAAGGCCATCCCGATTGTGCATGAAGATAAGACGAATAGGAGGATAACATGGTCGGATTTGGCGTTATTGGCCTGGGCATGGGGCGCAACAGAGCGCGGTTGATTAAAGAGACAGCCGGGGCAGATTTAAAAGTCGTGTGCGATTTGCACGGCGACCTGGCTGAAGAAGTGGCACAGGAATTGGAAACGGACTGCGTCATAAATATGGAACATGTGTTTGCGCGAGATGACGTGGATGTCGTGATGGTGATGACGCCGAGCGGCAAACATGCCCAGGTGGGCATTGAAGCGGCAAAAGCGGGCAAGCATGTGATAACCACCAAACCCATGGATGTGAGCACCGAAGCGTGTGATCGGCTCATTGCGGCTTGTGAAGATGCCGGCGTGTTGTGCGGTGTGGATTATCAAAGCCGATATGTGGATGGCAATGTCAAGGTGGCAACCGCGATTCGGGAAGGCTGGCTGGGCAAGATGATATTGGGAGAAGTGCGTTTTAAGTGGTTTCGATCTGACGACTATTTTTTGCACGACGATGGTTGGCGCGGAACGTGGTCTATGGATGGCGGTGGCTCATTGGCCAATCAGGGCGCGCATCTGCTCGACGTATTGAGCTGGTTTATGGGCGACCCGGTTTCCGTGTACGGTGAAATCGACATTGTAAATCACGAGATTGAGACCGAAGACATCGGGCTGGCAATCCTCAATTTCGAAAACGGGGCAAAAGGCACAATCCTGGGCACTACGACCTTCCCCCAGAGTGTGTATTTCAGCGCCGAAGTACACGGAACAGAAGGCGGCATTTTGCTACACGATGTTTTGAATGGCGAAATGACGGTTTACGGCACAGGGCTTCAGGAAAAACTCGACAGTGTCGAAAATAATGTCCACAGTATTGTCGAAGACGTGGTAAATGCCGTAACCAGAGGAACGCCCCTATCTGTAGATGGACGCGAAGGCCGCCGCACAGTAGCCCTCCTAGAATCGGTTTATCAATCTGCCCGCGAAGGCAAGCCCCTGAAGTTCAAGTGA
>JAPPIE010000024.1:22285-31646 GCA_028874765.1 Gemmatimonadota bacterium
CCCCTACCAATTTGTCTTTTTTTCTGTTGAACTATTAATTTTTTAATTGACACTCACTTTCTTTTTCTCCATATTTGTTTTGTAAGTATTAAATCTTTAATAGTGAGGGCTATATGGGCAGACGAAGATCCCCTACTCTGACAGATGCCGAACTGAGATTGATGCGGGTGATTTGGGATCGCGGCTCGGCTACAGTGAGCGACGTTGCCAACGCACTCGCTGGAAGCGAATCTCCGGCGTATAGCACAGTATTGACAATATTGCGCATTCTGGAACAGAAAGGGTATTTGCGGCATGAAAAAGAAGGCAGGGCATTTGTATATTATCCAATCGTGGGGCGAGAGGATGCACAGCGAAGCGCCATTCAGTATCTGATGAGTCGCTTTTTCGACAATTCGCCAGAAACCCTGGTACTCAATCTGGTGGAAAATGAAGAACTCGATGCACAAGACCTCGCCCGCATTCACAAAATGATTCAGAAGGCAGAGGAGGATGAAACATGATGGGCGAATGGATTGATACCATTGCCCGGCTCAGCGTGTTTTATCTGCTGAATGGGATCTGGATGGGATTTTTGGCTGCAATGATTGTGGCAGTCCTCTCGCGTTTGCGCGTGCCTGCCTCTTTGTTGCACCGCCTGCTCTGGATCGCCGTGATTGGTGTGGTAATTATGCCTCTGTTTCTCGTCACACCTGCACCATACGAGGCCACAGATAAACCGAACGCAACAATTCCCCCAACCATAGTTCCGAGTACTAATCCCGCCAGTGAGACATCACAACCACAAATTGCAACGCCTGTGAACCCCCGATTGAGCCTCGACACATTTTCCTGGCCGATTATCGTCTGGATTTTATGGCTGGCCGTTGCCACTGCAATGCTCGTGCGGATTGCAGTGGGATATTGTCAGATGATGCGGTTAAAGCGATCTGGAAAGTGGGCGGGAAAAGATCTTCAGGCCCGGTTTGAGCGGTACAAACGCAGATGGATTGGCTCAGTAGATGTTGGTTTGCGAATTTCAGATGCTGTTGCCAGCCCCTCAGTGCTGGGTATTTCTCGCCAGGTCGTACTCATCCCGCAACATCTCATACCACAACTGTCAGCGTCTGAACTGGAGCAAATACTCAAGCATGAAATCGCGCATGTTCAACGCAGAGATGCTCTGGGCATTCTGGTACAGCGCCTCGTAGAAGTTTTTTTATGGTGCAATCCGGGCATCTGGTGGCTGAGCCAGCAACTGTCACTAACTCGAGAAATGGCCTGCGATGAGTACGCCGCGCATCGCGGTCACAATGCACGTGATTATGCGATCTGTTTGACGCGCCTGACAGAGATGATTGGCAGGGGACGCCCAATAGGATTGGGCATTATAAATCGCCATCCGAATCTGGTAAAGCGCTTTGAATATCTGCTCAATCAGCGCCGCCCATCGCTGTCGCACAGTGCCATCTGGCTCGCGATATTTCTATTTGTCTGTGTCATTGCTGTAAAAATTGGCCCCCTCATTGACGTGCCCGGTAGAGCCGAAGCCCATCTGAAAATTGCCCGGTGGAGCAAACCGCTGGCAGATGTGCTTATCGGCAATCCACTCCCCCGGGGCATTGGGCTAACCAGTAAAATTGTGATTGTGGCCGATGGAGCCGCCCGAGAAGAGTTAAAACCAGTACTGGAAGATTTACTGTTAGACCCGGTGTTGACGCCGCAACCCGAGTACGTATTTGATTTCGTATATGTCTCTCCCGAAGCGTTTCGGGATTTTCGGGCTTATCGCAATTTGATCCTTGTTTCATCTGCAAATGGTATTCTGGCGACGGACTTACAGCCGCTGTTTACCGGGCGATCCAAAAATGAGACAGTAATTCACCGCGATGTGTGGGCATCTGATCAGATAGTCGTGGTCGTCAAAGCTACAGATGAGCAAGGCGTGGCTGAACAAGTCGCGCTCAACGGCGACCGCATCGTATCGGAGATTGATGCCTCTATGTCGAAATGGCTCGAAACCATTCTGTATCACGCGGGAGAAAATACCGAACATTCTGAAGCCCTATCACGACAATTTGGCTGGCGCCTGCGGGTGCCGGTAGGCTATGAAGTGATGGACGAGTATGCAAATGAGAACTTTGTGGCACTGGCGCGTCAGGTAGATCGGCGACAATTGTGGCTGTGGGTATATTGGGAAGATGGTGTACATCCCGATCAATTGACGCCAGATTGGTGTTTGCAAAAGTGGGACGACGTATCGAGCCGTTTTTATGGCGGCGATCAAACATCGTCTGGGGAGGTGAACATTTACCAGACGGAGTTCCAGGGAAAATTGGCCGTCTGCCTGGAAGGACTGTGGGAAAATACACGCGCGTGGCAAGGTGGACCGTTCAAGAGTTACGCACTTTTCGATGTCGCTCAGAATCGCTTCTTTTTAATCAACATGGGTATCTATGCGCCTAACCGCACAAAAGCACTTCAGATGCGACAACTCGATGTGCTGGCTCACACCTTTTGTATTGAAGGTGTGCGGAAGGAGGGATAGATCACGTTGGGTTAAATATTTTTTTAAAATGAACTATTAAATTTTTAATATCTAAAGAGGAGAAACCGATGATTCGCAAAAAACATGCAGATGCCGATTTAAAAGCAATTTATCCAAAGGTGATGAGACGTTCCACTTCGTTGACATTGTTTCTGATGGTCGGATCGGCCATTTTGTTTCCAGATATGAAGATCGACTCTAAATCGACCAAAAAAGTTATTGAAATCCTTAAAGTTGAAGATATTCCCGAGACACATCAGAAGAAGCGATTGCCGCCTCTGCCAAGACCCTCCGTACCCATTGAAACAGAAGACGAAGACGTGCCCGATGATGTGACCATAGCCAATACAGAACTGGATTTCGATGCACCTGTCGTCGATATCCCTCCCCCGCTGCAGAAAAACGATGTGGAAGTAGAAGAAGAGATTTTGGAATTCTGGATCGTGGAACAGAAACCCGAATTGATCAAGCATGTGAATCCAGTTTATCCAGAGATGGCTCGCAGAGCGGGATTACAGGGCCAGGTGCTTGTGGCGTTTATTGTTACCAGAGAAGGGCGCGTAGCCGAACCGCGAGTCTTAAAAGGACCCGAAATTTTTCGCGCTGCGGCTCTGGAGGCGGTCAGGCAATTCCTGTTCGAGCCAGCCAGGCAAAATGACAGAGCTATTGCGGTACGCATGACCATCCCGATCCGTTTCAGTTTGCATTGAACCAGGCCCCTGTGGGAAACGACTTCTCTTGAAATACGGGCAAATTGGGGATATATTGGGCAGGTCTTCGGTTTGCTGGAGGTCGTTCACTCATGGGGGTTACGCATGCTAAAATACGAAACACTGTTGGAAAATCTGAATGAACAAATAGAAACTATGTTGTCCCGTCAGGTCATGGATGCAGGACGAGAAGATTACGGCGGGTTTGTCAGTGATGGAATTGCCGGTGCGACAAATGTGAGCGCGGTATCCACCCTGGGCTATGCCTATCTTCTGGAAGGCGGTCGGTATTATCAAAGCGAAGAAATTCTGGCACGCATTCTCGCTGGCGCGGCCTTTGCCCGAAAAATTCGCCGGGAGAGTGGGTGTTTTGACCTGATAACGACCAATTTTGATTCATCGCCAGACACGGGATTCCTGGTCGAAGGACTCGCGCCAGTAGTCCGCGCGGCTCGCAAAGCCGGAGATGACGGCGCAAAACAGATAGCCGAAATACTCGGAGAAATTATTCAAACGGCTGTACCCGGCATGATCGCGGGTGGATTCCACACGCCAAATCACCGCTGGGTATTGGTCGCCGCGCTTTCTCAGGCACTGGAATTATTCCCCGACCTGGACGGAATGGACACCATTGAAAGCTACCTCGCCGAAACAATAGATATAAACGCAGATGGCGAATACATCGAGCGCAGTGCAGGTGCGTATAACGCCATCTGCAATCGCGCGCTCAGACTGGCTGCCGACGCACTCAATCGCCCCCAACTGCTAAAACCCATACGCCGAAACCTGGATTTGTCCTATCACATGTTACATGCAGACGGAACCGTTGTAACGAGTTTTTCCCGCAGACAGGACCACGGCACCCGCGTTGTTCTGGTCAACATGGTCGATAGCTATTACAACATGGCGCGGCGCGAAGAAAATGGATTCTACGCGGCAGTCGCAGACTGGTTATACGCCATATCCCCGGGCGGTTTGCCGTGGACGCTGGAACCATTTTTAACCCACCCCGAATGGCGAGACGACAACCTGAAGCGCGAGCCTTTGCCCGAATCGTACGCGAAGGTTTATCCCACAGCGCGACTGTGGCGCGTGCGGCGCGAAAAAACGAGTGCCACAGCAGGTGCAGGTATAACATCGCCATTTAGCGTAAAACACGGAGACGTGGAATTGGCCTCGGTGAACCTGTGCGCGAGCTATTTTGCTATTGCACAATTTTCAGGTGAGACCTTTGAGGAAGTGGATGGCAAAATCAGAATGACGCACATAAGCCGAAGTTCAGATGGCGGCAGACCCGGTTATGATCTGCCATTGGGACGCGAGGTCGCTTTTGAGGAATTTTACAACTTGCGAAAAGAAAGAGATGTGTACGCCCTGCCACCGCTAACGACAATATTGGAAATTGAAGAAGTGGATAGCGGATTTAATCTGCACGTAAAATCAGAGGGCTATGACCGCGTGCCATTTCAAATCGCGTGCGATTTTGTACCCGGTGGCGAACTGGATTTTGACAGTAGCATCGTGCGCAGCCAAGCCGCAGAGGTCGCATTCCTCAAATCCGGATATGCGACCTACCACATAGGCAACGACGCCATTTCCGTTGGACCGGGCGCGTATGCCCATCGCTTCTGGGCGTTGCGGGGCAGCGAGTCCGCCCCCAATGCCTTCCGCGTATTGATGACATTTACGACGCCAGTGGATCACATGCTGGAAATCAGATGTGGAACATGGTCGGCCGCCGAAGAGAAACTCGTTTAGGAATTATCTCACTGCGCAATAGCCACCGCGCGAACTTCGCCGAACTCGCGGGTGAGTTTGGTCCAGGAATCGCCATTATCGGTGCTGCTAAAAATTTGTCCGGCAATGCTATACGCTATTATCAAATTCGGCACAGCGGGATTGTGAACAATCGCCCAGACCGTACTGTTTGTATTGCCGTTCAGATCGGCGCGCTCCCACGAATGTCCCAGATCAGAAGTATAGAACAGCCCCCCCTCATCGCCTGGCGGTCCATTTCCCGCGCCGACATACACCCGACCACTTGACATATAGAGCACCCCCCTGCAATAGGGCCAGGGAAACTCTGCTTTCACATTGAGCCGTGTCCAATTCATCATATCGGTTGTAATACACACATCATTATTGGTACCAGCCACAAGTGTTTTTGGACTTCCGGGCACAAGCGCGAGGCCGTGAATATCGAGACTCGAAAGACCCTCATTACCAGATGTCCATGTCTCACCGCCGTCTCTGCTAATCCGCATGCCATCGATTTCAATACCCGCATAGACGGTCTGATCATCTGTCGGATCTGTGATAATAGTCGTGACGCGCGGAATAATAGCACCGCAATCCTCGACGAGCTCCACGGAAAGTTGCTTCCACGTTTCACCGCCATCGTCCGACCGAAACAGCGCAGAAGGACATGTGCCAGCATAAACCGTATCTGGACTTCTGGGATGAATCGCAATGGACCAGATTTGCATACCGTTCATTGAAGAATCCAATTTTTCCCAGTTATCCCCTCCATTTTGCGAGCGATAAATACCGTCCTCTGTTCCTGCAAACAGAATTGACGCATCATCCGGATGCACGGCAATGGCGCGAATATCCGATTCTGAGAACATACCGCTGCTCGTGCGTCGCCAGGAGTCGCCACCATCTTCACTTCGCCAGACGCCCTGACCGATTGTGCCGACATAAATAGTTGGTGCCATTGCAATTCCTCCTGATTAGATTAAATACCTGAGCGGTAAAATAAGACAGAAACAGAAAAAAATAAGAAAATGAAAAATGGGTTGTGCAAATACCTGTAAATGGTTAGATTTCCTATTCTGAATTCCGGAAAACTCTCTAAGGAGGTGAATCCCTTGCCCACATTGGCATCTTCAAAAAAACGCATGCGTCAGGCTGAAAAAGCCAGGCTCCGCAACAGAAGTGTACGCTCTTCTTTACGTACTTCTCTTAAAAAAATACTGGCGACAAATAGTAAAGAAGAAGCGGAGGCACTGATCAATAGCACACAGTCCGCAATTGACAAAACAGCTCAAAAAGGCGTTATCCACCGCAATGCGGCCGCCCGATACAAATCGAAAGTACAGCGCCACGTCGCTGCTCTTGAATCGTAAAATATCTGCAAAAACAAAAAGTCCCGGCAATCTCAAAAAGATGCCGGGTTTTTTTGTCACAATCGCGTGCATCAGCCAAATAAAAACGTGCCCAAATACCGTTCACCGGTATCGCACAATACCGTTGCGACCGTCTGTTGAGGTCTCATACCAGAAGCGACAACAACGGCCGCGTGCGCTGCTGCCCCCGACGAAATCCCCACCAGCAAGCCCTCTTCACGCGCCAACCGCTTTGACATCTTGCGCGCATCCGAATTGGATACGACAATCACGCGATCCAGTATTTCCGTATTCAGCACATCTGGAATCATACCTGCGCCCAGGCCATCGATCTCAGTCGGACCCGGCTCTCCTCCCGATAACACCGCAGAATCCCTTGGCTCTACCCCGACGACCACCACATCTGATCGCACCTGCTTAAAGACCTCGCCCACGCCAGTCACGGTACCTCCCGTTCCCACACCTGCGACAAAAGCATCGGGAACGCCCTCGAGTTGTAAAATCATCTCTCGGGCAGTGGTCTGCCGATGAATCTCGGGATTGGCGGGGTTTTCAAACTGCATCGGAATAAAACAGTTTTTATCCTTAAGCGTCCAGGCTTTTTCAATCGCTCCGCGCATCCCATCGCGGGCAGGCGTTAGCACAACCTCGGCACCATAAGCTTTGAGCAATCGGGTGCGCTCGTCGCTGACGCCCTCGGGCATGGTAATAATCAGCCGATAATTTTTTATCGCAGCCACCATGGCAAGGCCAATACCCGTATTGCCACTGGTCGATTCCACAATGGTCATACCGGGTTTGAGCTGCCCATTTTTCTCCGCAGCCTCAACCATAGCGAGTGCCGTGCGATCTTTTACACTGCCCGCCGGATTAAAAAATTCCAATTTCGCCCAGATCTGAGCACCATTTACAGGCCCCACCGAGTTCAGTCGTACCATGGGCGTATTGCCCACCAGATCCAGCACCGTATGTCCAGTTCTCGCGCCATCCATAATCAAATCCGGAATGTGACAGGCATCTGACGCGCCCGATACTTTCGACACAAATCGTCAAATGTCACCGATGACAGGACATCGTGTACAGCGGTTCCCACAGCTTCCCATACATCTTTGAGCACATCTGTTCCCGCATCCCCAGCCTTTTTGCGCTTATCCACCAAATTGACCGGCCCTTCCAGAGCAGCCAATACCTCTTCCACAGTCAATTCATCCGGACGTTTCAACAACACATGTCCGCCTTTGGGACCGCGAATACTGTGTACCAAACCGGCTTTTCGCAAAAGATTGAGCAACTGTACCAAATACGCTGCGGGGATATTTTGCCGCGCAGCGATATCTGTACGCAAAACTGGCCCTTCCCCATCGTGCAGACACAGGTCTAAGATCGCGCGCAAACCGTAATCTCCTTTAGCGGAAATGTGCATCATAAGTCAGATATACCGATTAAAAGGAACACCCGCCAGCAATCGCAGGCACAATAGTCACCTGATCGCCATCTTTGACGCTGGTATCGGGACCGTCCAGAAAGCGAATATCCTCTTCGTTGACATACACATTGACAAAGCGTCGAATAGCGCCCGACTCATCGACCATGTGTTCCTTAATGCCCGCATGCTGTGCTTCGAGATTGTCGATAGCTTCCCCAACCGTTTCGCCCTGCACTTCTACATCGGATTGATCACCTGTAAATTTGCGCAAAGGCGTTGGAATCCGAACTGTGACAGCCATGTGTTACCTCCTTTTTTATTTCTCACCGAATCTCCACTTCCTCAAATTTTGACGACGAATCAAGCCATTGAAAAACTTTTTCCCCACCGATATCCACCCGGGCATTTTTTACTGGAATAATGGGATAAACCACGCCCGGATAGGCTGGTTCACCAAAAAACGTCGCTGCATCTTGATCCTCTTGAGAAAAATAAGCATCCACATCGATATGCGAATGATAGATCGCGACAATCCGCCCACCCGCTTGTTCCGCCTCCGATTGAATTTTCATCACATGCATATCGTTCATGCGATAAGCCGTCCTGGAAGTGCGCGGATGGGTTTCGGGATCGGCAGCGTGCAATTTGTCCTGGATATTCTCACACGGATGAATCGTCTGCGCCCCCGAAGCATCTTCGGTCACAATACCACAACACTCAGCCGGATATTCCCGCTGTGCGTGGACAAACATGGCGTCCCAAATCGCTTTGTCAAACATCGCTACCTCGCAGGATCGAGCCGCCACAGAGGCGTACTCATGTACTTTTCACCACTATCTGGAAACAGCGTGACAATGACCCCTTCATCTATGGTCTCGGCAACTTTGAGAGCAGCGGCCATCGCCGCACCACAAGACTGCCCCACCAGCAACCCCATATCTCGCGTCAACCATCGCGCAATATCATACGCATCTTCTGTTTCAATCCGTATCTTCTGGTCCCACACCGACGGATCGTAAATACCGGGCACAATGGACACATCCATATTTTTCAGACCCTCAATCCCGTGAAATTCGGGTGGCTCAACGGCAATAATCTGCACATCGGGATTAAATGCCTTCAGACCTCTGCCAGTACCCATGACAGTACCACTCGTGCCCAGCGTCGCTACAAAATGCGTCACCCTGCCCTGTGTCTGCGACCAGATTTCCGGCGCTGTGTGCAAATAATGCGCCCTGGAATTGGATGGGTTATTGTACTGATCGGGTTTGTAATACAAATCGGGATTAGCAGCCAGAAGTTCTCGACATTTCAAAATCGCACCATCTGAGCCTTCAAGGGGATCGCTCAACACCAGATCAGATCCATAAGACTGAATGACGTATCGTCGCTCAATGCTCACGCTCTCGGGCATAACCAGCTCGACGCGGTATCCCTTAGCCGCACCGATCATGGCATACGCAATACCCGTATTACCCGAAGTCGAATCCAAAATCACCTTCTCCGGCGTGAGCACCCCTGCTTTTTCGGCATCTTCAATCATCTGCAAAGCGGGGCGATCTTTGACCGA
>JAPPIE010000446.1 GCA_028874765.1 Gemmatimonadota bacterium
GCGTTGAGCAAATGCCCGAGTCCTTTGCCGCGGTGGTCTGCGTGCGCGGCGACCATGTGAACTTCACCTGTTTCCGGCGATTGGCCGGGTGTTTTCCAGGCACACGCGCTGGCTATGGGGTCGTCGTTGTGGGTGATGAAGAAGAGGTTTTCAGCCCGGAAGCGGGGGTCGTTGGTCAATTGCGCCCGGCATTTCTCTGTTGTCCAGTTGCTGCCCACATTGCCTTCCATGATGCGACACCAGGCGGCTTCGTCACCTGAACGATAGGTGCGTGTGTCATAACCGGTGATTTGCTGAATTTCGGGCAGGTCATTGAGGTGGTCGCGAAACATTTCGAGTTGCGGCAGGCGTTCGACAGGAGGGGCGAATATTTTTTTCAGCCAGTTGAACATGGTGAATTAGGAATTAAGAATTAGGAATTAAGAATTAAGGTGCGGTGTAGAAGCCCGCACAGGAGCGATGTAATTCAGTGCTCCCCCTTTCCTCTCAGGAGAGGGGGCCGGGGGGAGAGGTCCCACCATTTTTCAATGCGCTTCCAGCCAGGTATTTCCCATGCCCATTTCCACGACAATTGGCACGGACATTGGCAGGGCATTTTTCATCGCGTCTTCGATCAGGGGCATCGCGATATCGGCTTCGTCTTTGTGCAGGTCAAAGACGAGTTCGTCGTGTACTTGTAGCAACATGCGCGTTTTTAAGTCCCGTTCAAACAAGGCATCCTGGACGCGGCGCATGGCAATTTTTATCATGTCGGCCGCTGAGCCCTGAATCCGCGAGTTAATGGCGTTGCGCTCGGCACTTTTGCGCGTGGTGGCATTGCGCGAGTGGATATCCCGCAGATATCGCCTGCGTCCCGCCATGGTTTCCACATACCCGTGTTCTCGCGCAAATTCAATGGTGTCATCCATGTACTTTTTGGCACCGGAAAATTGTTCAAAATATTGCTCGATTAAATTACCAGCTTCAAAGCGCGGAATATTCAGGCGTTGCGCCAGGCCAAAGGCCGAAATCCCATAAATAATGCCAAAGTTTACGGTTTTTGCCTGCCGACGCATGTCGTCGGTTACATCGCGTTCGTCCAGTCCGTAAATTTTCATTGCGGTTGCCGCGTGGATATCCAGTCCTTCCCGAAATGCCCTATGCATCTCCTCATCGCGACTCAGTTCAGCTGCCACGCGCAATTCTATCTGCGAATAGTCTGCTGACAAGAGCGTGTAATTTTCATTGCGAGGTACAAAGGCTTTGCGAATTTCGCGTCCCTTTTCCGTGCGAATGGGAATATTTTGCAGATTCGGTCCGTGCGATTGCAACCGTCCGGTGGCAGTGACGGCCTGCTCGTAGTGGGTGTGGACGCGCCCGGTATTTTTAAATACGGTTCCCGGTAACATATCCAGATAGGTGGATTTCAGTTTTGAATATGTTCGGTACATCAAGATCTGTTCCACAATTTTGTGTTTGTGCGCCAGTCGCTGCAAAATTGATTCCCCTGTTTGATATTGCTTGGTCTTAGCTGTTCGCCGCGCATTGGGATCCAGTTTTAATTTTTCAAATAGGATATCGCCCAATTGTTTGGGTGAGTTTAAGTTAAATGTTTCACCAGCCAGATCGTAAATGCGATTTTGGATGGCGACTAATTCATCTTTAAGGTCTTCTGAAAGTACCTCAATTACAGATGCTTTCATGCGAATGCCTTCGTATTCCATTTGCGCCAGTACAGATACCAGCGGGCATTCTATGTCTTCAAATACGCGCGTCTGTCCCATTTCTTTAATTTTGGGACGCAGAGCTTCCGACAGTTGCAAGGTGATGTCCGCATCTTCGGCTGCGTATTCTGCTACTTTGTCCAGGGGGACTTCGCGCAGGGTTTTTTGTTTTTTGCCCTTTTCTTTTTCGCCGATTAAAGACTCAATTTTAATGGGTTCATATCCCAATAATGCCAGCGATAGGGCATCCATGCCGCGACGCATTTCAGGTGCGGTCACATAAGCGGCGAGCATGGTATCAAAAACAGGTCCTTGAACCCTGATATCTTGCCACAATAATACGGCGATGTCAAATTTGAGATTGTGTCCGATTTTCTCGGTGTCCGGGTTTTCCAAAATTCCTCGGAATTCTTCTAAGACCGCCTTATTTTTCTCCGGGTCTTCTGGCATTGGTGCGTAATATCCCGTGTGCGGTTGAAATGAAAATGCAAGGCCGAGCAATTCACATGTTCTCGGATTTAGCCCTGTTGTTTCTGTATCAAAACAAAACGCCTTTTGTTGCGCCAATTTTTCGATTAATGCGGCGCGCTTTTCCGGTGTATCCACGAGGTGATATGTGTGTTCGACATTCTCTATGGTCTTGTGTTTTGATACGTCCGCAATCGCTGTCTCATCGCCGAAAAGCGAGATTTGTTGCTGATCTATATTAAAATCATTTCCAAATAGCCGCTTGCCCAGCGTGCTGAATTCCAGTTCTGCGAATAGGGCTTTCAATTTTTGTTCGTCTCGTTTTTTTACGGCGAGATCATCCAATCCAAAGTCCAACGGTACGTTGAGATGGATGGTGACCAATTCTTTTGATAACAATGCCTGTTCTCGATATGTCTCCACGTTTTCTTTTTGCTTGCCTTTCAATTCATCGACGTGATTGAGTAGTCCCTCCACACTGCCGTATTGCGCGATCAATTTTTGTGCGGTTTTTGGCCCAATGCCCGGTATGCCCGGTACATTATCACTCGAGTCGCCCATCAGTCCCAGCATGTCGATGACTTGATCCACGCGCTCAATTTCCCATTGTTCCAAGACCTCTGAAACGCCTAAAATCTCAGCGCCGTCGCCCGTGCGGCCGGGTTTGCTGATGAATGTTTTGTTTGAGACGAGTTGTGCGTAGTCTTTATCGGGGGTTACCATATATGTTGTAAATCCGGACTTTTCAGCCTCTTTTGCCAGTGTGCCAATTACGTCGTCGGCTTCATAACCGGGTTTGCGTATGACGGGCACGTTGAACGCTTCACACATTTGGTCGATGTAGGGTAGCGCGCCACTTATGTCTTCGGGCATTTTTTCCCGTTGTGCCTTGTATTCTTTGTATATCTCGTCCCGAAATGTCGGCTCTGGCGTGTCGAAGACCACGGCCAAATGCGAGGGCTGTGTGTTGCCCAAAATATCCAATAGGGTATTGGCAAAAACGAATAATGTCGAGGTGTTCAGTCCTTTTGACGTCATTCGCGGATTGCGTATCATTGCAAAGTGCCCGCGATAGACCAGTGCCATGCCGTCTAATAAATACAGGGTTTTATCTGCCATTTTTGATCCTTTCAGTTTTCCTCTTCAACCCGCAAAAATGCACCGCGATCCCAATACTGCTTTTTTGTTATCACACCCGTCGAGTCCCAATATGTCCAGATTCCGTCGGGTTCTCCCTCTATATAGTTCACTTCTTTTTCTTTTTGTCCGTTTGCATACCACCAGGTCGAGAGACCGTGTCGCCCACCATTTTCCCACGTTCCCGTATTTTTTTCCTGTCCGTTTTTGTACCATTCTGTCACTATGCCTTCGGGCTTGCCATCTACCCAGTCCATTTCTCCCTGTTTTTGCCCGTTTTCATACCAGTGTGTCCAAACACCCACTTTTATATCGTGTTCGTATTTGCCAACCGAACGCTGGCGACCACTTTCGTAAAATGACTGATACAACCCATGTCTGAAATACCGCTTGTGACCGTCATCCCAATAGACGTAGTATTCTTCGTGTCCATCTTTTACCAATTGAA